>NZ_JAAVTO010000006.1 GCF_013185065.1 Adlercreutzia sp. ZJ473 | reverse complement strand
GGCGCCGCCCGCGCTCGCGCTGCCGCCCGCGCCCGTGCTGCCGCCCGCGCCGCCGAAGGGGCTTCCGTAGCCGTAGCCCGGCGCGTAGGGCGCCCCGCCTGCGGCAGCGCGTCGGCGGGCGTCCTCCTGGGCGTACTTCTCGGGGTTGGTGATGCGGTCGTACGCCTCGTTGACCTTGTTCATGCGCGCGGCTGCGTCGGGGTCGCCGGGGTTGAGGTCGGGGTGGTTCTCGCGCGCCTTCTTGCGGTACGCCCTCTTCACCTCGTCCATCGAAGCGTCGCGGGAAACTCCCAGTATGTCGTAGGGGTTCTCAGTCATGGTGCTCTTTCTCGGCCTTGTCCTCGTGCGCGCGGCTGCCCGTGCTCGTGCCTGCGGCTTCGCTTGCGCTCTCGGCCTTGCCCTCGTCCTCGCCACCGTAGGTCTCGTTGAACTTCTGCCAGACGCCCGAGTACAGGACGCTGCGCATGAGGTGCGTGTCCTGCACTAAGGGTAACTTCTCGAAGGTGGCGGCGGCGTTGCCGATGAGCACGGAGAGCAAAGTCTTCATATTTTCCGGCGGCATCCCCAGGAGCACGAGCGGGTTGTACGAGCCGGTGCGCGCGTCGTCGGCGTAGTCGACGGCGGCGTCCATGAGGTAGATGAAGCGGCCGAGCTCGTCGCCGAGCGTGCGCATGGGGGCGGCCCAGATGCCCTGCTCATGTGCGAAGAGCTCGCCGAGCAGCTCGCCGAACGCGGCGGCCGCCGCGTCGGGCGCGAAGGCGGGGGCGGGATCCGGCGCAGGGCTCGGCTCGGCGATGGCTGCTTCCGGCGCAGGGCCCGGCTTGCCAGAGGCTGCTTCTGGCGCAGGGCTCAGCTTTCCGGCGGCCGCGTCGGGCGCGCTGCCTGCGGTGACCGCGGCCTCGATGCGCGCGATCTCGGCCATGGAGCGCTCGATGGCCGCGCACTGCGCGGGGATGCGCCCGCGCGCCTTCGCGTAGGCGCCCGAGAGCAGCGCGGCCCCGGCGCGTGCGCGTGGCGCGCCCTCGTCGCGCACGTCGTCGAGGCACTTGTGGTAGGCGAGGGCCACGGCGAGGTCGGCGGCGTAGTCGGTCCAGACGGAGCGCGCGTAGGGCATCTTCTTCACGGGGTGCGTGACGCAGTGCTCCTCGCCGCGCTCCTCGGGCGGCTCGTGGAGCGAGTTCGTCAGCAGGATGAAGAAGGTGAGGTCGTAGGTGAGCACGGCGCGGCTCGCCTGCCCGTAGCGCTCCTTGAGCGCGCGGCACAGCCCGCAGTACACCGCGTGGTAGCGGGCCTTCTCCTCCTCGCTCACCTTCGAGAGGTGCGCCGTCACGATGCCGAACATGCGCAGGCTCTACTTGGCGGCGGCTTGCGCGGGCGAATCCGCGCCGATGCGGCGCGGCATGGGCGCGAAGGGCTTGCAGAAGGGGCTGTCGAGGAGGTTTCTCATGCGCGTGTCTTTCCGGGGCGTGCCGTGGTGCTTTCGCCATCCAATATACGGGCAAACGGAGGCCGTTTGGAAACTGAACACAATGGACACACGCTCACCACGAGGTCGTCACGCTCCCGTTGCCCCCGTTGCCCCGGCGTTGTCGCTGATCCAGCGGCGGGTGGCCTCTATGAACGCGCGCGTGGCGAACGACGCCTTCGCATAGGCGCGGACGGCGAGCGCTATCGTGCGCGGCGAGGGGAACTCGGGCTCCACGAGCGCGAGGTCGAAGGGATTGTCCTTCAGGATGAGCTGGGGAAACACGCCGTAGCCGAGCCCTTTCTCCACCATGCCCATGACGGCGAAGTCGTTGTCCATCTCGAGGCGCGTGCGCGGGGCTACGCCGTGGCGCTCGAACAGCGCGTCGATCTCGGTGTAGGAGTCGTTGCGCACCTTGACGTAGGGCTCGCGCGCGAGCGCCTCGGAGGGGAAGCGCTGCTCATGCGCGAGCGGGTGGCTCGGCGGCACCACGATGTAGAGCGGGTCGAGCATGAGCGGGATCGTGAAGAAGCCGCGCCGCGAGGGCTCGATGAGGAAGCAGCAGTCGTGCTCCCCGGCGCGCACGCGATCCTCCATGTCCTCCTGGTCCTCGAAGCACGCGACCTCCAGCTTTATGCGCGGGTAGCGGGCCATGAACTGCTCGAAGATCCCGGGCAGCCAGTGGATGGACACGCTGGCCGAGGCGGCGATGCGCACGGTTCCCGTCTCGAGGTCGCGCATCTCCCCGAGCTTCGACTGCAGGGCGAGCTCGCTGTTGTAGACGTCCTGGATCCAGGGGAGGAGCGTCTGGCCGTCGGCGGTGAGGCGCGCGCCGGCGTGGTCGCGCAGAAACAGGGTCGTCCCCATCTCCTTCTCAAGGGACGAGATCAGGTAGCTGATGCCTGCCTGGGTGTATCCGAGCAGGTCGGCGGCGCCCTTGAAGCTCCCCGCCTCGGCGGCCTTCATGAACGCCTCGTACTTCTGGTCCATCGCGCCTCGCCTCGCTTCGTCCTGGCTCTCCGTGGCTCGCGCTGCCGCGCCGCGTCTCGCGTGTTCCGCTTTGCCGCGCCGCGTCTCGTGCGCTCTGTTTCGCCGCGTCGCGCGTTCCGCCATCGCGCCGCGCGTTGCCGCGCCGCGCTGGCGTCTCGTATATAAGAATTCCTTGTATATCTATAACATACTCAAGATTTTATTTTATCTGAAAGTTCCCTATCATGTGGAGGCCTTGTTGGGAAGCTGAAACCGTGCGGAAGGAAAAGGAGGCTGCTCAGGTGCTTGGAGGAAACGGGCGCTACATCGCCCTCGTGGTGGCGGAGGCCGCGATCTACGGGGCGGGGAACGTGGTGATGAAGGTCGCGTACGAGGGCATAACGCCGCTGTGGTGCATGGCGCTGCGGTTCGGCATCGCCCTCGCGGTGCTCATGGTCGTGGCTGGGCCGCGCGTCCTGCGATCGCTGCGTCAGGCGCGCGTCTCGGCGTGGCTCCCGTCGGGCGCGGCCATGGCGGGCACGTACCTCGCCTGCAGCCTTGCGGTGGACCTCACGACTGCGACGAGCGCTGGCTTCTTCGTGTCGCTGCCCATGATGTTCGCGCCGCTCTTCGCGCTCGTGCTCGCAGGCGAGCGCTACGGGAGGTCGACGGTGCTCCTCCAGGTGGTCGCCGTGGCAGGGCTCTACCTGCTGTGCTGCGGCGAGGGCGGCGCGCGGTTCGGCGCGGGGGAGCTGCTCGGGCTGGTGAGCTCGGCGTCGTTCGCCCTGATGCTGGTGCTCACCCGCAACGGCGCGCGCGAGGTTGACCCCTTGGCGCTGGCGGCCGCGCAGATGGCCGTCACGTTCGCGGCCTCGCTGGCGGCGGCTGCGGCAACCGAGCCGCTCCCCGTGCTCGCCGAGATGCCCGCGCATAGCACCGCGGCGATCCTGCTCCTCGCCTGCGTCGGCACCTGCCTCCCCATGGCCCTGCAGAACGTGGCGCTCGTGCGCGTGCCGCCGACGATCGTCTCGGCCATCCTGTGCTCCGAGCCGGTGTTCACCGCAGCCGTCTCCGCCGCGGTGCTCGGCGAGACGCTCGGCGGCGCGGGCATGCTCGGCGCAGCCGTCGTGGTGGCGGCGACCGTGGCGGCGTCTCTGCAGGGGAGCGAGGGCACCGTGCACCTGCGTCGCCGAGCGGGCAGAGGCGCCCTGCGCATGCGCCGACGCGTCGCCGCCTCGCTCAGGACGCTCGTGTAAGCCCCGCCTGGCGCAGGGCGGCGGAGCGGGTTTGCGGGACGGACCTGCGCCAGGCGGGGCCTGGACGGTCGCGATTCCTGCGGTCTGACCCCGCCGGACCCGTGCTCCTTGAAGTCCGGGGCCAGGGGCCAATGTCATTAGCTTAAACGGATGTCATATTCGTTGACAGAGCGGAAGGCAACGAGAAAACTCCTCAAGCATGCGTCAGGCCGACCTTCCGCTCGACGACCTTCGCCGGCCTGCCCGTCTCCCCGCCTTTCGCCCGCGGCCCGCTCGCCGCCTCGCTTGTCGATTGTCGACAACGTTACCGACAACGGCGCTTTTCCATCCACCTCCCAGGTGATTCTGGATGAAACAAGGCCGTTATCGGCGATTTCTCGGGGAAAGTGGATGCGAAAGCGCCGTTGTCGGTGGTTTTCGGGGCTCGAATCGCCGACAACGGGCATTTTGCATCCAGCTTTTCAAAATTGTGGATGCGAAAAGGGCGTTGTCGGTGCCCAGGATGGAAAGAGGGCGTTGTCGGTGGATCGGGTCCCAAGGACTCGGAAAGGCTGCGCCACTGCTCGAAGGAAAGCTAAGCCTCAGCCGAAACTAGCACCAACGAGTTTGAGAAGTCGATCAGCCGCACGGATCCCTCCACCTCCACGCGCTCGCCGAACAGGCTTCTGCAAACCAGGCGCCCATCTGCGCATTCGATGCTCTGGGTTTTATCCATGACAAGCTCGCGAGCGGCAGGCGAGCCTTTCTCTACGTACACAGACGCAAGGCACATGCTAGACGCGCCCCCTTAAGATCTCGATGGTCTCTAGCAAGCGCGCATTTGCGTGCTCCATCAGCTCAACGCTCTCACGAAGATGCTCGACGGCACGCTCGTCGCCTATGGCGCCTTGATACTCGGCAAGCTCCTTGGCGTGGTCGCCGTTATGGTGGTGCAGATGCTCGAGCAGCATCAGGATTCGCTCGTCCTGGCTTGCGGCAGCCGAATCCTGCGCATTGTCGTGGCAATGGTCATGGTCATGTCCATGGTCTTGATCGCAGCACATCTCGCATCCCTTCCGTTGTTCTTACTTGCTGTAGCTCATCTCGGCTTCATCGAGCATAAGCCGGACGATCCTGTCCATCTCTTCCTGGAGCTCGGTGGCAGAAAGCGACTCACCCATCAGGTTGGCAAGGGCGACGCCTTCGCTGGGGCCCAGCGCCCCCAACCATCGAATGTCCCTGTCGTTAAGATGCGACCTCATGTACTTGAGCTGTTTCTTTCCGCTCACCTTGTTCAAGATGACGCGAATTCGACGCATCCCTATGCCCTCAGACAGGTATTTCATGCGCTCTGCCAGCAGAAGCAAGTCGCGCGAAGGTTCGGTCACTATGAGCACGGTGTCGCTTCCCTGCTCAACGCCACGGCCGAAGCTTTCCGTTCCGGCGTCCTGATCGGCTATGACCATCTCGCCTTCGCGAAGCTCGATGTTCTGCATCAGGCGCTTGACGATCTCCCCCAAATCGCAGGAGCATCCCTAGAAGGGGTTCTCTATCTTGCCGATGCGCATGAACCTCACGCCGTCGGCTTCAGCCACGTAGGCCGCAGGGATCTCCTCTATGTACAGCGGATCCTTCGAGAGCCACGACATATCGGCGTGCGGGTCCATGCCGAAACGACTCGACGCATCCATCAGGGGCAGCGGCTGCTCCTCGATCCCGAGCTTGCAAGCCGTGCCCTCGTTCGAGTCGTCGGTGTCTATGACGAGGGGCTTGTAGCCAAGACGGCACAAGCTCAGCGCGAGCAGGGCGGTTACCGTGCTCTTTCCGGCACTGCCCTTCCCGCAGACGGAGATCTTCTTGATGGCCTTCTCTCTGTGGCGAAGCGCGGATTCGGAGCGAATGTACTCGCCCACGATCTTCGTGGCCGCAACCATTTCCTCTTTGGTTACGGCAAGGCACATCTTGCAGTTAATGCAGCCTTCGCCGGTTATCATCGGAGCCCCCACGGGGCAGTGGAAATCACCCATGTCCCACCTTGTCAACAATCGATGCGCAGCAGCCTATCGCGGGGCCATCGGGGTGAACAGGTGAACGTCGCCGTCCGGGATCCACTCGACAGGATGGACGAGCTCCATCTCCTTGGCCTCGCTCTCGCAGAAGACCACGCAGTTCCCGCAGCCGAGGCACTTCTCCGGATCAACTTGAGGGAGGTCGTCTTCGTCCATGGATATGGCGCCAAGCTGGCACAGCTCCGCGCACTTCGCGCACTTCGCGCACTTGTCGGCGTCGGTGACGGGCTTGAATCGACTCGGCTTGTTGGCCCAAGCTTGGAACCTGCCGTTGGGATAGCAGGTGGCGAAATCGCATGCGCAGATGTTGCCTCCCAATCGGGAGTTCGACCCGATCAGGATCACGTTGCGGCTCTCGATGTCGGCCAGCACGCGCTCTACGTCTTCCTCGGTGGGAGCTGGTGCGTTGGCACGCCTTTGATCGCCTTTCCTTTGGGGATGCAGCGCATGGGAAACTGCACCATCGGCTTGTCGGGCGTGTACATGTCGGGGTCTTTCGCCAAGGACCTGCACAGCTTGACGAGCTTCTCGGTCTCTCCCTCGATGGCAATGCCGTTGTTGTCGATCGCGAAGATGATGTAATCCCAGTAGATCGCCGAAACGGGGGTGAGCTTTACGTACATCTGCGGGGTCTTGGTGATCTTGCCTTGTCCGACCAGGCGCTCGAGGGTCTCCTTGACGAAGCCCTCGTCGAAGCCGGTCTTTTCGGCAACCTCGGCAGGCGTGCCGGGAAGGGCGCGCGCCATAGCGAATTCGTCGAGGTTGAAGGCTTGCGCGAGGAAATAGGCGGCGACGTCGTAGCGGTTGCTCGGAGCGAAGAACTCCGCCACTGCCTCATGGTAAACAGGGTCTATAGCGGGAAGGGGATCCCCCAGGATCCCCTTCAGCGTCCAGGTGGGAAAAGCACCGTGCTTGTACTGCTTCAGCTCCATCGCCAGCCTCCTCGCTCAAACAGGGTGAGCTCAGGCGCCCAAGCCGCATTCCCAAGCTGCGCTTGAGCGCCTTTCCTCTATGCCCATTCTGAAAGCCCGGCGCGACTTATGCCAGACGCGCAAATCCTGCCATCTCCGCAAAACCGCACGTAGGAGTCGAATCGGCGATTCTGTTTTGGAATACGAGGAGCGTCGGCTTTCCCGAAACCCGGCTGCTGGCGGCACCTGAGTCGTTCGAGCTGTCTGAAGCCGCTAGTCGGCGCTGTACTCGTGCACGAGGGAGCCGCCGCAGCTGCTTCCGAAGCCGGCTGAGCAGCTGTAGCACACGGGGTGCGTGCGCAGCGAGCGCTCGGGCAGCCCGCCTTTCGCCAGGTCCTCCACGCGCGCGTCGCGCGTCGCGCCGTCAGGCTCGTCCGCGTTCGCGGGCAGCTGGATGGGCAGCCCGAGCACGTGGTTCACCTCGCAGTCGTACAGGCGGCCGTCCACGTCGACGTTCACCTGGTCGCGGCACATCATGCGCTGCACCGCGAGCGCGTTGAAGTTCTCCACCAGAAGCTTGAGGTAGGAGTCGAACATGTTGGCGTCGAGCAGGTCGTGCGCGAAGCGGCCGAGCGGGTAGTTGTTGAACGCGAACAGGTCGTTGAACTCGATGCCCTCGCGGCGCGCGAGCTCCTCGCGGTAGAGGTCGGCCAGCATGTCCTGCGGGGGCGGCAGGAAGGGGCCGCTCACGTTGTACACCAGGTCGAGCGGCAGCCCGCCTGCGGCGGAGCCGTAGCCGCGCTCGTTGAGCCGGCGGATCACGCGCATGGCGCGCTCGAACACGCCGCGGCCGCGCTGGGCGTCGGCCGTCTCGGGGCTGTAGTAGGGTATGGAGGCCGTCACGTGCGCGCCCGCGGCGGCGTACTCGTCGATGAAGTGCGCGTATTCGGGCTGGTCGAGCAGCGTGAGGTTCGAGCGCACGATGACGTGCTCGCCCGCGGCCTGCGCGCGCCGCGCCGCCTCGGCCAGAAACCAGCTGAAGTCGGGGTGCAGCTCGGGCGAGCCGCCGGTGATGTCCATGACCTTGAAGCCGCCGGCGTCGAACGCGTCGAGGCACGCCTGCAGCGTCTCGCGGCTCATGGCCTCGCGGTTTCTCGGCGAGCACTCCAGGTAGCAGTGGCGGCATGCCAGGTTGCAGGCGTACGTGATGTTGACCTGCATGGTGGCGAGGGAGGGCGTGGCGGGCGCGGTGAGCACCTGCGCGGAGTTGACGCGCTCCTCGAAGCTCGGCTCGCCGATGCGCGCGAGCGCCTCGTCCACGTACGCGAGGTCGACGGCCTTCTTGCCGCTCCGCGCGGCCACGGCGTCCTGGGCGCGCTGGTAGTCGAACGCGCCGCGGTGCGCCCCGCGCGGGCGGATGTCGAAGTGCGCGCCGTAGCGCGACTGGGCGATCATCTCGGCCATGTTCCCGCTGATGGCCACGTCGCGTCCCTTGATGAGACGGATCTCGTCGGTGAGGTCGAAGTAGCGCGGCATCTCGGGGATGGTGCCCTTGTAGCGCGCGGTCTGCCCGTAGCTCTCGTGGGCGTCCTCGAGCCCCGTGGCCTTGATGGCGCGCACGGTGCGCGAGGTGAAGCCCATGAAGCCGAGCTTCGTCTCGAGGGCCAGGTCGCTCACGTGGATGTCGTCGATCACGGTGTAGAGGTAGCTCGCCCAGCCCTGGCGCGCCATCATGCGGCGGAAGTCGTCGAGGTAGATGGCGCCGCCGAGGCACTCGCCGCGCAGGACGGGGTCGTCGCGCAGCTCGGGCGGCATGCGGCGGTCGCAGAACACGTCGGAGAAGTACAGCTCGCCGCCGGGCTTGAGCACGCGGTAGACCTCGGAGAACACCTGCTCCTTGAACGGCGTGAGGTTGATGACGCAGTTGGACACCACCAGATCGACCGTGCCGTCCTCGATGCCGAGCTCGGCGAGGTCCTCGATGTAGCCGCACTTGAACTCCACGTTGGAGCGCGCGAAGCCGAAGCGCGCGGCCTGCTCGTCCTGGTAGGCGCGCGCCACGTCGAGCTGGGCGGGCGTCATGTCCACGCCGATCACGCGCCCCGTCTCGCCCACGAGCTTCGACAGGACGTACACGTCGCGGCCCACGCCGCAGCCCAGATCGACCACCGTGCAGCCCTCGAGCGCGGGCGGGATGGGGCTGCCGCAGCCGTAGAAGCGCTCCATGATCTCGTCGGCGATCTCGGGCATCACGTCGCGCACGTACTTCGGCGGCGCGTCGGTGGTGCAGCAGCACGCGTTGGTCTTGAGGTCGTCGGAGCCGGCCAGGATGCGCCCGTAGTACTCGCGCACCTGGTCGTGGATGGAGAGCTCCGCGTCGGGGATCTGGGAGGCGTCGAGCGAGGGCACGAGCGACGCATGCGCCACGTCGCGCCCGGCGCCCTGCGCGCCTGCGGCCTCCCGCGGCGCGTTCGCGCCCGAGCTCGCGCCCTGCGCGCCTTGCGTGCCCTTCGCGTTCGCGGCGGGCGTCCCTTCGGCGCCTTCTACGCCTTCAGTATGGTTCTTCTCTTCTGTCATGACTCGTTCCAGCTCGTCTCTCGGTCGGTCTCGCTTGGGTCCGTGCGGCGCCAGGCGCCTGGGTGGCGGCGAGGATGCGTGCCCTCAGCTTCGCGCCCTAGCGCCCCTCGTCGGCCATGCCGAAGCACTCGGTGAAGAACACCTGGCAGTCGAGGTCGTAGCGGTCGCAGACCTCGTCCACGGCGTCGTCCACGATGCGCGCCATCGGGCGCGACTCGCACACGGCGCGCGCGTTGATGATCATGCGCATGTTCTTGTGGCCGCGCAGGAACTCCTGCTCGTATTCGGTGTCGTAGTCCACGCCGATGAGCGACGCCTTGTTGAAGTCGCCGTTGCCCGAGGTGGCGAACGTCTTGAGGTGCGGCACGTTGCGCTTGCGCTCGATGAGCCCCATGCGGATCTCCTCGATGAGGTCGTCCACCACGGCGTTCATGTCGATCTTCTCGCCGGAGTTCGTCTTGAAGAACACGCGGCGGTTGTACCAGGTGAGCTTCGCCTCGGCCTGCTCGAACTCGTGGTTGTTGCGCACGGAGAAGTTCTTGAGCTCCGTCTCGTGCGTGGTGAGGTACTTCGCCAGCTCCTCGATGCCCGCCTTCTCGCGCGCGGAGATGGTGAGCACGGGGATGTCGGGCACGGCGGTTGTGAGGAAGTCCACGTAGCGTGCGATGTCCGCGTCGGTGAGCAGGTCACATTTGTTGAGCACCACGAGGTCGGCTTCCTCCAGCTGGAGCTTCAGCAGGTAGACGAGCTCCTCGGGCAGGTTGATGTCGGCCTTCTCGGGCATGATCATGCGCAGGCGCTCGGGGTCGACGATCACCGTGAACGGCGACAGCACGAACTCGTCGGCATGCGCGTCGGCGAGCGTGTGGTACACGTGGTCGAGCGCGCCCACGCCGCAGCCGGGGATGTCGCTCATGACGAACACGGCGCCGTCCTTGTCGCGCAGGCGCCTGATCTGGTCGATGGTGTTGTCCATCTGGTAGCAGATGCAGCCTGACGCGATCTCGGCCACAGTGCAGCCGCTCGTCTGCGTGAGGTTGGTGTCGACCAGGTTCGCACCCAGGTCGTTGGCGATGATGGCCGTCTCGCCGTAGGTGCGGTTCATGTGCTCGGCCAGGGCGATCATCGTGGTGGTCTTGCCAGCGCCCAGAAATCCGCTGACGACCATGAATCTGATGGGTTCCATTGAGAGTTCTGTCTCCTCGTCGTAAGTTGGCTTGCAGCATTATAGCGTGCGAGGCGCCCGCCTGCTCTGACGGGCGCCTCGCACGCCGGGGGAGAGGCGGGGTGCCGGCTGCTCCTCGAGCATGCTCTTCCGGGCTCCGGGCTCCGGGCTCCGGGCGCCCCCCGGCGCCTTCGCTAGCAGCAGCTGACCTGGATGGGCTGGTCGTCCTCGTCCACCACGCCGTCGAAGTCGGGCGCGCACTTGATGATGCGGTCGCCGCGAATGTCGCCGTAGTGCACGTCGCGCGAGCCGGTGACGCTGATGACTTTCGCGTAGCGCGTGGCAAGCGGCAGCACCGAAACGTTGTCGCACGTGGGGCACGCCTTTCCGGCGGGGAGCTTGATGTCCTTGTCGTACAGGAAGAACTCAGGGTAGCCGGGCAGCGAGCCGTCGTAGGTGACCTCCTCGCCGTAGTCCTCGCAGTGGTCGGACGTGAGCTCGGAGTTGATGAGGCGGCTCGTGATGGTGGCGAACGCGATGCCGGGGTAGACGGCGGCCTCGTCGGGCGAGACAGGCGTCTGCCACGTCATGAGGTAGCGCGGGTCGTGGAATCCGGCAGCTTGCGCCAGACGGCGGAAGTCCTCGATGAACAGGGCGCCGCCCAGGCGCATGGCGACGTTCTCCACCTGGTCGGACGTTGCCTGTGGGATGCGGCGGTCGCAGAACACGTCGGTGAAGTACCACTCGCCGCCGTCCTTCAGCACGCGCTTGACCTCGGCGATGTAGCGCTCCTTGTCCGGCGACAGGTTGAACGTGCAGTTGGAGATGACCACGTCGACCGACCCGTCGGCGACGAACGAGAGGTCCTCGGGCGCGGCGTTCACCAGCTCGACGTTGCACTCGTCGTAGCCGAACTGCTTGATCTCCTGCGCGAGGTACTTCTGCGCGACGGCGAGGCGCGCGGCTACCGGCTCGACGCCGATGACCTTGCCCTGCGCGCCGACGAGCTGGGCGGCCAGGTAGGTGTCGCGGCCGCTTCCGCAGCACAGGTCGAGCACGGTGCAGCCTTCCAGAAGCGGCGGCAGGGGAGCGCCGAACTCGTGGAACGTGTTCTTGATCTCGGCCGACACGTTGTAGAGCAGCGGGCGGGCTTCCTCGGGGATGGTGCCGTCGGCGTCGCGCGTGCGGGCGGTCGCCTGGGGGTCGCGCCCCTGGGTCTGGGCGATGGCGGCGTAGTAGGCGAGGTAGTCCCCCTCGGCTTTGCGATAGTAGGCGGCGTAGTCCATAAAGCTGTCCTTGATCTCCGATTGGCTTGCTTCAAATAACTAGTTGACTAAGTCTAGCATAAATGAGCTGACTGAGCCTAGCATAGAGAAGAGGGCCGGGAGCCAGGGAGAACCGCTCGGCTGCAAGAGCCGTGCTGCTGCAAGGAGCGCTCTGCTGCAAGGACCGCCCTGCCGCAAGAGCCGCCCTGCGCGATGCGCGTCAGAACTCGACGAGAGAGTAGGCGTCTATGTCTTGGCGCTGGTGGAGGATGCGGTACACCGTGAGCGTGGCTTCGTCGAAGCGGTAGAAGACGGTATAGGGATTCGCCAGGACGGTGCGGTAATCGTGCTCAAGGTTGTCGTGGTGGAAGTGCCCGCCTGCGTCGGGGAAGCGGCGCGCCATGTCAAGCGCTGCGTCGATGCTCTGCATGGCGGCGAGGGCGGCCTGCGGCGAGCTGCGCTCGACGGCCAGGAAGATGGCGATGGACTCGCGGTCAAGGTGGGCGCGCGGGCGCCAGGCTATGTCAAGCATAGTCGATGCCCCACAGCGCGAAGATCTCGCGCATCTTGGCGTCCGACTCCTCCTTGGACATGGACTGCGGGCGGTAGCGCTCCTCGATCTCCGCCTCGCGCAGGGCGAGGTAGCGGCGGTTGTTGCGCTCGGCGGCCTCGTATGCGGCGCTGTCCATCAGGACGTAGGAGGGCGCGCCGTTCTTGGTGAGCACCACGGGCTTCCACGTCTCGGTTGCCTGCTCGCACACGCTGTTGAGCTGCGTGCGCAGGTCGGTGATGGGTCGGATGACGGGCAGCTCGGCAAGGGCAGGGTTCATGGCGCCTCGTTTCCCCAGAGGATTGATTTGCGATGAATTATATACGGAATTCCACAATGAATAAAGTACTGAGAGCGAGTTTGCGGGCTTGACGCGGCGCGCTCATGCGAAAGGCCGTGCGTGCGGAAGTGCGGTTGCGCGCGATGCGAGGCGCGTTCGCGTGAAGAAGGCGCCTGCCCGCACACGGCGCGCGAACGAAGCCCCGCAAGAAGCCCGCAAGGGAGGCCGAAGAAGGCGCCTGCACGCGCACGGTGCGCGGGCGTTCCCGTCTCATGACACAGGAGAGCGGCCGGCAACTTGGGGGGTTGCTGCCGACCGCTCTCCTGTGTGTTTCAGACCGTCCTCAATATAAGACATAATCTATTAGCAGTCAAGCACTAATTTTGGCACACCTCTTGTAATTTTCGTGTAAAACTTTACAATTTGAAACTGCTATTGGACTTAAACCAATAGTAATAGGCCGCAATCAATCAAATAAAGCATATAAGGGGGGATTGCCAAGGGTTGCAGGTGAGCGGCGAAGACTAGGAAGGAAGGATTTGCGCATGAGTGAAGACATTCGCGAGAAGGTCAAGGAGTACTACAGCGCTCTTCAGTCGTCCGGCGACCTGAAGACGAGCGTGTGCTCGTGCTCGTCGGCCTCGCAGGAGGTCCAGGACATCATCGACGGCCTGCCTGCTGAGGTGAACGAGCGCTTCTACGGATGCGGAAGCCCCATTCCGCCGATGATCGAGGGCTGCACGGTGCTCGACCTGGGCTGCGGCACGGGCCGCGACGTGTTCGTGCTGTCGAAGCTGGTTGGCGAGAAGGGTCGCGTGATCGGCGTGGACATGACCGAGAGCCAGCTCGAGGTCGGCCGCAAGTACCAAGACGAGGTGGCGCGCGCATACGGGTACGCCGCCAGCAACGTGGAGTTCAAGTGCGGCTACATCGAGGACCTCGCCGCGCTCGGCATCGCCGATGACTCCATCGACGTGGTCATCTCCAACTGCGTCATCAACCTCTCCCCGTTCAAGGAGCAGGTGTTCTCCGAGGTTTGGCGCGTGCTGAAGGAGGGCGGCGAGCTGTACTTCTCCGACATCTTCGTCGACCGCCGCATGACCGAGGCCCAGCAGAACGATCCCGTCCTGCGCGGGGAATGCATCGGCGGCGCGATGTACATCGAGGACTTCCGCCGTCTCATGCGCCGCGTGGGCTGGGATGACTTCCGCTACACCGCCTCGCGCGTAAAGCACGTCGACGACGCCGAGCTGGCCGCCAAGGTCGAGGGCGCCACGTTCTTCTCGCGCACCGTGCGCGCGTTCAAGCTGCCCGCGCAGCTCGAGGACCTCTGCGAGCAGTACAACCAGAAGGCCACCTACCTTGGCACCATCCCCGGCATGCCCGACTACTTCGACCTTGACGACCACCATCGCTTCATGAAGGACGTGCCGCTCGACGTGTGCGGCAACTCGTGCGCCATGGTGGAGAACACGCGCTTCGGCGCGGCGTTTGCCATCGAGGGCGACCGCTCGGTCCACTACGGCCCGTTCCCCGGCTGCGGCAACATTCCGTACGACACCGGCGACGACGAGGACGGCGGCTGCGGCTGCGGCTGCTGCTAACGCGCCCCAGAGCCGCCTCGCGAGGGCGGCCTCAAAGCAGGTTGAGGAAAGCAAGAAGAGAGAAAGGAGGGGACTTTCACCTCATGGATCGTCGTACGTTTTTGAAACTATCCGCCGCCACCTGCGGCGCGGCTGCGCTGGCCGCGCAGCCCTTGGCAGCGTTCGCCGAGGCGCCCGGTGCCGTGGAGGACGTGAGCTCCAGCTCGGGCTCCTCCAAGGGCTCGGGCAAATGGGTGATGTCGAGCTGCCAGGGCTGCACGTCGAACTGCGCCGTGCGCGTGTACGTGCAGGACGGCCGCGCCACCAAGGTCGAGGGCAACCCCAACGCCAAGGGCAACCATGGCTGCGTGTGCCCTAACGCCTTGCTGGCGCTCCAGCAGCAATACGACCCCGATCGCGTGAAATACCCCATGCGCCGCACGAACCCCGAGAAGGGCCGCGGCATCGACCCGGGCTTCGTCCCCGTCAGCTGGGACGAGGCGCTCGACGAGATCGCGGACAAGCTGCTCGAGCTGCGCGACAACGGCGAGGCTCACAAGCTCGCCGTGGCGAAGGGCCGCTCCACCGGCATCGCCGACGTCTTCCACAAGGCGCTGCCCGAGATCTACGGCACGCCGAACCGCTTCTCCCACTCGTCCATCTGCGCCGAGGCTGAGAAGCTGGCCACCGGCGCGCTCTGCGGATACTGGGACTACCACGACTACGACATGCTCCACACGAAGTACGTCATCATGTGGGGCGCCGACCCCATATCGTCGAACCGCCAGATCTCCAACGCGATCAGCCAGTTCGACAAGATGCATGCGAACGCCAAGATCATCGTGGTCGACCCGCGCCTGTCCGCCACGGCCGCCAAGGCCGACAAGTGGCTGCCCATCATCCCGGGCACCGACGGCGCGCTGGCCTCGGCCATGGCGCACGTCATCCTCAAGGAGGGCCTGTGGAACAAGGAGTTCGTGGGCGACTTCGAGGACGGCTTCAACTACTTCGGCAGCGGCGAGCCGCTTGACGAGAACCTGTGGGAGGTCTACGGGAAGTACCGCGGCGGCAACCAGGTGTATCCGGGCGGCCCCAGCTCGTCGAACGAGTACTGGTTCGACGAGAAGTACACCCACGGCATTTGCCGCTGGTGGAACCTGGAGCTGCACGACAAGACTCCTGAGTGGGCGGCCGAGATAACCGGCATCGACGCGGAGACCATCGTGGAGGTGGCGCGCGCGTTCGCCACGCAGAAGAACAAGGCCATCTCGTGGATCTCGCCGGGCGTGTGCATGACGGCGCGCGGCGCCTACACGGGCATGGCGTGCTTTGCGCTGAACGGCCTGGTGGGCTCCTACGAGGCCGAGGGCGGCGTGATGCGCAGCCCGAGCATCTCCACGGGGCATCTGGCCGACATGTACGCCTACAAGGACTCCAAGGCGAAGAAGGGCCTGAAGAAGGCCAAGGCCGACCAGCGCCAGAACTTCGACTTCGTGTCCATCGAGAAGGGCGAGTCCGGCCACAACCAGAACACCAACCGCGTCGCCGACGCCATCATCTCGGGTGAGCCGTACCAGATCAAGATGATGATCTCGTACTGGAACAACTGGGCGTACTCCTGCACCGGCGCCCAGCGCTGGGAGGAGGCGCTGCCCAAGCTCGAGTTCTTCGTGCACATCACCACGAACGCCTCCGAGATGAGCCAGTTCGCCGACATCGTGCTCCCCGCGAAGCACCATATGTTCGAGGCGTGGGGCTTCGTGAAGAACAAGCAGAACCTCTACGGCTACCTGAGCGTCGAGCAGCCGTGCGTCGAGACGCTGTTCGAGGCGAGGAACGACGAGACGGAGATCGCGTGGGCGCTCGCCGAGAAGCTGCGCGATAAGGGCTGGAGCAAGCTCTACGACTATTACTCCATCGAATGCCACGACGCCTACGGCGGCAACCGTCCCACCAACGCCGAGGAGTTCGGCCAGTCGGTGGTGCGCCGCTTCACGCAGCCCGCGTGGGACCCGTCCGCGGCGGCCGGCGGCGACGACATCAAGAAGTGGTCCGACTTCCTGAAGAACGGCGTGTGGAACTCCGACCGCATGACCTACAAGAAGCACTACAAGGACTTCGGCACGCACACGGGCAAGTTCGAGTTCTACAGCGAGACGCTGCGCGAGATCCTGCTCGAGCACTGCAACAGCTACAAGACCGACGTGAACTCCCTCATGGAGGCGTGCAACTACCAGGCACGCGACGGCCTGTGCTTCGTGCCGCACTACGAGGAGCCGCTGCGCCACGGCGACGAGGGCGACTTCCCGTTCGTGTTCAGCGAGCACCGCTCGCGCCTGAACCGCGAGGGCCGCAGCGCCAACCTCACGTGGTACCAGGAGTTCAAGGATTCCGATCCCGGTGACGAGGCGTGGGATGACGTCCTCAAGGTCAACCCGTCCGACATGAGAAAACTCGGCTTGAAGGACGGCGACGAGATCGTGGTGACTTCTCCGAGCGGCTCGATCACGGTGCACGCGAAGGGCTGGGAGGGCACGCGCCCCGGCGTGGTGGTGAAGTGCTACGGCCAGGGGCACTGGGCCTACGGGCACGTGGCTGCGGTTGACTTCGAGCACGCCAAGCCCCGCGGCGGCAACAACAACGAGATCCTGCCGGCCGAGTGGGAGCGCCTGAGCTCCTCGACCGCGCGTCACGGCGGCGTCACGCGCGTTGCGATCAAGAAGGCGAGGTAGGCATATGACCAAGTATGCAATGCTCATCGACCTGGGCAAATGCGTTGGCTGCAGCGCCTGCCAGATCGCGTGCAAGATCGAGAACACCGTGGGCGAGGGGCATTTCTACTCGCGTCACGAGACGGTGATGTCGGGGACGTTCCCGAAGGTGACGTACCGCTACATCCCCACGATGTGCAACCACTGCGACAACGCGGCCTGCGTGGCGGCGTGCCCGGTGGGGGCGCAGAAGAAGGTAGACGGGCTCACCATCCACGACGACGCGGCCTGCATCGGCTGCGGCGCGTGCGTGGCGGCGTGCCCCTACGGCTTCACCATGATGCGCGACCCGAAGGCGTTCGACGAGTTCGCGTCGACCGACGAGCTGATCGAGGGCTGCACGTCCTCGGGCGCCGAGGTGGCGAAGGAGTCCGGCGCGCCGGTCCCGTACGGCAACTTCAAGGTGACGAGCGAGTCGCTCCTCATGGACGCGGGCAAGTCCGAGAAGTGCAACTTCTGCAAGCACCTGATCGACGCGGGCGATGACCCCTACTGCGTGCACATGTGCCCGGCGGGCGCGCGCATCTGGGGCGACGTGGAGGACCCCGAGTCCGACATCGCGAAGGCCCTGGCCGACTCCGACGTGTCGGTGAGCCATCCCGAGTACGGGACCAGCCCCAACGTGTACTACGTGGGGAAGTTCTAGGGTGCGCCGCATGCTGATGACCGAAGAGGAGCTAATCTGCCAAGCCACGGTGCTTCGCCTGACGGCGCGCCTGCTGCGCTACCCGGCCGACGGCGCGGGCGCCCCTGAGCTTGCCGCGTGCGCGCGCGAGCTGGCGGGGCTGTTCACCGACGAGGCGGACGAGCACGCGCTGGCGCTCGAGGCGGCTGCAGCCGCCGAGCGCGCGGAGGGCCTCGAGCTTGAGCGCGACTACACGTCGCTGTTCATAGGGGCGTTCGAGATGCTCGCGCCTCCGTACGCGTCGTACTACCTCGACGGCGAGCGCCGTCTGGGCGGCGCGAGCACGGTAGCCGTCGAGCGGGCCTACGAGCGCTTCGGGCTCGTGCTCGCGGAGAGCCGCAAGCAGCCGGGCGACCACCTGGCGACGATGTGCGAGTTTCTGTTCGCCGTGCTGCGCGACGCGGCGCTGGCGGGCGAGGCTGCCGCTGCGGACGGGGACGCTGCGGGCGGGGACGCTGCTGCGGCGCGCGCCGACGAGCTCGCGCGGCTCGCCAGCGACTTCTTCGCACGCTACGTGCGTCCGTGGGTGGGCGCGATGAGCGCCTCGGTCGTCAGCTGCGCGCAAACCGACTTCTATCGCAACCTGGGGAGGCTCCTTCCGCTGGTCTTGGTGGAGGACTCCCTTCTGATCGAAACGAACCTCATGCAGGAAGCAGAAAAGTAAGGATCAATGATGAAGAACAAGACTTTGAAACTCATCACCGGAGAGTTCATCGGCACGTTCATGATGTGCTTCTTCGGCATCGGCGCCGTGGCGGTGACGTCGCTGTGCGGCACCATGACGGGCAACTACCAGGTGGGCCTGATGTGGGGCATCACCATCGCCATCGCCATCTACGTGTGCCGCCACTTCTCGGGCGCGCACTTCAACCCGGCCGTCTCGGTGGCCATGGTGGTCGCCGGGCGCATGCCCGCGTGCGAGCTGATCCCCTACCTCATCGGGCAGTTCGTGGGCGCGTGGGTCGCCGCCATGGCGCTGTGGGGCCTGTTCGCCGACACCGTCATGAAGTGGCTTGCTGACAACGGCGTGACCATGATGGCCAAGAACGCCGCGTCGAGCATCTGGTGCGAGGTGTTCCCGAACAACTCGGCCGCCATCGTGAGCAACGTGGTGGGCGCCTGCGCCGAGGGCCTCGGCGTGTTCATCCTGGTGCTCGTGATCTTCTCGCTCACCTCCACCGAGAACACCGGCCGCCCGAACAGCCACCTCGCGCCGCTGTTCATCGGCCTGACCGTCTCCATCATCATCGGCACGGTGGGCCCGCTCACCAACGCCGGCTTGAACCCCGCGCGTGACCTGGGCCCGCGCCTGGTCGGCTACATGGTGGGCTTCGGCAACCTGGCGTTCAGCTGGGACGCCATCCTGGTGTACACCGTCGGCCCGCTCGTCGGCGGCGTCCTGGCGGCGCTCGTGTACAAGTTCATCCTGATGCCGATGCACTGCCAGTGCGTCATCGACGGCGAGACGCCCTGCCCTGACGCTCACGCCTGCGGCGGCGAGACGTGCGACAAGATCGCCAACAAGGAGATCGCGGCCATCGAGAAGAACCTGTAGGGGCTCTCATGTCGGGAAAGACGACGCACGCCGAACGAGGCGCAACGCCGTGCGAGCTTGCGCGCACGAGAGCCGCCGTCGTGGTGGCGGTGATCGCGTGCTGCGTCGCGGTGGCGGCGGCCTTGGGCGCTGCTGCGGGCGCGGGCGCAAGCGAGCCCGCATACCGCCTGGCCAAGGCCACCCTCTCCGACTGCACGGCTTCGGCGGAGGCTGACTCGGCCATCGAGAGCACGTCCGGGGCTCTGCTCGAGGGGCTGTCGTTCGTGGAGGGCAACCCGTTCTTCCTGAACGTGCGCGAGGCGCTCGTGAGCGACTGCCGCTTCCCGCTTCCCACGGAGAAGTTCGTGGAGAAGTGCGAGTGGAAGTACGACGACGCGGGCAACGTGAAGACGGCCACCTTCTACAAGAGCACCAACGAGCTCTCGCGCGTGCAGCTGTCCTACGACGCGCACGGCTCGGCGTCGAAGGTGATCGGCTGGACGTACGCCGACGAGGGAGACGGGCGCGGCGTCGTGCGCCATGACTTCGAGACGTCCATCGTGAACGAGAAGCTCTCGGGCAGCGCTTACGGCGCGAACAAGTTCACGGTCGTGCATGACGACACCACGTCGAACGACACGGTGCTGTTCACCTACGACAAGGACAAGAACCTGAACACGGTAGCCTCGAAGGGCAAGCACGAGTGGGCCGTCGACGTCAGCTACGTCACGGCGCAGAAGGTGCCCAAGACGCTGAAGCTGTCCGAGGACGGAAAGGGCGCTGGCGCGTACCTGGCGCCGACCTACGACGGCGCGAACAAGCTCGTGTCGCTCAAGAGGGGCACGTGGGAAGGCGACGAGGTGCAGCTTTCGGGTGACGAGTACGTGATCCAGTATTCGGGCGGCAAGTACTCGAAGGTCCGCTACTACCAAGATGACGTCGAGGTGAAGTACTACGACTTCAAATACGACGAGCACGGGAACCTCACGTCGATCCGCGTGTACAAGAAGGGCGGCGTGCAGCTCTACAACATCACGTTCGCTTACGAGCTCGCATAAGCGCTCGGGGCGGCGACAAGAGCTCTGACAGCAGAGGGCCCGCCACCATGTGGCGGGCCCTCTGCGCTTTGCTTCGATGCAGGGTAGTCCAGGCTGGCCGCCTTGGGTTTCTGCTCTGGTCTTTTTTCGAGCAAAAGCCCAGTTCGAAGCCTTTTTCTTTATCGAACAATAAAAGATTCTTATGCCTTGTTTTGTCGCGATGTCTTGTAGTCATTTTACAAACAAACGTTTGTTTTTCGTACAAAAGTACGCTATAATATGCCCATGTTAACGAGAGGGCAGGAGGACCCGATGGAGACGAGGAATCTGACGTTCGCAGATGCGCCCATGTTCGATCGCGTCATGTCTGATGAAGCCGTGTGCCGGGAGGTGGTGGAAGTCGTGCTCGGCGTTGAGGTGGGCCGAGTTGTGTACCATAACGTCGAGCAAGTCATCGAGCCTACGATCGACGGGCGCGGGGTGCGCCTCGACGCCTACCTCGTCGGCGAGGAGGCGGTCTACGACGTCGAGATGCAAGCATACGGCCGCATGTGCATCGACAAGCGCTTCCGCTACTACCAGTCCGTCATCGACGTGGGGCTTTTGCGCAAGGGGGAGGACTATGACCTCCTGCCTGACAGTTTCATCATATTTATCTGCACTGATGACCCCTATGAGGACGGTCTGCCGCGCTACGATTTCGAGCGCGTGTGCGTGGAGCATCCGTCGCTGCTCTCGGGGTGCGGGTCGCATTGGGTCGTGCTGAACGCGGCGGCCTACCAAGGCGTTGAGGACAGCCGTTTGCGGAGCCTGCTAAAATACGTGAGAGACGGAGTTGTCGGCGCTGACCCTTTGGTCAGGATGATCGACGGCAAGGTAAGCGAGGCCAATCGAGACCGAAGGTGGGTGGAGCAGGTGTTCTCAGTCATGACTGTCGAAGAAGACGCCGCCATGCAGGTCCGCATGGCGAAGCGCGTATACCGTAAAGAGGGTCTGGAAGAAGGCCGCAAGGAAGGGCTTGCCGAAGGACGCAAGGAAGGTCGTGCCGAGGGCCGCAAGGAAGGGCTTGCGATGGGCATTGAGGAAGGCCTTGCCGAGGGACGTGCCAAAGGGCGTGCCGAAGGACGTGCTGAGGGGCGTGCCGAGGGACGTGCCGAGGCGGAGAAGCGCTATGGCGAGCTGGTCTCGCGGCTGCTTGCCGACGGTCGCCTAGATGACCTCAAGCAGGTCGCGGAAGACCCATCCTTGCTCGAAGGGCTCTACGAGGAGTTGGGGATCTAGCAAGCGAACGGGCGGTGCGACGCAGCCGCGTCGCACCGCCCGTGGACGAGGGGCGCTTGCCGGCGTTTGACGCGAGGCTTGCTGCAAACGGCGAGCCTCGCGTCAAACGCGAATGAGAGCGCTCCTGCGATCGCTTCGTGCGCTAGCAGATCTCGACGATCCAGCCCTCGGGACCCTCGATGGCGCCGCTCTGGATGTCGGTCAGGGTGCGGCGCAGCTTGCTCATGACGGGGCCGGCGTTTTCGGCGCCGTCGACGAACGTGACGTCGACGCCCTCAGCTTCGATGTGGCCCACCGGCGAGATGACGGCCGCAGTGCCGCACAGGCCGCACTCCACGAAGTCGCCGTTGGTGACCTCCTCGAACTTCACGGGGCGCTCGACGACGCTCATGCCCAGGATGTCCTTGGCGACCGTGACGAGCGAGCGGCGCGTGATGGAGGGCAGGATCGAGTTCGTGTGCGACTGCGGCACCACGAGGTTGCCCTGCTTGTCCACGAAGAGCACGTTCGCGCCGCCGGTCTCCTCCACGTAGGTGCGCGTGGCGGAGTCGAGGTAGAGGTTCTCGGAGTAGCCGCGCTTGTGCGCCTCCTCGTAGGGGTGCAGGCTCATGGCGTAGTTGAGGCCCGCCTTGATGTCGCCGGTGCCGCGCGGCGCTGCGCGGTCGTAGTCGGCCACGGTGATGGTGATGGCCTCCTTGCCGCCCTTGAAGTAGGGGCCCACCGGGGTGACGAGGATGCGGAACTGGTACTCGGTGGCCGGCTTCACGCCGATGACCACGCCGGTCGCGAACATGTAGGGGCGCACGTACAGCGTGGCGCCCGAGCCGAAGGGCGGGACCCACTCCTTGTTCGCCTCGACGACCATCTTCACGGCCTCGACGAACTTGTCCTGCGGGAACTCGGGCATGACCAGGCGCTTGGCGGAGTCGGCCATGCGCGCGGCGTTCAGGTCGGGGCGGAAGCACACGATGCGCCCGTCTTCGGTGGTGTACGCCTTCAGGCCCTCGAAGACTTCCTGGCAGTAGTGCAGGATGCCGGCGCACTCGCTCACGGTGACGCTGTGGTCGGTGGTCAGGCCGCCTTCTTCCCACGCGCCGTCCTTGTAGTTGCACACGTAGCTGTAGCTCGTCTCCATGTAGCCGAAGCCGAGGTTGCCCCAGTCGATGTCCTTCTTTTCCACGGTTGCTCATCTCCCGTACTAATCGGTCAACTCTTTGTAACCGCATATTCTAACGCGCGCGTGGACGCATGGCGGGTGCAGGTCGGCCACGCGTAACAAAAGATTAACAGGCGGCAGAGGGGATGAGGCGGAAGAGGCGGGCGGGAGGAAGGGGCGGAGGGCATGATGTAGAAGAGGCGACGTGGAGGAAGGGAGAGAGGGGAAGGCGGCGGAGGGGATGAGGCGCAAAGCGCCGTCCGGCACATGGCGAAAATCTGATGGCGCTTGACAGAGATTTCCTGCGCTATAGAATTCCTTCTTAGCACTCGAAGGCTGTGACTGCTAAAACACCTCAGCCACCCGCAAGCGAAAGAAGGACGATGCCCATGCGCAAGTTCAAAACCGAGAGCAAGAAGCTGCTCGACCTCATGATCAACTCCATCTACACCAATCGCGAGATCTTCCTGCGCGAGCTCATCTCGAACGCGTCCGACGCGGTCGACAAGCTCTACTTCAAGAGCCTCACGGACTCGAGCGTCGAGATCAACCGAGCCGACCTCGCCATCCGCGTGGCGTTCGACGCCGACGCGCGCACCGTCACCGTGTCCGACAACGGCATCGGCATGAGCAAGGACGACCTCGACAAGAACCTCGGCACCATCGCGCACTCCGACTCGTTCGAGTTCAAGACCGCCAACGCCGAGGAGCCCACGGCTGACGTCGACATCATCGGGCAGTTCGGCGTGGGCTTCTACTCCGCCTTCATGGTGGGCTCGAAGGTGCGCGTCGTCTCGCGCGCCTACGGCAGCGACGAGGCCTGGGCCTGGGAGTCTGACGGCATCGAGGGCTATACCATCGAGGCCGCCGAGCGCGCCGAGCACGGCACGGACGTCGTCGTGTTCCTGAAGGAGAACACCGACGACGAGCGCTACGACACCTACTGCAGCGAGTACGGCCTGACCGACCTCATCAAGCGCTACAGCAACTACGTGCGCTACCCCATCCAGATGGAGCTTGAGAAGTCGCGCATGAAACCGAAGCCGGCCGACGCGCCCGATGACTACAAGCCCGAGTTCGAGAACTACACGGCGGTCGAGACCATCAACTCCATGATCCCCATCTGGAAGCGCAAGAAGGCTGACGTCTCCCAAGACGAGTACAACGAGTTCTACAAGACCGACTTCCACGACTTCGAGGACCCGGCGCGCACCATCTCGCTGCATGCCGAGGGCACGCTGACCTATGACGCGCTCATGTTCGTGCCGGGCCACGCGCCCTACGACATGTACTCCAAGGAGTACAAGAAGGGCCTCGCGCTGTACAGCTCGGGCGTGCTCATCATGGACAAGTGCGAGGAGCTCGTGCCCGACTACTTCAACTTCATGCGCGGCGTGGTCGACTCGGCTGACCTCACGCTGAACATCTCGCGTGAGACGCTGCAGCACAACGGCCAGCTCAAGGCCATCGCGCGCCGCCTCGAGAAGAAGGTCAAGTCCGACCTGGCCGACATGCGCGACAACGACCGCGAGGCGTACGAGAAGTTCTTCGGCGAGTTCGGCCGCACCATGAAGTACGGCGTGTACTCGAGCTACGGCATGGCCAAGGACGTGCTGGCCGACCTCCTGCTGTTCTACTCGGCGAAGCAGAAGAAGATGATCACGCTCGACGAGTACCTCAGCCAGGCGCCGGCTGACGCCGAGTCCGTCTTCTTCGCCGCAGGCGACTCGCTCGAGCGCCTCGCGCAGATGCCCATCGTGACCACGGTTCTGGCGAAGGGCTACGACGTGCTTCTGTGCGATCAGAACGTCGACGAGTTCTGCATGATGGCGCTGGGCACCTACTCCAGCAAGGACATCGTGTCGATGGACGCCGAGGGCGATGCCGAGGCCGAGCCGAAGGTGTTCACGATCAAGAACGTCGGCGGCGAGGACCTGGGCCTGACCACCGACGAGGAGAAGAAGGAGGCCGAGGAGGCCACCACGGAGAACTCCGCGCTGTTCGACGTGATGAAGGAGGCGCTCGAGGGCAAGGTCGAGAAGGTGGTCGTGTCCACGCGCCTGACCGACGCGCCGGTGGTGCTGACCACCGAGGGCGCCGTCTCGCTCAAGATGGCGCAGATGTTCAAGGAGAACGCCGTGGGCAGCGACGAGGCTCCCGAGCTGCACGTGATCCTCGAGGTGAACGCCAAGCACCCGGTGTTCGGCACCCTGAAGGCCGCGCACGTGGCGGGCGACGACGACAAGGTGAAGACCTACACCGGCATCCTCTACGACCAGGCCATGCTCATGGAGGGCCTCCCCGTGGAGGATCCCATCGCGTTCGCCCAGGCCGTGACCGCGCTCATGAAGTAGCGCGTATAATGGGCGTCGTCCTCCCACCGGCTGGCGGGAGGGCGACGCATCGAGTGAGGAAGGTGTTTCGCATGGGGTCTTACGAGCGGGAACAGCAGATGGTCGCAGCGGGGGAGTGCGAGCGCGGGCAGACGGCGCGTGACTACTTCGCGCAGCTCGACGCGGCGCTCACCGACGAGACAGCGCACCTGTCGCATCGTCCCGACTACTCGAAGACGCTCTTCGCGCCGGAGAACGACGACCTCTACCGGGAGTTCTGCTCTTACGTCGACCTGCCTGAGCCGCGGTACTTCGATGCCCTGGAGAACCCGCTGCGCGTGGAGGGCTACACGGCGGCCGACGTCTACTTCGCCATGAAGGCGCACAACGACCGCATCGTGGCCATCGACGGCGCAGCCGTGTACAACATGATGGCGAACTTGCGGAAGAACCCCGCCGTCTACCTCAAGGTGCTCGACTTCCGTCCCACCTGCTACCAGTGCGGCTGCGGCTCGAAAGACGCCGCCTTCGACCGCGGCTACTACGGCTAGCCTGCGCTGGGCTGCTGCTCCGTGCGAGGGCGGTGCGGGCGTGTTAGCATGGGTTCCGCACGAAAACCGAGGCGAGAGGCGCGAGGGAGCATGGAGACAAGAGAGCGAAGAAACGCGTTGCTGCTGTTCAGCAAGGTGCCGGAGGCCGGGCTGGTGAAGACGCGCCTGACCACGCTGAAGGACGGCGCGTTTGCGCCCGAGGTGGCGAGCGCCCTGTACCACTGCATGCTCTTCGACGTGGTGGAGATCTGCTGCGCGGCGCTCTCCGCGCTCGAGGAGCGCTCCGAGGCGGCGTGCGCGGCGGCCGAGGCGCGCGGCGAGGAGGGCGTGCGCGACGTCTACGAGCTCGTGATCTCCACGACGCCCGCGGGCAACGTGGAGGCGATGCGCAAGCTGTTCGCGGACGCGGGGGAATGGCCGCGCGAGCTGGTGATGATCGCCGACGAGGGCGCGAGCTTCGACGAGCACTACAACCACGCGTTCGAGCAGACGTGGGAGCGCGGCGCCGACTGCATCCTGTCGATGGGCGCCGACATGCCTGCGCTCACCGTGAACGACGTGCTCGCCGGGTTCGAGGCGCTGCACAAGCTCGACGGCGTTGACGGCGGCGGCATCGTGCTCGCGCCTGACCAGGAGATGGGCGTGTCGGTGATCGGGTGGACGCGCGCGACGGACTTCGACCACTCAGGCGTGTTCTACAACTCCGACGGCCTCACGGTGCTGCCCGCCTACATCCAGAAGGCCCGCGCGCTCGGGCTGCCGGCGCTCTACCTGCCGCCCATCCCCGACGTGGACACCATGGCCGACCTCATGCACAACATCACGCTCGTGGAGGCGCTCAACTACTGCGCGCCCTTCGACGGCAACACGCCGCCGTGGCGCACCGCCGACGCGCTCGCGCAGATGGGCTGGGACGAGGTGCGCGTGATGCCGAACGACCTGCACGACCCGCGCGAGCACATCGACAAGTAGGGGGTGGCGGGCGCCTGCTGCCGCGGCGTGCTTGTCGTCGCGGCGCGCCCGTCGCTTGCTGCCGCGGGGGCGCTTTCTGCCGCGGCGCGCCCGTCGCTTGCAGTCGCGGCGTGCTTGCTGCCGCGGCGCTCTTGCTGCCGCGGTGCGCCCGCCGCTTGCCCGCTCGCGCCCCCCGCTTCATCCCGCTTCCGAGCCGTCGCGGCCCGCTTAGCGCGAGAGCCCCGCCAGATTCCGGAACTGCCAGAACGCCACGGCGGAGGCGGCCGCCACGTTGAGCGAGTCGACGCCGTGGGCCATGGGGATGCGCACGGTGCAGTCGCACTGCGCGATGGTGGAGGGCGCAAGCCCGTCGCCCTCGGTGCCGAACACGAGCGCCAGCCTCTCGGCGCGCGCGAGCGACTCGTCGTCGAGCGATACCGAGTCGTCCTCGAGCGCCATGGCGGCCACCGTGAACCCCAGCTCGCGCAGAAGCGGGATGCCCGTGCTCGCCCATGCGGCCGACGGGCGGCCGGGGCGCCCCTTCGCGGGCGCTGCGTCGTCGCCGATGCGCGTCCAAGGCACCTGGAACACCGTGCCCATCGACACGCGCACGGCGCGGCGGTACAGCGGGTCGTAGCAGGTGGGGCTCACGAGCACGGCGTCCACGCCGAGTGCCGCCGCCGAGCGGAAGATGGCGCCCACGTTGGTGTGGTTCGTGATGTTCTCGAGCACCGTCACCAGGCGCGCGTCGCGCACCACCTCCTCCACGCTCGGCAGCGCGGGGCGGTGGAACGCGCCGAGCGCGCCGCGCGTGAGCTCGAAGCCCGTGAGCTCCTCGAGCGCCGCGTGCGGCGCCACGAACACGGGTAGATCGGGGCGGGCCGCCTCCATGCGCGCGATGAGGCCGTCGGTCGCGTGCAGCCACTTCTCCTCCATGAGCAGCGACAACGGCTCCATGCCGCCCTCGAGGGCGCGCTCGATCACCTTGGCGCCCTCGGCGATGAACAGCGCGCGCTCGGGCTCGAGGCGGCTGCGCAGCTGCGCCTCGGTGAGCCGCGCGTAGGCGTCGAGCCGCGCGTCGTCGAGCGTGTCAACGTGAATCAGGGGCATGACGGGACTCCTTGCATGTTCGGAGGGAGGTTTTGGCAGAAATCTTCAGATGTTTGTCATTTTGAGGGTGCTGTTGGGGCCTTTTGGGGCTCCTGTCCCTGACGTGCTCGGCAAAACACCAGGTCAGTTTTGCCCGCCGCTATCTCATGCATCCACGCGGACGAGATTTCCCCCTCAAATTGACAAACATCTGAAGATTTCTGCCAAAACGGCGGCGGGAAAACGCAAGGGGTGCGCATCTCGTCCGATGCGCACCCCTTGAGGCAGCTTCCGCCGACGTATGAGAGTCGGATCTAGGAGAGCGCTTCGAGCAGGTTCTTCATCTGGTTGGAGCCGAGGCCCTGGATGCGGCGGTCGGCCGGGATGCCGAGCTCCTCGAGGAGCTTCTCGGTCTTCACCTTGCCGAAGCCGGGGATGGCGCTCACGAAAGCCTTGACCTTCATGCGGCCGATCACCGGGTCGTCGGCCTTGCCGAGGACCTCCGCCGGGGTCATGATGCCCATGGAGAGCTTCTGGGTGATCTCGGAGCGCTGGGCGCGGACGACGCGGGCCTTCTCAAGCGCAGCGGCGCGCTGCTCGGGGGTCATGGTAGGTGCAGCCATGTCAACTCTTTCTCTAAGGCCGCCGAGCAGGTGCCCGGCAGCTTCCGACGAGAGCGCGTCAAGCCGCGTCACGTGGGGTGAGGCGGACGCGCTCTGATGAATAAACAGAATTGATGGTACTCGAACATGCGGGGAAATGCACTAGTTTTCTTCGGAACGGCCGTGCGGGGGCGCCCTGCTGCGCTGCGGGGTATAATGGGGGTTCGCACAGGGGGGACAATCGAGGCCGCGGCGCCGTCTGGCGCGCGGCAGGGCAGAAACCGAAAGGCTCAGAAGCATATGACCAGCAAGAGCGTAGCTGAGGTGACGGCGCAACGCCACCCCGACTTCGATGCGTTCGTGGCCACCATCGAGGCGCTGCGCGCGCCCGACGGCTGCCCGTGGGATCGCGAGCAGACGCATCGCTCCATCGCGCACAACATGATCGAGGAAGCCTACGAGGCCGTCGACGCCATCGAGCGCGGCTCGGTCGCGCATCTGCGCGAGGAGCTCGGCGACGTGCTCCTGCAGGTGGTGCTGCAGAGCCAGATCGCCGCCGACGCGGGCGCGTTCACCATCGACGACGTGTGCCGCGACGTCAACGAGAAGATGATCCGCCGCCACCCGCACGTGTTCGGCGAGGAGGCCGCAGCGGACTCCGGCGAGGTGCTCGGGCTGTGGGAGAAGGTGAAGCTCGCCGAGAAGGAGGCGGCCGACGCAGCCGCCGCCGACGCGGGCGACGGCGCGCCCGAGGGGCTGCTCGACGGCGTGCCCGCGAGCTTCCCAGCGCTCATGCAGGCGCAGAAGATCTCGCGCAAGGCGGCGGCCGCGGGCTTCGAGTGGGACGCGCTCGACGACATCTGGGGCCAGGTGGCCGAGGAGGTCGGCGAGCTGAAGGAGGCCTACGCCGCGGCTCCCCGGTCGAAGAGCGGCAAGATCGTCAAGAGCGGCGACGCGGGCGCGACGCCCGAGGCCGCCGCGGCGGCCGACGCCGTCGAGCTCGAGTTCGGCGACGTGCTGTTCGCGCTCGTGAACGTGGCGCGGCGCATGGGCGTGAACGCCGAGAACGCGCTGCGCGCCACGTGCGTGAAGTTCCGCCGCCGCTGGGCCTTCATGGAAGGCGCCGCCTGGGGGCAGGGCCGGCGCGTCGAGGACCTGCCGACCGAGGAGCTCGAGGAGCTGTGGCGCATGGCGAAGATGCTGGAAGGGGGCGAGGCGCGATGACGGCAGACGGATCGCTCGAGGTCATCCGCACGAGCGCGGCAGCTGGCTACCACAAGGGGATGGACGACGTGTCGCAGCAGCGCTCGCGCAAGCTCACCCAGAGCCGCATGCTCACAGGGAACGACATCGACGCCCTCGCGGTGCTCGAGTACGCCGCGCAGGACATCCTGCAGAAGTACCACGCCGCGATGCGCCAGATGGAGGTGCGCCTCGAGACGCTCGACCAGGACCTCAAGCTGCGCCAGCGCCGCAACCCCATCCACCACATCGAGTCGCGCATGAAGTCGATCCCGTCCATCTTCGAGAAGCTCGAGCGCTACGGCAAGTCCACCACGCTCGAGGCCATGGAAGAGCACATCATGGACATCGCGGGGCTGCGCGTGATCGTGTCGTACGTGCAGGACGCCTACGACATCCTGAACTACCTCGAGCACCAGGACGACCTCACGGTGGTCACGGTGAAGGACTACATCGCCAACCCCAAGCCCAACGGCTACCGCAGCCTGCACCTCATCGTGAAGATCCCGGTGTACTTCCTCGACGCGAAGGAGGATATCCCCGTCGAGATCCAGATCCGCACCATCGCCATGGACTTCTGGGCCAGCCTCGAGCACGACCTGAAGTACAAGTCGGTGCGCGAGCTGGAGGGGGTCGACATCAGCGGGGAGCTCAAGGAGTGCTCGCGCATCATCCAGAGCGCGGAGGAGCGCATGCAGGTGCTCGCCCAGGCGCTCGAGTCCGACCGGCGCGCGCATCCGAAGCCCAAGGCCGTGAACAGGGCGAAGACGCTCGACCTCAAGGCGGAGATCGAGATTCCCGAAGGCGAGGAGCACAAGGTTCCCATGCCCGCGCGCACGGTGGTCCCCCTGCGCTACCTGGGCCCGCACTGAGGCGGCGCGCCGGAGCTGCCGGGAGCGGGCTGCCGGGCGCGAGGCGCCGGGCGCGGGGCGCCGAGGCCAGCGGCACGAGCCATGCTGCCGGCTGGCGCTGCGCCGCAGGCCCGCGCCAGCCGTCGCCGCCTGCGAGCAGCGGCGCTCGTTCGCTCGCAAACCTTACACGAATGCAACGAATGGGCGCGTTTTGCGGGCAAACGCCTTATAATTGCCCTTGTTGAGATGATCGACGCGCCCCGCCGGGAGGCCCGGGGCAGGGGCGCAGGGAAAGGGGAAGAAAGATGAAGATCAAGAAGTGGGGCGCGCTCGTCGCCTGCGGCGCGCTGGTCGCGGCGCTCGGCCTGTTCGGCTGCTCCTCGAACAACGCCGCGAGCTCGGCGAGCTCCTCTGCGGCCGCCGAGAGCGGCGCAGGCGGCCTCACGCTGCTGAAGGAGGGCACCCTCACGGTGGCCACGTCGCCGGACTACCCGCCGTTCGAGAACCTCGAAGACGGCGAGTACGTGGGCTTCGACATCGACCTCGCGAAGGCCGTCGCCGAGGAGATGGGCCTCGAGTGCGAGTTCGTGAGCCTGCAGTTTGACGGCATCACCCCGGCCATCGCCGCGGGCGGTCAGGCTGACGTGGGCTTCTCCGGCATCTCGGTGGATCCCAAGCGCGCCAAGGAGATCGACTTCACCGACTCCTACTACATTGACGACCAGGCCGTCGCCGCCATGAAGGGCGGTGCCATCACGCCTGACAACGCCGCTGAGGAGCTGAACAAGGAGGGCGTGGTCATCGCCGTCCAGTCCGGCACCACCGGCGAGACGTACGCCCAGGAGAACTTCCCGAATGCCACCGTCAAGGGCTACGGCAACTCCACGGACTGCTTCGCCGCGATGCAGTCGGGCAACGCCACCGCCGTGTGCACCAACCTCGCGGTGGTGAACCGCATGCTGGAGAGCGCCTACTCTGACGCGCAGGTCGTCATCGAGGTAGCCACGGGCGAGGAGTACGCTGCCGTGGTCTCCCAGGACAGCCCTGAGCTGACCGAGGCCGTCAACGCCGCGCTCAAGACGCTGAAGGACAACGGCACGCTCGACGAGCTGACCAACAAGTGGTTCTAGCGCTCCGCAGTTCCTCACGTGGAATTCAGGGCCCTTCCCTCCTGAGTCGGGCGGGAAGGGCCTCCTTTTCTCTCACACCCGATCGGGGGAGCCGTCATGACTGATCCAACCGCATTCGCCCGTCGCTCCAACGCCATCGCCTCGCGCGTGACGGCCCGCGCCGCATGTCCGCGCGACGCGCGCCTCGCCGCCGCCCGCCGCCTCTTCGTCGGCGTGCTCATGGCGCTCGCGCTTCTGTGCGGCGCCGTGCTGGCGCAGGCCGCCCAGCCCGCCGACGCGCTGGCGCTCGACACTGCCAAGTGCACCGCGCGCCCCAACGGCGACACGGGCTCGGAGGTCTACGGCGCCACCGAGACGCGCGTCACCTGGGAGGGCCAGGCTGCCCCCGGCGAGTCGCTGACCGCCCTTGAGCTCACCATGCCCGAGGGGACCACCTTCGGCCTCGACGACGCGCGCGTGATGCTGCTGTCGGGCGACAACCTCATGACGCGCGACATCCCCGACGTCGAGTTCTCCGCCGACGGCAACACGCTTCGCGCCGTGTTCGCCGAGCCGACGGCCCCCGGCTCCTACGTGCGCGTCGAGGTGTATGAGGTATTCTTCCCCGCGGAGGGCGGGGCCATGGGCCTTGCGGGCTCTTACACCACCGCCGAGGGCGACACGCTGCCCATCGACGACATCGCGCCCATCCAGGTGACGGGCAAGAGCGCGTTCGACCAGCTGGTGAGCAGCCTCGAGCAGCAGGACTGGGTGAAGCAGTGGAACTCCAACAAGTTCCTGCGCCTGTTCTTCAACCCGCCGCTCATCGTGTCGAGCATCCCCGTGGTGTTCAACGGCTTCCTCATGGCCATCGGCATCGTGGCCGTGGCGTTTCCCGTGGCCATCCCCATCGGCCTTGTCCTGGCGCTCATGCGCATGTCGAAGTGGCGCGTGCTGCGCGGCATCGCCACCACGTACGTGAACGTCGTCCGCGGCACGCCGCTGTTCCTGCAGATCTACATCGCGTTCTTCGGCCTGCCGCTGGCGGGCGTGCAGATCCCGTCGTTCCCGCTCGGCGTGATCGTGCTGTCGATGAACTCGGCGGCGTATCTGTGCGAGATCTTTCGCGCCGGCATCCAGTCCATCCCGAAGGGCCAGTTCGAGGCGTCGCGCAGCCTCGGCATGAACGGCGCGCAGACCATGGTGTTCGTCATCATCCCGCAGACCGTGCGCCGCGTGATCCCCACCATGACCAGCGAGTTCATCCTGCTGTACAAGGACACCTCGATGCTGGCGGCCGTGGGCGTCATGGAGGTGGTCATGTACGCGAAGACCATCGTGGCCTCCACGGGCTCCATCACGCCCTACATCGTGGCCGCGTGCTTCTACCTGATCATCACGCTGCCGCTCGCGAAGGTGGTCGGCAAGCTCGAGAGCCGCCTGGCGGGCACGGCGGCGCCGAAGAAGCGCAGGAAGAAGGGCGCGCCCGCTGCGGCAGGCGTGGAGGGCGCAGGCGCCGCGGGCGCGAACGTGGGCGCAGGCGCGGCCGTGACGGGCACCGACTCGGCGGGCGTCACGGGGTTCGCGACCGACGTGCTCACCGCGCAGCCGCTGCTCAAGAACGAGCCCGGCGACGGCCTGGGCGGCGTTGGCGATCACGGCTTCGGCATGAAGAACACGAAGTAGAGGAGCGGTTATGAGCGAGATCAAGACCTCCGGCGCCCTGACGCCCGAAGCTGCTGCAGGCGCTACGACCGGCGCCGCGCAGTCCGAAGCCGCCGCAAGCGCCCCGTCCCGCGCGAGCCACGTGACCGACGAGGTGGTCGTGCGCATCGAGGGCCTGCAGAAGGCGTTCGGCGACAACGTCGTGCTGCGCGACGTGAACCTGGAGGTGCACCGCGGCGAGGTGGTGGTGGTGCTCGGCCCGTCCGGCTCGGGCAAGTCCACCATGCTGCGCTGCATCAACCTGCTCGAGGTCCCCACGGGCGGCAAGGTCTTCTTCGAGGACACCGAGATCACGGCGAAGGGCACCGACATCAACAAGGTGCGTGCGAACGTGGGCATGGTGTTCCAGAACTTCAACCTGTTCCCGCACCTCACGGCGAAGCGGAACGTCATGCTGGCCCAGCAGAAGGTGCTCAAGCGCTCCAAGGAGGAGGCCGAGCGGATCGCCGTGGAGCGGCTGAGCGAGGTGGGCCTGGCCGACCGCGTGGACTTCAAGCCCGCGCAGCTCTCGGGCGGCCAGCAGCAGCGCGTGGCCATCGCCCGCGCGCTCGCCATGAACCCCCACGTGATGCTCTTCGACGAGGCCACGAGCGCGCTCGACCCCGAGCTCGTGCGCGACGTCCTCGGCGTCATGAAGAACCTCGCGCGCCAGGGCATGACCATGATCGTGGTGACGCACGAGATGGGCTTCGCCCGCGACGTGGCCGACCGCGTGATCTTCATGGACGGCGGCTACATCGTGGAGCAGGGCACGCCCGAGGAGGTCTTCGACCACCCCCGGTCCGACCGCACGAAGGACTTCCTGGGCCACATCTCCTAGAGCACGTCGCGATGCTTGCCTCCCTCCTCTCCCAGCCGGCCGCTTTTTCCCTGTGACGTGGCGGTTTGTTAATGCACTCTTCGGCAAAAGGTGGTATAACGACGGAGGCTAGTAAAACGAAAGGAGATTTTCATGGCGAAAATCGTTAATTCCTGGAATGACTGGGATCCGCTGAAGCACGTGATCGTCGGCCGTTGCGACAACGGCATGATCCCGCCCGAGGAGCCCGCGACTTCCGAGAAGGTTCCGGTCGACTCCGACATGCGTGGCATGTGGGGCCTGCGCCCGCTGCGCACGGTGGAGAAGGGCAACGAGGCTCTCGACCGCCTGGTGAAGATCCTCGAGGACCGCGGCGTCAAGGTCGACCGCCCGACGCCTCTGCAGTGGAACCAGAAGATCGCCACGCCTGACTTCACGAACGACTCCATGATGGGCTGCATGCCGCCGCGTGACGTGCTGCTCACCATCGGCAACGAGATCATGGCTGCCGCGCAGTCCTTCCGCTGCCGCTACTTCGAGTACCTGGCGTACTGGCCGCTGATGGAGAAGTACTTCGAGGAGGATCCCGAGTTCAAGTGGACCCAGGCCCCGCGTCCTCGTCTGACTGACAAGTCCTACAAGCACAACTACTACGACGAGTCCATCACGCTCGAGGAGCGCCTGGTGCGCACCGCCAACAAGGACTTCGTGACCACCGAGGTCGAGCCGATGTGGGACGCCGCCGACTGGATGCGCATGGGCAAGGACATCTTCGTCCAGCACGGCCTGACCACCAACCGCGCCGCCATGGACTGGATGCAGCGCTACCATCCCGAGCTGCGCATCCACGCCGTGAACTTCCCCGGCGACCCGTACCCCATCCACATCGACGCCACCTTCGTGCCGCTGCGCCCGGGCCTGATCATCAACAACCCGGTGCGCCCGCTGCCCGAGGAGCAGCGCGCCATCTTCGAGGCGAACGACTGGCAGATCGTCGAGGCGGCCAAGCCGGCTCACACCGAGCCGCCCGAGCTCTGCTACAGCTCCGTGTGGCTGTCCATGAACTGCCTGGTCCTCGACCCGAAGACGGTCGTCGTGGAGGCTTCCGAGGTCTACCAGATGGAGCAGATGGACAAGCTCGGCATGAACGTCATCCCCTGCGACCTGCGCGACGCCTACCCGTTCGGCGGCGGCCTGCACTGCTGCACCGCTGACGTCTACCGCGAGGGCGGCTGCGAGGACTACTTCCCGAACCGCGTCAAGGACTGCACGCTCGTGCGTCCGGAGATGTGGAACGACTAATTTCGTTCCGCCCGTCCTGACGGAGCGGGCGGACCGCTCGACGCTGCGGCTTCCTGCGGCACCTGACCTAGCCCCTTGTTTGGGGCGCGGCGTGGGCGAAACCCACTTGGCCCCAAGGCGGGGCTATTCCAGGCACCGCAGGAACCCTCGCTGACGTTACGAACGACAGGCGGGTTTGCCGTGGGTTTGCTATGATGATCTGGCACGTGGCTGCGCTGCGTGCCAGATTTTTTTGTTGAAGAAGGGAAGGGGCTTCGTGGGCGGCGACGGCGACAAGGGCGGGGGCGACTTTCAGATGGACAAGCGGCGCGGCGTCGTCGCGCTGCTCGCGGCGACGACGGGCATGGGCCTGTCGGGGCTGCTCAACCGCGGCGCCACGCGCGTCGACTTCTTCGGCAGCGAGCTCGTGGCGGGCGAGTCCATCGGCGCGTTCATGACGGTCGGCCGCATGGGCATGGGGCTTCTGCTCTTCGCCATCCTGCTCGTGCTCACGCGCAAGACAGCCCTCTTCCGCCGCACGCGGATCTCGCCCGCCATCGTGCTCGGCGGGCTCTCCGTGGGCGTGTCGTTTGCATTCTACCTGGTGAGCGCGCTGCTCACCTCGCTCGCCAACGCGGTGTTCCTCATCTACACGGGACCGCTGTTCTGCACGCTGCTCGCGCGCGCGTTCCGCAAGGAGCCCATCAGCCGCTTCCAGGGGCTGTGCCTCTGCGCGGTGTTCGCGGGCATGCTGCTCACCTCGGGCGTCGTCTCGGTGGGCCCGGGCGGCGTGAACGTGGGCCTTGCCCTGGCCGCCTCCACGCCGGAGTTCCCGCAGAAGGGGCTCGGCGACGCGCTCGGCCTTCTGTCGGGCGTGTTCTACGGGCTGTCGCTGTTCTTCAACGGCTACCGCAAGGACTGCGACTCCACGGTGCGCGGCGTGTGGAACTTCCTGTTCGCGACGGCGGGGTCGCTCGCCGTCGCGTGCGCCATGTGCGGGACGTGGCCTCTCGGCGAGGTGGCGATGGCGCCTGCGAACTGGGGATTTGCCCTGGCGCTCTGGATCATATGCGGGCCGGTGGGCCTCGGGCTCCTGCTCGTGGCGGGGCGCAACCTGCCGGCCGTGGAGTACTCCACCATCTCGTACTGGGAGTGCGTCGTGTCGCTTCTGGCCAGCGTGCTCGTGTTCCACGAGGCCATGACGGCGGGCACCGTGATCGGCGGCGCGCTCATCCTGGTCGGCGGCGCGCTGCCCGCCATCCAGGCGCTGCGCAGCTCCGCGACCCGCCGCTGACCCGCCGCTGACCCGCCGCGAAGCGCCGCTGACCTGCCATACCCCCCGCATTTTTCCCATTAGGGGAGTGTAAAGCGCCGTTGAAAGGCGGGTATGGTAGGGTATCCTCGTGGAAGAGTACGCGCAGGGGGCGGGCTAACAGGTAGTCAGCAGATCGGTGTGAGCACGGCAGAAGGTTCGTCGTGCATTGGGCTGAGTCTTCAGCTTGCGGGATCCAGCGATTCGTAGACTGGTTGGTTGACTTTCCCTTGCCAAAGCTCGAGATGGTGCGAGGGGCGCGCCGCGAGACGCGGCCGCTTGCGCGCGCCGTGAGGCAACAGGGAAGGGAAGCGGTTCATGAGCGAGAGCACCAAGGCTGCCCCATCGGCGGCCTACACTGCCGACGAACAGCAGAAGACCCTCAAGAAGGTGGTCTTCTCCTCGTTCTTGGGAAACTTTATCGAATGGTTCGACTACGCGAGCTACTCGTACCTCGCGACGGTCATAGCGTTGGTGTTCTTCCCCGACGCGGACAAGACCGTCGCCGTCATGAGCACGTTCGGCGTGTTCGCGCTGTCGTTCCTGGTGCGCCCCGTCGGCGCCATATTCTGGGGCAACATGGGCGACAAGAAGGGGCGCAAGTGGGCGCTGTCCATCTCGATCCTGCTCATGAGCGGCGCGACGTTCCTCATCGGCTGCCTGCCGGGCTACGCCGTGCTCGGCGTCGGCGCGCCGCTTCTGCTCCTGCTGCTGCGCATGCTGCAGAGCTTCTCGGCCTCGGGCGAGTACGCCGGCGCGGCCACGTTCATCGCCGAGTACGCGCCGAAGAACCACCGCGGCTTCTACTGCTCCATGGTGCCGGCCTCCACGGCGGCGGGCCTGCTCATCGGCTCGATGTTCGCCACGTTCATGTTCAACGCCTGGGGCGCCACCTCGTCGTTCGTGATCGAGTGGGGCTGGCGCATCCCGTTTCTGCTGGCGCTGCCCCTCGGCTACATCACGCACTACATCCGCACGCACCTGGAGGACTCGCCGGTGTACGCGGAGATGCAGCGCAAGCTCGAGTACACGGGCAACCCGCCTGAGAAGCAGCCCATCCGCACGCTGTTCACCAAGCACTTCAAGGTGCTCGTCATCTCGTTCGGCGCCTGCGTCCTGAACGCCGTGGGCTTCTACGCCGTGCTCACCTACCTGCCGAACTACCTGGAGACTACGCTCAGCTACGACGCGAGCGCGGCGTCGACCATCACCACCATCGTGCTGGTGGTCTACATCGCGTTCATCTTCCTGTCGGGGCGCGTGTCCGACCGCTTCGGCCGCAAGAAGATGCTCATCATCGCGTGCGTGGGCTTCATCGTGTGCACCATCCCGGCGTTCATGCTGCTCGGCACGCTCGACTTCATGGTCATCCTGGTGGTGGAGCTCCTGATGTGCCTCATCCTCACCATCAACGACGGCACGCTGGCGAGCTACCTCACCGAGACGTTCCCCACCGAGGTGCGCTACTCGGGCTTCGCGCTGAGCTTCAACCTGGCCAACGCCATCTTCGGCGGCTCGGCGTCCTACATCTCGTTCTGGCTGATCTCGGTGACGGGCAGCGACATCGCGCCCGCGTTCTACATGGTGTTCATCGCGGTGATCGCGCTGGTGGCCATGATCGCCTCGCACGAGCACGCGAACAAGGACCTCTCCGAGGTGCGGTAGGGGCTGACGCCCTGCCCTGCGGCCGCGGGCGTCCGAAGCGCCCCGCGCGGGGCCTGACCTCGCTGGACCTTGGCGCCCTGCGACGCCAGCTTCGCGCCGACGCCTCATCTTCGCGCCTTTCCGGAGCCCTCCCGCTTGAGCCTGTCGGCTGGGGCGGGAGGGCTTTTTGTGCGGCGGGGCTGCTGTTTTTGACCTGCGAGGCTGCGCGGGCCTTCGGCTTCGGGTACTATATATAAGATTAAACGTTCTCGACGAAGGGATAGGTTTCATGTCGAACGAATACAAGTACGATCGCGTGCTGCTCAAGCTGTCCGGCGAGGCTTTGGCGGGTGACCTCGGCTACGGAATCGATCCCAAGGTCGTTGACGACCTGGCCGACGAGATCGCCGAGATCGTGCACGACGGCGTGCAGCTGGCGGTCGTCGTGGGCGGCGGCAACATCTTCCGCGGCCTGGCGGGCTCGGCGGAGGGCATGGACCGCGCGCAGGCCGACTACATCGGCATGCTGGCCACGGTCATGAACGCGCTCGCGCTGCAGGACTCCTTCGAGCGCCACGGCGTGTTCTCGCGCGTGCAGAGCGCCATCAACATGCAGGAAGTGTCCGAGCCCTACATCCGCCGCCGCGCCATCCGCCACCTCGAGAAGGGCCGCGTGGTCATCCTGGCCGCCGGCACGGGCAACCCGTACTTCACCACCGACACCACGGCGGCGCTGCGCGCGTGCGAGCTCGACGTGGACTGCCTGATGAAGGCGACGAAGGTCGACGGCGTGTACGACTCCGACCCGAAGAAGAACCCCGATGCGAAGCGCTTCGAGCGCATCACCTACCTGGAGGTGCTCAACCGCGGCCTGAACGTGATGGACGCCACGGCCACGTCGCTTTGCATGGACAACAACGTCCCCATGATCGTGTTCGACCTCACCAAGCGCGGCAACATCAAGGCGGCGCTCAAGGGCGAGGCCGTGGGGACCACGGTGGAATAGCCGACATCTGACTGACAGCATGCGCGCCGCGGACCGAGAGGTGCGGCGCGCCCTTTGGAGAACAGGGGAAGGTGGCATCATGGCCGACATTGACGAGATCATGCTTCAAGTTGAGGAGCGCATGGAGAAGGCGATCGACGCGCTGGGCGACAACTTCGCCTCCGTCCGCACGGGCCGCGCGAGCGCCCTTTTGCTCGACCGCATCAAGGTTGACTACTACGGCGTGCCCACGCCCATCAACCAGATGGCCGGCGTCAAGACGCCCGAGGCGCACCTGCTGGTGGTCGAGCCGTGGGACAAGTCGATGCTGCGCGCCATCGAGCACGCCATCCTCGAGAGCGACCTGGGCGTGACCCCCAACAACGACGGCTCGGTCATCCGCCTGCCCTTCCCGGCGCTCACCGAGGAGCGTCGCCGCGAGCTGGTCAAGCAGTGCCGCACCTTCGCGGAGGAGGCGCGCGTGGCCGTGCGCAACGCCCGCCGCGACGCGAACACCGCCATCGACAAGGCGCAGAAGAACGACAACCTGCCCGAGGACGAGGCCAAGCGCGCCGAGGTCGAGGTGCAGAAGACCACCGACAAGTTCGTCGCCGAGGTCGACGCCTTGCTGAAGAAGAAGGAAGCCGAGGTCATGGAGATCTAAGGGGCTTCGGAGCGCTTCTCGCTGACGTTGCGAACGACCAGGGTCTCTCTGCCTGCTGTCTCTTCGCAGCGGCAGGCCGGGATCTCGTCCCCTCTGACACCTTGAGGTGGTGATGGTGCTGTGAACAGGACGCTTGACTACATATTCCCCAACCCGCCTGCCGGGCTTGACCCGACGGCGCTCGACTGCGCGAACATCCCCGAGCACGTCGCCGTCATCATGGACGGCAACGGGCGCTGGGCGAAGAAGCGCGCGCTCAATCGCCTGCGCGGGCACAAGGCGGGCATCGAGGCGGTGCGCGAGACGATTCGCTGCGCATCTGACCTGGGAGTTCGCTATCTCACCATCTACTCGTTCTCCACGGAGAACTGGAGGCGGCCCCAAGACGAGGTCATCGGCCTCATGGACCTGTTCGCCAAGACCATGCTCGCCGAGGTCGACGGCCTGCATGAGGAGCACGTGCGCGTGATGACCATCGGCGACGCGTCGGCGCTGCCCGACGAGACGCGCGCGGCGTTCGACGAGGCGTGGGAGAAGACAAAGGGCAACGACGGCATGACGCTCGTGGTGGCCGTGAACTACGGATCGCGCCAGGAGATGCTGCATGCCGCGCAGGCGTGCGCCCAGCATGCCGTGGAGGTGGCGCGCGAGACGGGCGAGGTGCCCGCCATCACCGAGGAGCTGTTCGAGCGCGGCCTCTACACCGCCGGCATCCCCGACCCCGAGCTGCTCATCCGCACGTCGGGCGAGATGCGCGTGTCGAACTTCCTGCTGTGGCAGATCGCGTACTCCGAGTTCGTGTGCACCGACGTGCTGTGGCCCGACTTCGACCGCTACGAGCTTCTGCGCTGCCTGTTGGAGTACCAGCGGCGCGACCGTCGCTTCGGGGGAGTCAAGTGAGGGATCCTGAGGCGAAAGGCCAGCTCACCGAGAAGCAGCGGGAGGCGCGCGCCCGCCTGCGCACGCGCACGGCGTGCCTGCGCGCGCAGGCGTCGTCCGACCTGCCGCCCTTCAGCACGCGCCCGACCACGAAGGACCTGGTCGAGCTCGACGAGGACGCATCCTCGCAGGCCTTGCCCTCCGACGCTGCCAGCGCCGTCCCCGACGGCCCGCCCTGGCGCTACGGCATGACGCCGGAGGAGCGCGCCGAGCTGCTCGAGCGCAAGGGGCACCGCGCCGAGAAGCGCCAGAAGATCAAGGCGGCCGCGCTCGACAAGACGCCCGAGAAGCTGAAGAACCCCTCGGGCTTCCAGGTGCGCTTCCGGACGGGCGCGGTGTACACGGTCGTCACCGTGGCCTGCGTGCTGGCAGGCGACTTGCCCATGCTGTGCATGCTCATGGTGATGGCCGGCATCTGCGCGGGCGAGTTCTACTACATGCTGCGCTCCGACGCGAAGCTGCCCAACGAGATGCTCGGCATCATCGCGGCGGTGCTCTACCCGCCGAGCGTGTACTTCTACGGGCTTGCGGGCGCCTTGATCGTGAGCCTCGGGCTGCTTCTGGCGCTTCTGGTCTGGTACGTGTTCTGGCTGCGCGCGCGCATCCCCGACGTGGGCGTGAGCTTCTTCGGCGCGGCGTACACGGGCCTTCTGCTGTGCGGGCTGGTCATCGTGCGCCAGGCGCTCGGCGACCCGTGGGGCGGCGTGGCGGTGCTGCTGCTGTTCGTGAGCGTGTGGGCCAACGACGCGTTCGCCTACCTGGTGGGCAGCAAGATCGGCAAGCACAAGCTGGCGCCGCGCACCAGCCCGAAGAAGAGCTGGGAGGGGTTCATCGCGGGCCTGGTCGGCTCGGTGGCGTTCTGGTGCGTGCTGTCGCTCGTGCCGGGCATCGCCATGCCCATTCCCATGGCCGTGGTGTTCGGCCTGGTCTGCGGGCTCATGGAGGTGCTGGGCGACCTGGCCGAGAGCCGCATCAAGCGCAACTCGGGGTTCAAGGACTCGGGGACCATCATGCCGGGGCACGGGGGCCTGCTCGACCGCTGCGACTCCATCTTCCTGGCGTCCATCACCGCGTCCATCCTGCTCATCGCAGGCGGGTGCATACCCTATTCGGTGTTCTAGTGTTTTGACGGCGCACGCTGCGAGCGGGCTCTGCCGCCTGCGGCGCGCGCTGCTTTCGGAGGGATGACATTGGCTAAGAAGCGCGTTGTTGTTTTGGGATCGACGGGGTCCATCGGCACGCAGACGCTCGACGTGGTGCGCCAGCACGCCGACAAGCTCGAGGTCGTGGCGCTGGCGGTCGGCACGCGCACGGACGAGCTGCTCGCGCAGGCGCGTGAGCTCGGCGTGCGGCACTTGGCCGTGGGACGCGAGGAGGCGGCGGGCCTGCCCGTGGCTGACGAGCTGCTCGCGCAGGCGCGTGGCGGCGAGGGCTCAGGCTCAGGCGCAGGCTCGCTGGCGTTCGGGCCCGAGGGCGTGGCGGCGCTCGCGCACCTGCCCGAGGCCGACGTGGTGGTGAACGCGCTGGTGGGAGCTGCCGGCCTGCGCGCGAGCTTCGAGGCGCTCAGCGCGGGGAAGGTGCTCGCGCTCGCCAACAAGGAGTCGCTCGTGGTGGGGGGCGACCTCATCATGCCGCTGGCGGCGCGCGTCGACGAGCAGCGCCGCGCGTGCGGCGCGGCCCCGAAGGCGGGTCCCGCGGGCGCGCTCATGCCGATCGACTCCGAGCACGGCGCCATCTACCAGTGCCTCCTGGGCGAGGACGAGCGCGGGGTGTCGCGTCTGTGGGTGACGGCCTCGGGCGGCCCCTTCCGCGGGAGGAAGCGCGCCGAGCTCGAGGGCATCACGCCTGCGCAGGCGCTCGCGCATCCCACGTGGAACATGGGCGCCAAGATCTCCATCGACTCCTCGACGCTCATGAACAAGGGCCTCGAGGTCATCGAGGCGCACCACCTGTTCGCCATGCCCTACGACAAGATCGAGGTGGTGGTGCAGCCGCAGAGCGCCATCCACTCCATGGTCGAGTACTCGGACGGCAGCGTGAAGGCGCACCTCGGCACCACCGACATGCGCATCCCCATCCAGTTCGCGCTCTCGTACCCCGAGCGCTGGAGCGCGCCGGTGGCCCCGCTCGACTTCCGCACGCTCGGCTCGCTTGAGTTCGCCGCGCCCGACACCGAGACGTTCCGCTGCCTGGCGCTCGCCCGCGAGGCGGGGCGCACGGGCGGCACGCTGCCCTGCGCCATGAACGCTGCGAACGAGGTGGCCGTGGCGGCGTTTCTGGCCGAGGAGGGGACCTACCTCGGCATCGCCGCGTGCGTGGAGGCCGTCATGGAGGCCCATGCGGCCGAAGGCGTCCAGCAGGTGGAGAGCCTCGGCCAGCTCGAGGAGGTCAACGCCTGGGCGAGGGCAAGGGCCCGCGCCTGGGTCAAGGCCCGCTAGGCTCCATCGCCAGCGCCCTCGGATTCCTCGCTCTCGAGGAGCCTGAGGGCGTCCTCCACTGCACAGCGAAGGAACTCGGAGCGCGAGCAACCTTGCTCTTTGACGGCTTCGTCGACGCGCTTCAACTGGGATCTTCCTATCTTGAAGGTGACGCTGACGAGCTCGTCATCTTCAAAGAGGGGAGGCCGGCCGTAGCGGACGGTGACAGACTTGGCTTCGGGCCATTCTCCGCGATCGTAAGCATCGGCATCGCGCTTGAGCTGCTCGATTTCCTCTCGCGTCATGCCGAGCTTTTCCATGAGATCCTTGTCGGTCAGTACGACGGCTTCCATTTGAGCCTCCTCGTTCTCCTCTGCAGATTGAGCGCGCGGAGCGACCGTGTGGTCGGAGGAGTGTTCGCGTGGTAGATCAGGATCCCGAAGTCCTTCGCTCGCCCGGTCATCTCGATTACTCGGCCATTCTGGTCTGGCCCGACAGCCACATAGTCGACGAAGCCGTCTTTTCGCTCGATTCGCGTGCAGACCACTGCGTTCTTCCATGCGTGTGCGATCTGGCTCTCGTCGAGTCCGTGCTTGAGGGCGTGTTCCGCAATGGCAAGGTAAGACAAAATGTTTCCTTAATTCGTCTTACAATAGTATTATAAGACGAAAGTAGAAGGCCGTCAACGAGATGGTGCCGTTGTCTTCGGGGCGGCGGACATGCCGCCCCGGGCTTTCCCTGCTAGCGCTGTCGGCGTGACCTGATGCGGGCTGCGACGAGGGTGACCCCGGCGACGGCTGCGAGGGCGGCTGCGAGCTGGAAGGGCCGAGAGCTGTCGCCGGTTCGGGGCAGGGAGCCTGGGGGAGGCGGGCTTGCGACGGCGGCCTCATGCCCCTCCTCCGCGGAGCCTGCGGAGACGGTCTGGCTCTCGCTCTCGAGGTCGGCGTGCTCGGCCACCACCTCACCCTCGCGTGAGAGCTTCTCGAAGGCCACGAGCGTCTTGCCGGCGAGGTCGCTCGCATCGAAGGCGAACGTGAGGCTGATGACGCCGCTCGGCTCCTCGGGTATGAACGAAAGCTCCTCCTGGACGATGCGGCCGCTCACGGCAAGCTCCTTTCCCGCGTCCTTGTCCATGACGGTCCCACGCAGGCGGTACTCCTTGCCGGGGACGAGGTTCTCGTACGTCACGGCGTCGACAACGGCCGCCTCTCCTTTTGCGGCGATTTCGTGGTCGAAGTCAGCTGCGTCGGTTGCCTCGGTTTCCAGGCGAGGCGCCACCACCTCTACGCGCTGTCTCTCGTCAGCAGGGTCCTCGTGGGAGGCGACCTCGACGCCGTTGCGGGTCAGCTTCTCAAACGCCACGAGGCAGCGTCCGGAAAGCCCCGTGCTGTCGAAGTCGAAGGCGACCTCGACGGTGCCGCTCGGCGCTTCGGGCGTGAAGGCGGTGCTGCCGACCACGGGCGCACCTGAGGCGTCGAGCAGCGGCGTGACCTCAGGCGATCCCGACACGTCGGGCGTGTCTCCTGCGCCTTCGCCGGCTGCCATGAGCGTGCCGCAAGCGACGTACTCCTTGCCGGGGACGAGGCCCTCGTACGCCACGGTGTCGATGACGCTGCTCTCGGGATCAGCGCACACGAGGTGGTCGCCGTCGGCGGCATCAGCGGCCGTCGTCGAGACCGCGGGACTCTCAAGCTCGATGGTCTGCGCGGCGTTCTCGAGGTCGGCGTGCGTCGCGAGGACGCGCTCGCCTTGTCGCAGCTCCTCGAAGCCGACGACCTGCGCGCCGCCTTGCCCTGCGGCGTTGAACGCGAAAGCTACCTCGACGGTGCCGCTCGGCTCCTCGGGCGTGAACTCGACCTGGGCGGTCGCCTCGTTGCCGTCGGCGTCGAGGTAGGCGCTGCCCGTGCCCTTGTCCATGAGCGTGCCGCGCAGGACGTATGCGCGCCCGTCGGCTACGAGGTTGCGGTAGCTCACCGTGTCGATGATGGCGGCGTCGACGTCGGCTGAGGCGGTGCCGTCGCCGTCCTGCATGTCGACGGCCTTCGTGCTGATCGCGGGAGCCTCCACGCGGATGGTCTGCTCGTAGTCGTCCAAGTCCTCGTGTGCGGCGATCGCGGTGCCGGGCGCCTCTGCGGCGGCGATCTGCTCGAAGCACACCAGGTCGCGTCCGCCGAGCGCCAGCGCGTCGAACGTGAAGGCAAGCTCGGCGTAGCCGGTGGTCTTTTCGGGCGTGAGCTCTCTCGAAGCTGTCACAGGTTGCCCGTCGGCATCGAGGACGGCTTCCCCGGTGGCTTTGTCCATGAGCGTGCCCGTGAGCACGTAGGGCTTGCCGGCGGTGAGCCCTCCGTATGCGACGCGGTCGATGACGCGTGCGTCAGCGGCGCCGAGCAGCACCTTGTCGCCGTCAAGCGCGTCGCGCGCGGCGGTGCTGATCGAAACCTCGCCTGCTGACTGGTCATCGAGGGTTCCCAGGTTGACGCTGTAGCCGTCGCGCGCGATGGCCACGTCGGCAAGCTCGACGAGCTCCAGGTGCTCGTTCGCCGCGACGGGCAGCTCCTCGACGGTGTAGACGTCGTAGGGCAGCGCTGAGAGGCTGTCGTCAGCCTTGGTCAGCGATCCGGTTGAGGTGAGCCCGAACCACACGCCCGCTGACGCGTCGAGCTTCGCCTCGTCCACCGTTCCGTCAGCGTTGAGCGCGGCATCGTTGGCGTTGGCGCGGGTCGCATGGGCGTTCCACGCCGCGCTCGTCTTGGCCTCGCCGTTGTCGTCGGTCACGATGACGTGCCACTCGCCCGTGGTCTGCGAGGTGATCTTGAAGGGGATGCCCGAGAGGCGCTTCTGGTCGCTCTCGCGTGTCTTCACGAACTCCAAGTCTCCGCGCTTGACCTGGTCGTAAGCGGCGCCATCTGAGCTTCCGCTCGCCCCGAGCGCCACGATCGCGCCTTCATCGCGGATTGCGAACGTGCGCTCCGCCTGGTCGGTGGGCAGATACCCCGTGCCCGCAGCCATCTCCTTGACCGCGTACGTCCCGTAGGGCAGCGCGTCGGCGGCGGTGGCAGCCACGCCGCCATGCGCGACGATGGTGGCGACCACCTCTCCGGGCTCGCGCCACGTGCCGTTCACGTAGACGGCGCGCGCCGACTTGTTCGTGACGGCGAAGGTGGTCCCGTCAATCGAAGCTGCGCCCAAAGGCGTTAGAAGCCGGCTCTCGGCATCGCGCTTCTCGACGGACACGCCGCCGCGTATGGCCTGCTCGGATACGGTTGGCGCGCGGTAGGTTCGCACGTCCTCGCCGATGCCCTCGCTCGTGACGTGGCGGACGATCACCTCGCCGTCGTTCGCGAGGTAGCCCTCGGGCGCCTTCACCTCCTGGATGAGCACGGTTCCCAAGGGGATGGCCGCCTGCCCGCGCGAGTTGCGGGGCAGGCTTTTGCCGCTCGACGTGCGCGCGTTGCCGAGCGGCGCGCGTCCGCTCTCGTCAGTGCTCACGAGCCAGGTTGCCGTGAGTGCTCCCGACGCCTCGGCTTGGGCGGGCGTGTTGTAGTAGCCGTCGAAGTAGCGGACGGAGAACTGCGCGTTTTCCAGCGTCGCCGCGCCCTGCGAGAGGCTGGCTCTCGTCTCGAGGTCGGCTTTGGCGAGCCAGAGGTCTGCGGGGCTGCTTTGCGGGATCTCCCCCACGTCGAGGCGCGTGGTCTGCCCGCCCGATATGCGCACCTCATGGGTTGCGCTGTCGAGCGCGTAGCCTTCGGAAGGCGCTTTCTCCCTGACGTAGTAGGTGCCCACGGCAAGTCCCTCGGCGCGTGCCCCGCCGTCGGCGTTCGTGGTGATCGTGGCGGCTTCTGACGCGCATGCGCTGTCGCGATACACCCCGTAGGTGGCGCCTGCGAGCGAGTAGCAAGCGTTTCCTTCGGTGAGGGAGGGGTTCGTCGAGGTCTTTTGCAGCTCGAGGCTGCCTGTCGGCTTGTGGGGGCACGTCACGACGATGTTCTGCGTCTTTCCGGTGCGCAAGGCGTAGCAGGAGTCGACGTAGGCTTTGCGCGCCGAGCCCGGCAGCGCCTGCCATGCGGCGATCATGCGCAGGTACGTGCCGTCGGGGTTCGCCGACTCGCCCATGCTCACGTACCGGACCCACCACTCCTGCCCTTGGCAGAAGTAGCCGTAGTACTGCCGAAACGCCGTGGAGCAGCCGGTGAGGGCGGCTTCGGCGTCCCCGTACATGCGGTCGGCGACGAGGATGTGCGTGATGGCGTAGTAGTCGTCGTCGGTCATGGGCGAGCCGTCGTACCAGGTAGATGGCCACATGGCTGGGTCGAACCCCGGGCCGCCGTAGCCGAAGTACAGAACAGCCGTGGGGCTCTCCACACTCGACACGCCTTCGTAGACGTCGCGCAGCGAGAGCTTCTGGTAGGCGCCGGACGCGGGCGTGGGCTTCGAAGGCTGCGCGCAGTAGGCCGTCCAGCCGTTGCCGTCGGAGAAGCGGGTGGTGTTGTAGTTGTCATAGTAGACGTTGCGTCCCACGGAAAGCCAGCTGGTGTCGGCGTAAGCTTGCCGCGAGCACGCGAAGCTCGTGAGCGGGATGAGGCCCGCTGCGATCGCGAGGGCCATGAACAGCCTCATCGCCCTTGAGGCCGTCTGCCGTTGCGCTGCTTGCATGGTCGCTCCTTTCTGCGCGGTTGCGCTGAGGGATGTTCGCTTTGCCTCAAGCGTAGAGGGCCCGCCTGGCAGATGCATGGCGGGGAGTTGGCGGATTGTCGCGCGAGGTTTGATGGGTAATCGCCGCGGTGGGGGAGAGGGCGCCTGCGCGCGCGGGGTGCGCGTGGGCAGGAGGATGCGCGCGCGGCGGGCGTGCGTCTGGCAGAGACCCTTCTTCGGCCATCGCAGATCTGGTAGAAGTCCATCACAATCTGGCGCATATCAAGCAGGACGCTGGCGCAACCGGGCGCTGCGGCAGGAGCCGATGCGCTACGTCCTCAGTCGGACAAGACATGGCGCTTCTGCTTCGGGGCGCGCTTCTGGCAAAATAGCGCAGCGCTTGTAGGTTTTTCTCGCATGCGGGCCGGGCGGTATTTCGCTTCCCTATAATGATCAGCGAAAACGCAACGGCGAGAGCGCAGGGGCCTGACGCGGCCCCTGCGCGCCGCTCGCCTGGCGCGCCTTGCGCAAAGGCGTGTGCTGTTCGGGAAAGCGAGGCCCATGACCACGTTCGTTATGATCGTCTGCGCCGTTCTGGCCCTGTGCTTCCTCGTGTTCATCCACGAGGCGGGGCACTTCCTGGCGTCGCGCGCCTTCGGCGTGCGCGTGACCGAGCTCATGCTGGGCCTGCCGGGGCCGGGCATCGGGTTCACGAAGGGCGGCACGCGCTACGGCGTGACCGCGGTGCTCTTGGGCGGCTACGCGCGCGTGTGCGGCATGGAGGCCGGCGAGATGAGCCCGCATCTGAGAGACGCGCTGGCGGCGCTGTACCGCCGGGGCACGGCCACCATGGAGGACGTCGCCGCCGACTGCGGCATCACCGACGACGAGGCGTACGAGGCGCTCGAGGAGCTCGTCGAGTGGGGCAGCTGCTCGGGCCCCACGAAGAAGGACCAGTTCAACACGTATCGTGCGCCTGAGGTGCGGCCCACGGGGAAGCAGCTCAGAGCCGCGCGCGCCGCGCATCCCGCCGGCGTGGTCGACCCCTCGCTCGCCGTTCGACCCGCGGCGCCCGCGGCTGGCTCCGCCCCCGCGGCGCCTGCGGCTGGCTCCGCCCCCGCGGCGCCTGCGGTCGATCCCGTCCCCGCAGCGTCTGCGGCCGATCTCATCCCCGCGGCTCCCGCCCTCGCGTCCTACGCGCTCGGCGAGCCGCGCCCCGTCGACGACCCGCAGGCCCTCTTCGACCGCGAGTACGCCCAGCAGTACCGCTCGCTGCCCTTCTGGAAGCGCTCGGTCATCCTGCTCGCAGGCCCGCTCGTGAACCTGCTGTTCACCATGGTCGCGTTCGTCGTGATCTACTCGGTCATCGGCGTCGATCTGCGCTACGTCGACACCGGCGAGGTGATCCACTTCCACGCCACGCCGCTGCAGTCCGTCCAGGCGGGCTTCGCCTACATCGGGATGGTGGTGCAGGCGGTCGCGGGGCTGTTCAACCCGGCGACGGCGGCGCAGACGGTCGAGAGCTCGGCGTCCATCGTGGGCATCGTCGCCATGTCGGGCAACTTCTTCGAGAAGGGCTTCGTGGACAGCCTCTTCTTCATGGCGATGATCTCGGTGTCGCTCGGCATCATGAACCTGCTGCCCATCCCGCCGCTCGACGGCGGCCGCTTCGCGGTGGAGGTGTTCCAGAAGCTCACGCGCAAGACGGTGCCGACGAAGGTGATGGGGTACCTGACCGTCGCGGGCATGGTCTTGTTCCTGGGCTTCTTCGCGATTATGCTGAGCCAGGACGTGCAGCGGCTCTTCACGGGATTCTACTCATAGGAAGGCGGGGCGAAGCGACGGGGCGCCGCCTGCTGGAGCGAAGCGGCAGGGCCGTGCGTCCCGCGCCGGAGCGAAGCGCCGGCATCGCCGTGCGCCGCCCGCGCCCTCGCATCGGGCGCCCTCGCATCGGAAAGGAAGGCTGACGAAGTTGGGAGAGACGAGAACTGAGAAGCCGCGCTTCTCCACCCGCCAGGTGATGGTGGGTGATGTGGGCGTGGGCGGCGGCGCGCCGGTGGCGGTGCAGTCGATGCTGAACGCGCCCGCGACTGACGTGGCGGCGAACCTCGCGCAGATCGACGCGCTCGCGCACGCGGGCTGCGAGATCGTGCGCATGGCCATCCCGCACATCGACTGCGTCGACGCGTTCGCGGCGGTCTGCGAGGCGTCGCCTCTGCCCGTGGTCGCCGACGTCCACTTCGACGCGCAGATCGCCATCGAGGCGGCGCGGCGCGGCGCGGCCAAGCTGCGCATCAACCCCGGCAACATCGGCGGCCTGTCCAAGACCGACGAGGTCATCGAGGCGGCGCGCGCGGCGGGCATCCCCATCCGCATCGGCGTGAACGCGGGCTCGCTCGACCGCGCGCTCAAGGAGCGCGCCGACCTCACGCTGCCGCAGAAGCTCGCCGCGTCGGCGGCCGACTACGTGCGCTACTTCGAGGAGGAGCGGGGCTTCACGGACGTGGTGGTGTCGGCCAAGGCGCATGACGTGCAGGCCACCATCGACACGTACCGCCTGCTCGCCGCCGAGATCCCGCACGTCCCGCTGCACATCGGCGTCACCGAGGCGGGCACGGCGTTCCAGGGCGTCATCAAGAGCGCGTGCGGCCTCGGCGTGCTGCTCGAGGAGGGCATCGGCGACACCATGCGCATCTCGCTCACCGACGACCCCGTGCTCGAGGTGCGCGCGTGCTGGACGCTGCTCGGCGCCCTGGGCCTGCGCCAGCGCTCCCCGGAGCTCATCAGCTGCCCCACGTGCGGCCGCTGCCAGGTGGACCTCATCAGCCTCGCGCAGCAGGTGGAGGAGCGCGTCGCCGCCATCCCCGAGCCGCTCAAGGTGGCCGTCATGGGGTGCGTGGTCAACGGCCCCGGCGAGGCCGCCGATGCTGATATCGGGGTGGCTTGCGGAGACGGCGCGGGAGTGGTGTTCTCCCATGGTAAAATCGTCCGAAAAGTTGACGAGTCGGCAATCGTCGACGCCCTGATGGAGGAGATAGAGAAGCTATGACCAATGTAATGCGCATGAGCAAGCTGTACGCACCCACGCTCAAGGAGGACCCGACCGACGCGGAGATAGCGAGCCATCGCCTGCTTCTGCGCGCGGGCATGATCCGCAAGACGGCGTCGGGCGTGTACACGTTCCTGCCGCTCGGCCAGCGCGTGCTCTCGAAGGTCGAGAGCATCGTGCGCGACGAGATGAACGGCATCGGGAGCCAGGAGATCATGATGCCGGCGCTGCAGCCCTCCGAGCTGTGGCACGAGAGCGGCCGCTGGAACGACTACGGCCCCGAGCTCATGCGCCTGGTCGACCGCCACGACCACGGCTTCTGCCTCGGGCCCACCCACGAGGAGCTCATCACCTCGCTCATCCGCAACGAGCTGCGCTCCTACAAGCAGCTTCCCTGCTCGCTGTACCAGATCCAAGTCAAGTTCCGCGACGAGATCCGCCCGCGCTTCGGGCTTCTGCGCTCGCGCGAGTTCATCATGAAGGACGCCTACAGCTTCCACGCCACCCAGGAGTCGCTGCAGGAGACCTACGACGACATGAGCGGCGCGTACGGGCGCATCTGCGAGCGCTGCGGGCTGGACTACCGTCCCGTCGAGGCCGACTCGGGCCAGATCGGCGGCAAGGTGACCACCGAGTTCATGGCGCTGGCCGAGGCGGGCGAGGCCGAGCTCGTGCACTGCACCTGCGGCTACGCCGCCAACACCGAGGCGGGCGACTGCCTGGCCCGTCCCACGGTGTGCGAGGTCGCGCAGATGGAGAAGATCTCCACGCCCGGCGTCCACACCATCGAGGACCTCGCGGAGTTCCTGGACATCCCGGCCACGTCCACGGTCAAGGCGCTCTCCGGCAAGGACGCCGAGGGCAAGCTGGTGGTCATGTTCATCCCGGGCGACCACGAGCTCAACGAGATCAAGGCCGAGCGCGCCGTGCCCGGGTTCACGCTGCTGACCGACGAGGAGATGCTCGCGTTCGGCCTGCACAAGGGCTCGATGGGCCCGGTCGGCCTTCCCGCGGGCGCCCGCGTGGTGGCCGCCACCAGCCTGCAGGCCGTGCCCCAGTGGGTCGTCGGCGCGAACGAGGAGGGCTTCCACTTCGTCGGCGCGCGCCTCGGCGAGGACTTCCAGGTTGACGCATGGGCTGACCTCTGCGTGGTGAAGCCGGGCGACTGCTGCCCCTCCTGCGGGCTGCCGCTCGAGGGCGCGCGCGGCATCGAGGTGTCGCAGGTGTTCCAGCTCGGCACGAAGTACTCCGAGACGATGGGCGCCACCTTCGCCGACGAGGACGGAAACGAGCAGCCCTTCATCATGGGCTGCTACGGCGTGGGCGTGTCGCGCACGCTGGCGGCCGTGGTCGAGCAGCACAACGACGAGCACGGCATCATCTGGCCCATGTCGGTGGCGCCGGCGCACATCTGCGTGGTCCCGCTGACGGTGGGCGACGAGGAGGTGCAGCCCGCCGCCGAGAAGCTCGCGCGCGACCTCGCGGAGGTGGGCTTCGAGGTGGTCATCGACGACCGTAACGAGCGCGCGGGCGTGAAGTTCGCCGACGCTGACCTCATCGGCTGGCCGCTGCAGGTGATCGTGGGCAAGCGCGGCCTGGCCGAGGGCATGGTCGAGGTGAAGCTGCGCCGCACGGGCCAGAAGAAGAACGTGCCGCTCGCCTCCATCGCCGAGCTGATGGCCTTCGCGCACCGCAACCTGAAGAACGCGCGCCCCGACGGCCTGGGCAGCTTCAGCACGATCTTCTCGTAAGCCCGCCTATGACGCGCTTCCGGCGGACGGCCCGCGACGCGGACGCCGCCCGCCGGAAGGCAGGAGGAAAGCCGCTGCATGTCACATGAGATACAGGGCGTGCTGTTCGACCTGGACGGCACGCTCATCGACACCCATGACCTGATCCTGTCATCGTTCCGCCACGCCACGCGAGAGGTGCTCGGAAGGGAGTTTCCCGACGAGGTGCTCATGCAGAAGGTGGGGCAGCCGCTCGTGGTGCAGATGTGGGACTTCGCGGACGACGACGCCACCCACGAGCTGCTCGTGCGCACCTACCGCGAGCACAACCACTCCGTCCACGACGCCATGGTGCATACGTTCCCGCAGGTGAAAGAGGTGCTCGAGGCGCTTTCCGCGGAAGGGTGCCCCATGGGCGTGGTCACGTCGAAGCGGCATGCGCTCGCGCAGCGCGCTCTCGACGTGCTCGGCATCGCGTCGAACTTCAAGTTCCTGGTGGGCCCCGACGACTACCCGGCGCACAAGCCCGACCCCGGCCCGGTGGAGCACGGCTGCGACCTGCTCGGCCTGCGCCCCGAGACGTGCCTGTACGTGGGCGACAGCCCGTTCGACATGCAGGCGGGCAACGGCGCGGGGTGCGTGACGGTCGCCGCCACTTGGGGCATGTTCCCGCCCGAGGTGCTCGCCGCCGAGGGCCCCGACTTCACGCTCGCCTCCATTTCCGAGCTGCCCGCCCTGCTCGCGCGGCTGTAAGGCGGCTCGTCCTCGCGGATTGCGGGCCTGCGGGCCCCGCGCTCGTTCGCGGGTCGCATGCTGCCTCGGCAACGGCTCGCTCCCGGGCGTGGTTTTTCGCCGCCCCGCGAGCCTGCGCTGCGCGAGGTGGTAACATGGGAGGCGGGGCCTGCGCACGTGGCGCTCCCCCAGGCGAATGAGTCACGAGGATTCGGAGGCACACCATGTCGAGCATCACCGATGGGTTCAGGGACGCGTTTCTCGCTGGCGTAGGCGCGGTAGCCATGGGCGCCGAGAAGTCGAAGGAGCTGGTCGAGCAGCTGATCGCGAAGGGCGAGATCACGGTCGACCAGGGACGCCAGCTCAACGAGGAGCTCAAGCACCAGGCCGTCACGGCGACCACGACCCTGCGCGAGGAGTCGATCGCCGCGCAGCTGTCGGCCATGACGGCGCAGGAGCGCGAGGCGTTCGCCGCCAAGGTGGCTGAGATGGCCGCCGCGGCCAACGCCAAGGACGCGCTCAAGGACGAGCCCGCCGCCGAGCCCGCGCCTGCCGCAGCTGAGCCGGCCGCTCCCGCTGACGCCGCGCCCGTCGCTGCCGCAGCCGCAGCCGCAGCCGACGCCGCAGCCGAGCCCGCGCCTGCGGAAGCCGAGGCCCCGCAAGGAGAGGCGCCTGCCCAGTAGGCAGGCCACCGCATGGCTGACAACACGCTGCTCAAGTACATATTCAGCGAGCAGGTCGAGGTGGACCCCGAGGGGCGCTTCGACCTGTCTCCCAAGACGCGCCGCGCGCGCATGGCCGAGATCCTGAAGATCGTGCGCAAGCACAAGCTCATGAGCTCGGTCACGCCCGAGGAGTTCCGCGCCATGCTCGAGGACCTGGGGCCCTCGTTCGTGAAGATCGGGCAGACGCTCTCCACGCGCTCCGAGATCCTCCCGCAGGCGTACTGCGACGAGCTCTCCAAGCTGCAGGCCGAGTGCGAGCCGCTTCCCTTCGCGGACATGCTCGCCGCGCTCGACGCCGAGTACGGCCCGCGCCGCCCGGAGATCTTCGCCGAGATCGACCCCACGCCGCTCGGCAGCGCCAGCCTGGCGCAGGTGTACCGCGCGCGCCTGGCCACGGGCGACCAGGTGGCGGTGAAGGTCCAGCGCCCGGGCGTGAAGGCCACCATGGCGCTCGACATCGACATCATGCGCATGCTGGCGCGGCGGGCCTCGCGCGTGATGAAGGACGACCAGTTCCTCGACTTGCGCGAGGTGGTCGAGGAGATGTGGCAGACGTTTCTGGAGGAGACGGACTTCCGCCGCGAGGCCGAGAACCTCGAGGAGTTCGCGCGCCTCAACGAGAAGTGCGCGTTCATCGGCTCGCCGCACGTGTACTCCGAGCTGTGCACCGAGTACGTGCTCGTCATGGAGTACGTCGAGGGCATCCCCATCAACCAGTCGGCGCGGCTTCTCGCCGCGGGCTACGACCTCGAGGAGATCGGCGTCAAGCTGCTCGACAACTACGCCACCCAGGTGCTCGACCACGGCTTCTTCCACGCCGACCCGCACCCCGGCAACCTCATCATCCGCGGCGGGCAGATCGTCTACATCGACCTGGGGATCATGGGGCGCCTGAGCGACCGCGACCGCGCGGGGTTCACGGGCATCATCAAGGCGGTGGGCAACCGCGACGCCGCCGAGCTCAAGGAGGCGCTCATCCGCTTCGCCGTGCAGAAGGACAACTCCGTCATCGACCACACGCGCTTCCTCGCCGACCTCGACGGGCTTCTGGCTGACTACGGCTCGGTCGACATCAGCCAGATCGACGTGGGGAACATGCTCAACGACATCATGGCGCTCACGCGCTCGTGCCGCGTGATGCTGCCGAGCTCGGTGACGAACGTGGCGCGCGGGCTGGTGACGGTGGAGGGCACGGTGGCTGCCTACATCGCCGACCAGAACATCGTGTCCATCATCAACGACCACCTCAAGCGCGAGGCGGACAAGTCCGAGATGCTCGCGTCGGCGCTGCAGGAGCTCGCGCTCGCGCTGCGCGCGTCGGGCAAGGGGGCGCTCGAGGCGTCGGCCTACGCGGGCGAGACGCTCAAGATGCTCACGCGCGGCCAGCTCAAGGTGAACATGGAGATGACCGGCTCCGACGAGCCCTTCCGCAAACTGTCGAAGCTGTTCACGCGCGTGACCTTGGCGCTCATCGTGGCGGGGCTGTTCATGGGGTCGTCGATGCTGTCGCTGTCGTCGATGGAGCCGCGCGTGCTCGGCGTGCCCGTGCTCGCCGCCGTCGGCTACGTGAGCGCGTTTCTGCTGTCGGTCTGGATCGTGCTCGACATCTGGCGACGGAAGTAGGGCGGCGTGTTACACTAACGGCTCACGTTTGGCTCCCGTTCCCGATGTTTCGAAGAGGCAGTCCCATGGCAGACTACATAGAAGGCAAGCGACCGGTCGTCGAGGCGCTGCGCACGCACGTGCCCGTGAAGCGCATCCTCATGGCCGACAACGTCCAGCGCGACGGCCTGATCACCGACATCCTGCGCAAGGCGCGCAACCTCGACGTGCCGGTGGCGAGCGTCCCGCGCAAGAAGCTCGACGAGCTGTCCGACCACGGCAGCCACCAGGGCGTCGTCGCCGAGGCCGAGCCGTTCGAGTACGTGAACGTGACCGCCGTCCTCAAGGCCGCGCAGCGCAGCGCCGAGGAGCACGACGGGCGCGCGCTCGTGGTGGTGCTCGACCACATCACCGACGCGGGGAACCTCGGCGCCATCGCGCGCTCGGCCGAGTCGGTGGGGGCCGCGGGCATCGTCATCCCCAACAAGCGCGCGGCGCGCGTGACGGCCGCCACCTACAAGAGCTCGGCGGGCGCCATCGCGCACATCCCCGTGACGCAGGTGGCCAACATCTCGAGCTGCCTCGAGCGCCTGAAGAAGGAGGGGTTCTGGGTGGCCGCCGCCACCGAGCACGCCGCCGACTACATCTGGGACGCCAACCTCAAGGGCAAGATCGCGCTCGTGCTCGGCAACGAGGGCGAGGGCGTGTCGAGCCTCGTTCTGGGCAACTGCGACTTCGGCGTGAAGCTGCCGCAGGTGGGCGGCATCTCCTCGCTCAACGTGGCGCAGGCGTCCACCGCCTGCATGTACGAGTGGCTGCGGCAGAACCGCACGGCGGCCGAGGGGCTGCGAGGGTAGCGTGCCGCGCCAACGCAAAAAGCTGCTGATCGTCGACGGCTACAACGTGCTGCGCTCGGGCAGCCGCTACAAGCTGGTCTCCGCGACGCATCCCGACTACACCGACGACACGTTCAACACGGCCCGCGAGCGCCTCATCAACGACGTGGTGAACTACGCGGGGCGCGAGTGGCGCGCCATCATCGTGTTCGACGGCGCGTACAACGAGTTCTCCCAGGGCGAGGTGGAGACGGTCGGCGGCGTGCAGATCATGTTCTCGCCGGCGGGCCAGTCGGCCGACAAGGTGATCGAGAAGCTCGCGCACGACGCGCGCGAGCGCATGATCGAGACGCTCGTGGTCACCTCCGACGCCACCATCCAGGACACCGTGTTCGGCGGCGGGGTGGACCGCATGAGCGCCGAGGGGTTCTCCCACGAGGTGGGCATGTACTACACGGAGGCGCGCCTCGACGAGGCCCCGAAGGTGGCGCGGAAGAACACGGTCGCCGACCGCATCAGCCCCGAGGCCCTCGCCAAGCTCAAGGCCCTCCGGGACGGCAGGTAGGGCACGCGGCGTCGCCGCTTCTCCCCGGTCGTCCCGAGCGAGCGAAGCGAGTCGAAGGGCCTGGCCGCAAGCGCGGGCGCGAACGTGAGCGCGAACGCGCTTGCGAACGCGAGCGCAAGCACGAGCGCGAATGCGAGCGCAAGCACGGAACGCGGGCGCTCGCGTCATCATGCGTCCTCTCAGCGCCGGCCCTTCCAGAGGGGGCCCGCATTTTTATTTTGCGCGAAACACCTGGTCAGGGGCGATTGCTACCAGCGGTTGCGCAAAATGGCTATCAGAGTTGCTGGCAGGTGGCTGAACGCTACCGTAATCTGGGAAGGCGAGACCAACATGACAGTCGCGAAGAGGAGAGGTTCCCGCATGAACAGAGAGATCGCCCCGCGCCTTGCCAGCTTGCGGCGGGAGAAGGGCCTGAGTCAGGAGGAGCTTGCCGCGCAGCTGGGCGTGTCGCGGCAGGCCGTGTCGAAGTGGGAGCGCGGCGAGGCGGCGCCCGACACGGGCAACCTCGTAGCACTCGCCGACCTCTACGAGGTGACGCTCGACAGGCTCGTGCGAGGGGAAGAGGGGAGGGCGCCGGTGCCTGCCGTGTCCGCACTCGCGCCCGCGTCGGTGCCTGTCGCGTCTGTTCCCGCCCCTGCCCCTTCGCGCTCCTCGCGTGGCGCGTGGCGCTCTTTTCCCTATCCGGTGGCGTGCGCGCTGTTCTACCTGCTGACGGGGTGCTTGTTCGGATGGTGGCACCCGGGGTGGCTCGTGTTCCTCACCATCCCGCTGTATTACTGGATCGCGCGCATCATCGAGGATGACCCGAACTATCGCGCTGAGCACAACGGACAGGAGTAGGCGCCATGACCAAGCTGACGAGGAAATCACGCAACAAGATCATCGCCATCGTGGTGTGCGGCGTGCTCGTGATCGGCGGGCTGGGCGCCTGCATGGCGGGATGGGCTCATCTGGGGCCGTGGGGCCTGTGGGCCGCGCCCGCGCCGGCGGGCGAGGTCGCGGCGAACACGAAGGAAGTCTCCACCAGGTACGTCGACGCTGGCGAGGTGCGCTCGCTTGACATCGACTGGGCGGCGGGCTCGGTCATCGTGCGCGTGGCTGACGACAGCGAGACGGACGGCCGCGTCAAGCTCGTGGAGCGGCAGGCGGGCATGATCGCGCGCTCGCAGCAGATGCAGTGGTCGGCATCAGGTGGGGTGCTGAGCGTGCGGTACGGCATGCCGGGTGGCTTCTTCGGCTGCATGGCCGTGAGCGGCGTGAGGCACCTGGAGGTGGTCATCCCGCGCAGCACGGCTGGCGAGCTGCTTACGGTAAAGGTCAACGGCGCGTCGGGCTCCTACGACCTGTCGGGGCTCGCGTGCGAGACGCTGAGCCTCAACGTGGGGTCGGGCGGCGTCAAGGTGGCCGACGTGCGAGCCGACGTGCTGGACCTCGGCGTGGCGAGCGGGCAGGTGGACGTCGCCGGCGTCTTCTCGCAGAGCGTGCGCGCTGACGTGGCGAGCGGTCACGTCAGCGTGGCGTGCGAGCAGGTGATGCCGGGCGACGCGCGCGTCAACGTGGCGAGTGGGCGGGTCGACCTGGCTCTTCCCGACGAAGGCGGCTTCACGGCGGTCGTGGAGAAGGTGTCGGGCTCGTTCTCGTGTGACTTCGACGCACGGCAGAGCGGGAACACCTACGTCTACGGAGACGGGAAGGCGCGCTTCGACTTCGGCATCGTAAGCGGCCGCGTCGCGCTCAACGCCAGCTAGCGCGCCTGCCCCTCGCCGGACTTGAGGTCTTGCCGGACGGAGGGCAGGCGCGGGCGGTGCGGGGCTTCTGCAGGGCGCGGGGCGTGCAGCAAGATGCACGAGGGTGCTGTAACAGAAGTCCTGAGCAGCCGTTTTGAGCCGCTGCATTTTGAAAGGAGATGCAAGAAACCCGCCACAATTGCGGCGGGTTTCTTGTTGATGGGGCTTTTGCTGCAGCTCCTTGTTTTGTGCGAGATGTCCGTTTAGGGGCGTTGCCGTCGGCGCCTTGCTTATCGGCGCTGCGCTAGGCGATCTGGTCGCCGGCGGTGGGGCCGGCCGCCGAGGTGTAGACGGCGTCAACGTGCACGAACACGCCGCCCTTCGCCTTGATGGGCATGCCGATCTGCGCGAACTTCGCGTCGGCCTTCGCCTTCTGCTCCTCGAGCTCGGCTCCCTCGGCTATGCGCGCGGTGCCGTGGATCTGGTAGGCGTCGTGCCCCTCCCAGAACGCCACCGCCACCTTGGCGTTGGCCAGCACGTTGGCGTGCGTCTTCTTGAAGAACTGGTCGGACAGGTAGATCGTCTCGTCGTCGATGACCCACTTCATGCCCACGATCGACGCGTTGGGCTGCCCGTCGGCGGTCGCGGTGGCGAACGCGACGGCGGGCACCTTCTCGAACAGCTCTTTGACTTCCTGCGGCATAACGGCCATGATTCATCCTCGTATATTCTTTCTGCCACTGTTTTGGGGTGTGGCACCCACCGCTTCCAACGCAGCGGCAGCGTTTCTTTACTCTCGACAACGAATATGGGATAAAGAACGCATCATGGGCGGAGGGCGCAGCGCTTGTCCTAGAGTCCGGCTCTGTCAGAAAGGATTGCGCCTCCGGCCCGCAGCGTGACGCGAATAAGGCTGGATGACCGTTTCAGGGGTCGCATGTCCAACGAGGCTGCGTGCTGCGGATGCCGAAGGAGACCTTCGCTCGGACGGATCGAGCGAAGGGAGCGAGCCTTGCAGTACATCGGAATCGACGTCGCCAAGAACGCCCATGTCGTCGCATCGCGCATGGCGGACGGAACGCCACATGGCAAGGCATTCCAGTTCGCGAATGACGAGCGCGGGTTCAGATCCCTGCTCGATCGCTTCGCCGAGCTCGGGGTGGAGCGAAACGACTGCATCGTCGCCATGGAGTCCACCGGCCACTACTGGCTGGCGCTGTGGTCGTTCCTCGACGATCACGGATACCCCGTCGCGGTGGTGAACCCGGTGATGACCGACGCGTTCCGCAAGGCGGATTCGGTGCGCAAGACCAAGACAGATGCGATCGACGCGCTCCTCATCGCCGAGTACGCCCGCTTCAAGTCCCTGGGGCCCACGCCGATCGCGCCCGAGGTCGCCGACAGCGCCAAGATCCTCACGCGCTACCGCGCCCATCTCGTCGCCGAGAGGACCGCCCTCAAGAACCGCGCGGCCGCCGCGGCCGACCGCGTGTTCCCCGAGCTGGAAGGATGCTTCTCGTCGAAGCACTCCGCCACGAGCCGGGCGGTACTGGCTGAGTTCGGCACGCCGGCCCGCGTGGCGGCCACCGACATCCGCACCCTCACGCGCGTGATCCGGGAAGCCAGCCATGGACGCCACGGACGCGAGAAGGCCGAGGAGGTCAAGGCTGCGGCGAAGGCGTCGGTGGGGTCTGTCTGGGCAACTGACGCGCTTGCCTTCGAGCTTGCCCACATCACGGCCCTCATCGACCACATGGACGAGGAGATCGCGGCCCTCGATGCCAAGATAGCCGAGATCGTCGCTGGCCCCATGGCCGATCTTCTGCGGACGATCCCGGGGATAGGGCCCGTGAACGCCGCCGTCATCTTGGCCGAGGTCGGGGACCCTGCCCGCTTCGGGGGGCCCTCCAAGCTCTACGCCTACGCGGGCATCGACGCCTCGAAGTTCCAATCCGGCAAGTTCGACGGCACCGAGCAGCACATGTCCAAGCGCGGGTCGTCGTATCTGCGCTATGCGCTCATGGTGTCTGCCGACAAGGCGAGGATGCGCGACCCGTACTTCGGCGACTACTACGACTCCCTGAGAGCGCGCGGCAAGCATCATTACGTCGCGGTGTCGGGCGTTGCGAGGAAGCTATGCGGCGTGATACTGGCGGTGATGAAGGAGAGACGGCCTTACGAGAGGCGGCCCTCCGTCCAAGCACAGCAAAAGGAGCTGACGTCTAGCTGAAGTTCGCAACTCCGGCATCGAATTCCCTCACGGCCGCTGAAGCGCGCGGCTCGGACAGGTGCGCCCGAAGCCGGCCCGATGGGCGCCCTTTATCCCATATTCGATTGTCAAAGTTCTATCTAAAAATGTCTCGGAAACCCCTTGACATCATTTAGCTGGTCTTTCTCGCAGCCTTTGCTTGCCAGGTAAATAGTACGCCTTTTCCATGCCTCCCTTCGCTCAAATGGGAAATCTTGTCGCTGCGCCAAGCTCCAGGGGCTCTCATGGCGTACAATGCCGTTGAATTGTCCTAGGACAACGGCATGCTGCAAAGATTGCTCTGAAGAGTGAGGCTGCGGCGCCACTCCCCGCCATGTTCCCGCTGGATTGCTGAGAAGATTCGCCAGATATCCGCCAGGTTGGGACGCGCTCTTCGACGGCTTCGCGTCATGCTTCGATGGAGCCTTCTTGCAAGACGTGCGAAACGGTCTCGTGGTACTGTTTCCGCATGAAGCTTTTCCTCGCTGGCATATCGGCAGCTCAATGGTGGTCGCGCGCTCAGACGCGAGGCTTGCCCTCCAACGCCTTCGACTACCAGGCTCTTGCCGGCTGCTCCCCGACGGCTTCCTCCTTGAAGTACCTTGAGCAGGCCGTGCCTTACGTGGAGAAGCCCTACCAGCTTCTCGTCCCTTCGAAATGCGATACGAGGAAGGCCGAAGGCGTCGAGACGCATGTTTCTGCGTTTCGGTACGGTGCGGGCTCGTTCATCCGCGTGGCGAACGGCCTATACGTCGCATGCCCGGAGCTCTGCTTCGTGCAGCTGTCGGCGAGCGAGCCTTTCCTCAACGCAGTGAGCTGGGGCTACGAGCTGTGTGGAGCTTATGCGGTTGACGCAGGCGAGGAGTCGGGCCTCTCGGGACGTGCGCCGCTCACCACGACGGCTGCCATCGGCGACTATCTGAGCAGGAGCCCTGGTTTGCGCGGGCTGCCGTCGGCGCGACGGGTGCTTGCCCAGGTTCGCGACGGCTCCGCATCGCCTCGCGAGACCGATCTGGCGATGCGCATAACGCTTCCGGGAAAATGGGGAGGCTACGGCATTGGCGGAGCGCGGCTGAACCTTCGCATTGACATGGGGGCTCGGGCTCGGTCGCAGACAAGCCAGGGCTATTACGTAGCCGATGTGTGCTGGCCGGAGAAGAAGCTGGTCGTTGAGTATGATTCCGACCTTCACCTCACCTCGTCAGGGATTGCCCATGACGCCGCGAAGCGCCGCGCGCTGGAGGCGGCTGGGTACAAGGTCATCACGGTGACGAGGCTCCAGCTTGACAACCTGGTTGAGATGGACCGGATCGCACGGGCGATAGCTCGCCGTCTGGGGGTTCGTCTTCGTCCGCAAGCTGCCGACTTCAGGCAGTGTCAAAGCGCCCTGTTCTCCGTGCGGGCATAGCTGCTTGCGCTGCCAGCCTGCTGATGAGCGCCGTGGAACCGAAGGCCGTGGGGCCGAAGGCCCGAAAGCCCGGGGGCCGTGGGGCCGAAAGCCCGAAAGCACGGAGGCCGTGGAACCGAAAACTCGAAGGCCGTGGAGGCCATGGGGCCGAAGGCCGCTGTGGAGCTAAAGGCCGTGGAACCGAGGACCGTGAGACCGAAAGCTGCGGAACCGACAACGGCGTTTTTCCATCCACTTGTTTGGGGAAGGTGGATGGAAAACGCTCGTTGTCGGTGGTTTGAACCTCTGAAATCGCCGACAACGCGGGTTTTGCAGCCGTTTTCTCCGGGAAATCGCCGATAACGGCCTCTTTTCATCCAGAATCGCCAACGGGTGGATGGAAAACAGCCGTTATCGGCGATTCACCCTGGGGAGGGCGAATGGAGGCAGCTTGCCTAGAGAGAGCAGGCGGAGGCAGCTCGCCTCAGGGAGGGCAAATGGGAGCAGCTTGCCCTGGTGGAGGGCGAAGGGGGGATGGCATCCCCAGGGAGATTGATGGAGAAGATCTTCTTTGGGAGACGGATGCCAGCAGCCTGCTTCGGGGAAGCGCATGGCAGCAGCCTTCCCCGGGGGCATGTGGCAGCAGCCTCCCTAGCGAGGCTCATGACAGCAGCCCTCCCGGGGCATGTGGCGACGGTCTGCTTCGGGGAAGCGCATGCCGTCAGCACGCCCCGGGAGGGCGAACGACGCCCGTCTTGCCTGATCGCGCGGGGTTTTCCGGCCTCAAACTCCAGCAAATTTCCACAGCTCGTTAAAATTTTTCTTGACTGCGCCTCAGGGGCGTTGTATTTTAGCAAATTGCAACTTTTTGCAGATTTGCGATGCGCGTGAAGGAGGAAAAGCCTCGTGGCTCAAGGAGAAAATACCGCTTCCACCAGCCTTTATAGGAATCGCAGAAGCTTCGCCAAGATTCCCGACGTCATGGACGTCCCGAATCTGATCGGCATCCAGACGGATAGCTTCGAGTGGTTCAAAGAAGAGGGCCTGACCCAAGCCTTCGCCGACGTCTGTCCCATCGAGAACAACACGAAGGACATGTGCGTCGAGTTCGGAAGGCATGAGTTCGGCGACCCCAAGTACACGGTCGATGAGTGCAAGGAGAAGGACGTCTCCTACCAGGCTCCGCTCTTCGTGGAGATCCGCTTCATCAACCGCGAGACGGGCGAGATCAAGGAGCAGGACGTGTTCATGGGCGACTTCCCGCTCATGACCCCGCGCGGCACGTTCATCATCAACGGCACCGAGCGCGTCGTCGTGTCCCAGCTCGTGCGCTCCCCGGGCGTCTACTTCGCCGCCGAGCGCGACAAGACGTCTGACAAGACCATCTACAACGCGAAGGTCATCCCGAGCCGCGGCGCGTGGCTCGAGTTCGAGACCGACAAGCGTGACCTGCTCTCCGTGCGCATCGACCGCAAGCGCAAGCAGCCGGCGACCCTGCTCGTGCGCGCGCTCGGCCTGGCCGAGACGAACGAGGAGATCATCGAGCTTCTGGGCAACTCCGAGATGGTGCTGCGCACGCTCGACCGCGACCCCGCCACCACCAAGGAAGAGAGCCTCATCGAGCTCTACAAGCGCTTCCGCCCCGGCGAGCCGCCCACCATCGACAGCGCCCGCACGCTGCTCGAGGGCCTGTTCTTCAACCCGCAGCGCTACGACCTGGCGAAGGTCGGCCGCTACAAGATGAACAAGAAGCTCGGCTACGACCCCGACGAGAACGTCTCCTCCACGCTCACCGACGAGGACATCGTGCGCACCATGCGCTACATCATCGCGCTGCACGAGGGCGAGGAGGGCTTCGCGACCGACGACATCGACCACTTCGGCAACCGCCGCATCCGCACGGTCGGCGAGCTGATCCAGAACCAGTTCCGCATCGGCTTGTCCCGCATGGAGCGCGTCGTGCGCGAGCGCATGAGCATGCAGGAGCCTGACGAGATCACGCCGCAGAGCCTCGTGAACATCCGCCCCATCGTGGCGGCCATCAAGGAGTTCTTCGGCAGCTCCCAGCTGTCGCAGTTCATGGACCAGACCAACCCCGCCGCCGGCATCACGCACAAGCGCCGCTTGTCGGCGCTCGGCCCGGGCGGCCTGTCGCGCGAGCGCGCCGGCTTCGAGGTCCGCGACGTCCACACCTCCCACTACGGCCGCATGTGCCCCATCGAGACGCCTGAAGGCCCCAACATCGGCCTGATCGGCTCGCTGGCGACCTACGGCCGCATCAACCCCTACGGCTTCATCGAGACCCCGTACCGCCGCGTGGTCGACGGCAAGGTGACCGACATCGTCGACTACCTGACCGCCGACGAGGAGGAGAACTACGTCATCGCCCAGGCGAACGACCTGTTCGACCCCGAGACGCGCGAGTACGGCTCCTTCGACAAGGACGGCAACTGGGTCAAGGCCGCCCGCGTGCTCTGCCGCACCAAGAACGCCGCCGGCGAGTTCGGCGAGCCCGACGAGGTGGCGCCCGAGCTCGTGAACTACATGGACGTGTCCCCGCGCCAGATGACCTCCGTGGCCACCTCGCTCATCCCGTTCCTCGAGCACGACGACGCGAACCGCGCCCTCATGGGCTCGAACATGCAGCGCCAGGCCGTGCCGCTGCTGCGCCCCACGGCGCCGCTCGTGGGCACCGGCATCGAGCACCGCATCGCGGTGGACTCCGGCGAGATCCTCGTGGCGCAGCGCCCCGGCGTGGTCGACTACGTCGACGGCCAGACCATCATCATCCTGAACGACGAGGGCGAGTACGACGAGTACCTGATCCCGAAGTTCCAGCGCTCCAACCAGTCCGGCTGCATCAACCACCGCCCGCTCGTCCGCAAGGGCGACGAGGTGGCCGCGGGCGACGTGCTCGCCGACGGCCCGAGCTGCGACGGCGGCGAGCTGGCGCTCGGCCAGAACCTCATGATCGCCTACATGCCGTGGGAGGGCTACAACTACGAGGACGCCATCATCGTGTCCGAGCGCGTGGTGGCCGAGGACCTGCTCACGTCCATCCACATCTCCGAGTACGAGGTCGACGCGCGCGACACCAAGCTCGGCCCCGAGGAGATCACCCGCGAGATCCCCAACATCTCCGACGACATGATCTCCGACCTGGACGCCGACGGCATCATCCGCGTGGGCGCCGAGGTGTTCCCGGGCGACGTGCTCGTGGGCAAGGTCACCCCGAAGGGCGAGACCGAGCTCACCGCCGAGGAGCGCCTGCTGCGCGCCATCTTCGGCGAGAAGGCCCGCGAGGTGCGCGACACCTCGCTCAAGGTGCCGCACGGAAGCGGCGGCCGCGTCATCGGCATCTACCGCTTCTCCCGCGACAACGGCGACGAGCTGGCGCCGGGCGTGAACGAGCTCGTGCGCATCTACGTGGCCCAGAAGCGCAAGGTGCAGCAGGGCGACAAGCTGTCCGGCCGCCACGGCAACAAGGGCGTCATCTCGCGCGTGCTGCCCGTGGAGGACATGCCCTACCTCGCCGACGGCACCCCCATCGACGTCATCCTGAACCCCCTGGGCGTTCCCTCACGCATGAACGTCGGCCAGCTGCTCGAGAACCACCTGGGCTGGGCCGCGAAGTGGGGCTGGTCTGACGAGGAGGAGACCGACGAGGTGGTCGAGGGCCCGATGTACGTGGCCACGCCGGTGTTCGACGGCGCCACCGAGGACGAGATCTCGGACGCCATCGAGAAGGCGAACCGCAACCTCATCAACATGAACCACAAGAAGTACGGCGACATGGCCCGCGACGAGCTGGTCCCCCAGCTCTCCCGCACCGGCAAGACGTGGCTGTACGACGGCCGCACGGGCGAGCAGTTCCGCGAGCCCATCACGGTCGGCCAGACCTACATCCTGAAGCTCGGCCACATGGTCGACGACAAGATCCACGCTCGCTCGACCGGTCCCTACAGCCTCATCACCCAGCAGCCGCTCGGCGGCAAGGCCCAGTTCGGCGGCCAGCGCTTCGGCGAGATGGAGGTGTGGGCGCTCTACGCCTACGGCGCCTCCAACGTGCTGCAGGAGATCCTCACGGTCAAGTCCGACGACACGGCCGGCCGCGTGAAGAGCTACGAGGCCATCGTCAAGGGCGAGAACATCCCGGCGCCCGAGGTGCCCGAGTCGTTCAAGGTGCTCGTGAAGGAGATGAAGTCGCTGTGCCTCAACATCGAGCTCGAGGGGCGCAACAACCAGGTCCTGAGCGAGGACGAGACCGGGCAGGACGATCTTGACCAGGCGCTGTTCGAGGCAATCGCCGCCGACGCCCGCAAGACCGAACAAGAGGAGACCACCAGCGCCATCGACGACATCGCGGCGGAGCTGGGAGAGCTCATGAGCGAGGTCTCCCAGGCAACCGGCAACGACCTCATCGGTGAGGGAGAGGAGGCTTAAAGATGACCACGGAATTCGACGTGAACAATTTCGATGCCCTGCGCATCTCCCTTGCCAGCGCAGAGGACGTGCGCAGCTGGTCGCGCGGCGAGGTGAAGAAGCCCGAGACGATCAACTACCGCACCCTGAAGCCCGAGAAGGACGGCCTGTACTGCGAGAAGATCTTCGGTCCCACCAAGGACTGGGAGTGCGCCTGCGGCAAGTACAAGCGCGTGCGCTTCAAGGGCATCGTGTGCGAGCGCTGCGGCGTCGAGGTGACCCGCTCCAAGGTGCGCCGCGAGCGCATGGGCCACATCGAGCTGGCAGCTCCCGTGAGCCACATCTGGTACTTCAAGGGCTCGCCCTCGCGTCTGGGCTACCTGCTCGACATCCCGCCGAAGGAGCTTGAGAAGGTCCTGTACTTCGCCAGCTCCATCATCACGAGCGTCGACAAGGAGGCGCGCGAGGAGGACGCCGAGGACCTGCGCGACGAGCTGGCCGCCGACCTCGAGGAGCTCGACGCCGAGCGCGACCGCATCATCGAGGCCACCCGCAAGCTCTCGACCGACTACGTGCCCGAGGACGACGACTTCGTCGACGACGTCGACGAGGACGAGCGCCTCACGCCCGAGGAGGTCGAGGAGGAGATCGCCGACATCTACGAGGAGTTCAACGAGCGCAAGGCGCTGCGCCAGGACGCCTTCGACGCCTTCATGAAGATCGAGTCCAAGCAGCTCGTCCCCGACGAGGCGCTCTACCGCGAGATGCGCGCGAACTACCGCGACTACTTCACGGGCGGCATGGGCGCCGAGTCCGTGCGCGACCTGCTCGAGGCCATCGACCTGGAGGCCACGGCCGAGGACCTGCGCGAGGTCATCGCCACGGGCAAGGGCCAGAAGCGCGCCAAGGCCATCAAGCGCCTCAAGGTGGTCGACGCGTTCCTCAAGTCCGACAACAAGCCCTCCGACATGATCCTCGACGTGATCCCGGTCATCCCGCCGGATCTGCGCCCGATGGTCCAGCTCGACGGCGGCCGCTTCGCCACGTCCGACCTGAACGACCTGTACCGTCGCGTGATCAACCGCAACAACCGCCTGAAGCGCCTGCTCGACCTCGGCGCGCCCGAGATCATCGTGAACAACGAGAAGCGCATGCTGCAGGAGGCCGTCGACTCGCTGTTCGACAACGGCCGCCGCGGCCGCCCCGTCACGGGCCCGGGCAACCGTCCGCTGAAGTCCATCTCCGACATGCTCAAGGGCAAGCAGGGCCGCTTCCGCCAGAACCTGCTCGGCAAGCGCGTCGACTACTCCGGCCGCTCGGTCATCGTCGTCGGCCCGCAGCTCAAGCTGCACCAGTGCGGCCTGCCGAGCCAGATGGCCCTGGAGCTGTTCAAGCCCTTCGTCATGAAGCGCCTGGTGGAGCTCGAGTACGCCGCCAACATCAAGGCTGCCAAGCGCGCGGTTGACCGCGGCGCCAGCTACGTGTGGGACGTGCTCGAAGAGGTCATCCGCGAGCACCCGGTGCTGCTGAACCGCGCGCCCACCCTGCACCGCCTCGGCATCCAGGCCTTCGAGCCGGTGCTCGTCGAGGGCAAGGCCATCAAGCTGCACCCGCTCGTGTGCACCGCCTTCAACGCCGACTTCGACGGCGACCAGATGGCCGTGCACGTGCCGCTCGGCGCCGAGGCCCAGGCCGAGGCCCGCGTGCTCATGCTGTCCTCCAACAACATCAAGTCGCCGGCCCACGGCCGCCCGCTGACCGTGCCCACCCAGGACATGATCATCGGCCTGTACTACCTGACCGCGGCGCGCGACGGCTTCCCGGGCGAGGGCCGCGCGTTCATCGACATCGACGACGCCATGAACGCCTACGACGCCCGCGCCGACCTCGACCTGCAGGCCAAGATCTGGGTGCGCCTGCGCGTGGACTGCAAGGTGGCCACGGCCTTCGGCGTGTTCGAGGAGCACAAGGCGGGCGACCGCATCCAGACCACGGTGGGCCGCATCATCTTCAACAACGTGCTGCCCATGGACTATCCCTTCCTGAACTACGAGATGAACAAGAAGGAGATCAGCCGCCTGGTCGAGGACGTCACCAACACCTACGAGCTGTCCGAGGTGCCGCCGATCCTCGACGGCCTGAAGGACGCCGGCTTCCACTACGCCACGCGCGCGGGCGTCACCGTCTCGGTGTACGACGCGACCGTGCCGCCGAACAAGGCCGAGATCCTGGCCGCCGCCGACGAGAAGGTCGCCGCCATCGACGAGGACTACGAGTTCGGCCTGATGAGCGAAGACGAGCGCCACAAGCAGATCGTCGACATCTGGAACGCCGCCAACGAGGAGGTCGGCGAGGCCATGGCCGACAACTTCGACAAGTTCAACCCCATCTACATGATGGCGTTCTCCGGCGCCCGCGGCAACATCAAGCAGATCCGCCAGCTCGCCGGCATGCGCGGCCTGATGTCCGACCCGAAGGGCGAGATCATCGACCGCCCGATCAAGGCGAACTTCCGCGAGGGCCTGTCGGTGCTGGAGTACTTCATCTCCACGCACGGCGCCCGCAAGGGCCTGGCCGACACCGCCCTGCGCACCGCTGACTCGGGGTACCTGACCCGCCGTCTGGTGGACGTGGCTCAGGACGTCATCATCCGCGAGATCGACTGCGGCACCCCCGAGGGCGTGCCCTACCCGATCCTCAACGAGAAGGGCGACCTCGACGAGAACCTCATCGGGCGCTGCCTGCTCGAGGACGTGGAGACCGCGGGCGGAGAGGTGCTCTTCGCCGCCGACACCTACGTCACCTCGATGGCCGACCTCAAGAAAATGCAGGCCGCGGGCGTGGAAGAGGTGGTCATCCGCACCATCATGACCTGCCATGCCGAGCACGGCGTCTGCCAGAAGTGCTACGGCTGGGACCTCGCCACGGCGCGCCCGGTCAACATCGGCACGGCGGTCGGCATCATCGCCGCCCAGTCCATCGGCGAGCCGGGCACCCAGCTCACGATGCGCACGTTCCACACCGGCGGCGTCGCCGGCGAGGACATCACGCACGGCCTGCCGCGCGTCCAGGAGCTGTTCGAGGCGCGCAAGCCGAAGGGCCTCGCCGTGCTCGCGGAGATCGCCGGCACGCTGCAGATCGCGGGCGACAAGACGTCCAAGACGCTCACCATCCACGACCAGGAGGGCAACTTCCGCGAGTACGTGGTGTCGGCGCGCGCCCAGATGCTGCCGGGCGTGACCGACGGCTGCGAGGTCAAGGTGGGCCAGCAGCTCACCAAGGGCTCCGTGAACCCGCACGACCTGCTGCGCCTGACCGACCCGAACACCACGCTGCGCTACATCGTGAGCCAGGTCCAGGGCGTGTACGTGTCCCAGGGCGTGGACATCAACGACAAGCACATCGAGGTCATCGCGCGCCAGATGCTGCGCAAGGTGGCCGTGCTCGACGCGGGCGACTCCGACTTCCTCCCGGGGCGTCAGGTCAACCGCTTCGAGTTCGAGAAGGCGGCCAACGAGCTCATCGCCGAGGGCAAGGAGCCGCCGGTGGGCCAGCCGCTGCTCCTGGGCATCACCAAGGCGTCCCTGGCGACCGACTCGTGGCTGTCCGCCGCGTCGTTCCAGGAGACCACCAAGGTGCTCACCGACGCCGCCATCGAGGGCAAGACCGACCATCTGGCCGGCCTGAAGGAGAACGTCATCATCGGCAAGCCGATCCCGGCCGGCACGGGCCTCTCTCGCTACCGCGACGTGCGCCTGACCTACAAGGGCCGCCCGGTGAGCCCGGTTGCGGGCGACGTGCTGCCCGACTACGCCCCCGACGCGCTGCGCGAGATCGAGGACCTGCTGCCGCAGCCGCAGGACTGGTCGCTTGACGCCGACGGGTACTTCAACGCCGGCTCGAGCTTCGGCGGCTACTACAGCGCGCTGTCGATGGGCCATCGCGGGCACAACCTCTCCGACGAGGACGCGCGCCTCTACATCTACGACGACCTGGGCGTCTCGCAGCGCTGGGCCAACAAGTTCTCCGAGGCGGGCATCGAGACGGTGGCCGACCTGCTCGGGCACACCGAGGAGGACCTGCTGCGCATCGAGGGCATCGGCGTGAAGGCCATCGAAGAGCTCAAGGAGGGCTTGGAGGAACGCGGCCTCATGCACGTGATCGAGGACGACCTGGCGGCGACGAGCGACGACATGTCGCAGCTGCTCGACATGGTGTTCTCGCCCGACGACACCATCCTCATCGGCGGCGACGAGCCCCCGACGTTCAACACCGACGGCGAGGAGATGCTCGGCGAGGCGCTGCCCCCGCGCTCCTACCAGCGCAACCTCGAGGAGCTCGACGCTCTCCTGGGGTCCGTGGGCGGCCTGGGCTTCGGCCTCACCAGCAAGGAGGACGAAGAGGCGTCCAACAGGCTGGACGACTAGCTGCTAGCAGAAGGGGGCGCGCGAGCTTGCGCGCCCCCTTGCTTTGGCGGGGGGATCTGCCGGTGCGGGAGGCGGGGCAGAGCTCAGTCGCTCGGACAGTCCTGCTCGCGCGAACAGCCCTCGGCTGTTCGGCTCGTGCGGAACTCGCTTGGTGAGCACCGCCCCGCCTCCCTGTGGGGGCGTCTCCCTGCCGAAGCGTTTGACGAAGGAATGACTATGGCGGACAAGACCTATGTACCTGAGGGCGAGGCGGCGCCTGCCTCGCAGATCGGCGCGACGCTCGAGGCGCTCGCGGCCACCATCGCGGCGCGCCGCAGCGCGGGCGCGGAGAGCTACACGCACCAGCTTCTGTGCGGGGAGCTGGACCGGCCGCTGAAGAAGGTGGCCGAGGAGGCCGTCGAGGTGGGCCTGGCGGCGAAGGACGCCGACGCCGCTCAGGGCGCCGACCGCGGCGCAGCGGTCGACCACCTGCGCTACGAGGCGGCTGACGTGGTATACCACCTGATGGTGGTCATGGAGCGCTTCGACGTCTCGATCGACGAGTTCGCCGCCGAGCTCAACAACCGCATGACCGACGCGGAGCGCCCTCAGGGCGCGGTCCGCTTGCACGACGAATTTGTGAGAAGGGGAAAGTAATGGCCCGTCTTTTTGGAACTGACGGCGTTCGCGGCGTGGCGAACGTCGAGCTGACGAACGAGATCGCCTACCGCCTGGGGCAGGCGTCCGCCGAGTTTCTCGGCAAGACCATCGTGGTGGGCAAGGACACGCGCCTGTCGGGCGACATGCTCGAGGCGGCGCTCGTGGCCGGCATCACGAGCGCGGGCGGCACGGCGCTGCTCGCCGGCGTGATCCCCACGCCGGGCGTGGCGCTGCTCGTGCGCGAGCTCAACGCCGCGGGCGGCGTGGTCATCTCGGCCTCGCACAACCCACCGGAGTACAACGGCATCAAGCTCTTCGACGCCGAGGGCTTCAAGCTGCCCGACGCGGTGGAGGACGAGATCGAGGCGTTCATCACGGCGGGCGGCCTCGAGGGCCGCGTGGCGGCCGCGCGCGCGGCGGGCGACGAGGAGGCCGCGATGCCCTCCGGCCCTGACCTGGGCGTTGCCGTCGAGGTCGAGGACGCCTGCGAGATCTACGTGGAGCACGCGGTGCGCTCCATCGAGCGCCAGGGCATCAGCTTCGCCGGCATGACCATCGCGCTCGACACGGGGCACGGCGCCTCCTCGCTCACGAGCCCCGCGGCCCTGAAGCGCCTCGGCGCCGACGTGGTGGTGATCAACGACGACTACGACGGCACCGACATCAACGTGAAGTGCGGGAGCACCCACCTCGAGCCCCTGCGCGAGCTCATGGCCGAGAGCGGCGCCGACGTGGGCATCGCGCACGACGGCGACGCCGACCGCGTGATGCTCATGACGCCGGCGGGCGACGAGATCGACGGCGACATCGTGGAGGCCGTGTGCGCGCTCGACATGAAGAAGCGCGGCGTGCTCGCCGGCAACACGGCCGTGTCGACGGTGATGTGCAACCTCGGGTTCGTGCACGCCATGCGCGACGCCGGCATCGACGTGGTGCAGACCAAGGTGGGCGACCGCTACGTGCTCGAGGAGATGCGCGAGCACGGCTACGCCATCGGCGGCGAGCAGTCGGGGCACATGATCCTGCTCGAGCACAACTCCACGGGCGACGGCCTCATGACGGCCGTGCAGTTTCTGGCCGCGGTCAAGCGCTCGGGGGTGCCGGTCGAGGAGACCATCAAGGTCATGACGAGGTTCCCGCAGGTGCTCATCAACGTGCGCGTGAAGGACAAGCACGCGGTGGGCGAGAGCGCGCAGGTGGCCGAGGCCGTGGCGGCGGCGGAGGCCGCGCTCGGCGACGACGGCCGCGTGCTGCTGCGCCCCTCCGGCACCGAGCCGGTGGTGCGCGTGATGGTGGAGGCGCTCGACGAGGCAGCCGCCGACGAGCACGCGAAGGCGATCGCCGCCGTGGTCGCCGGCGTGGAGGGTTAGCCACGACGCCAGCTCGACGTGCGAGTTCGGAGCGCCTGCAAGGCGCGTAAGGCGTGAGGGCCGGGATTGCATCTGCGATCCCGGCCCTTTTTGCGCATCTTGCTCATGACACTGGAGGCACCTGTGCTCTGGGGCATCGATGGTGCAGATGCGCGGCAAGCAAGCTATGCGGTGTCGGGGCGACGCTCGCATAGGCAGACCGTCTTCTTGATCTCCTTGAAATTGCATATTAAAATACGGAAGATAGTATGCAATCTACAGTGCATTACAAGGAGGATCAACATGACGCCTGCTGTTCTCGAGAAGCCGAGGTTCAACGTCGATCAGCTCACTTCTGCCACCGAGGCGGCGAAGAGATTCTCCGAGGTGCGCAAGCGCGCGAAGAAGGAGCCTCAGTTCATAACGGATCGCAATGCGGTCGACTCCGTCATCATGTCTTATGAAGAGTTCGAGGCCATGTACTGCGAGCTTGCGGGTTACCGCGAACGCGAGCTGCTCGCCGTCGCTGCCGCGCGCATCGCCGAGGGTGACGTCGACGCGGGCCGCGAGCGCGTCAGCTTAGAAGACGCCATGGGCGAAGACGGCTACGCCGCGTACCTGGCCTGCGACGCTGACTCCGTTTCCGACGAGGACCTGTTCGAATGAGCGGCAGATTCCAGGTGGTCTTCTACAACGAGGCCGCCGCCAAGGAGTACCGCAAGCTCGACGGCTCGACGAAGAAGCTGGTCAACGTAGCGCTCAAGAAGCTGGAGACGCGGGCTGACGAAATCGGCACCCCTCTCGAGCGTGAGCTGTCGGGCTGCAAGAAGCTCAAGTGGCGCAATGCCGGCCTTCGCATGGTGTTCAGGATTGTCGACGAGAATACCGTTGAGGTCGTGGAGATCATAGCGATCGGGCAGCGTGACGACGAGCGGGTCTACAAGCTTGCAACGCGCAGGCTCGAGGCGCCTGGCGGCAGGATCGGGGTGAAAGGCAAGAAGCCTGAGCATTAGGCGATCTCTTCGCATGGAGGCGCTTAGCAGGAAGGGGGCGGAGCCGCATCTTGCAGCTCCGCCCCCTTCCTGCGTCAGGGGATGTCGTGCGCGACGCGGCGTCGGGGCCTTGGGTCCGACGCCGCGCCTGAGCATTCGCTACTTCCGCCTTCCCAGGGCGCCGAGCAGGCGGCTCAGGAGGCCGGGGCGCTTGGCGGGGCGGGGAGCCTCGCGGCGGGCCAGGGCGTTCTCGCGCGCCGCCTCGGCAGCCTGCTTGGCGGCGTCGGCCGCGGCGGTCCCGGCGTTGCGGGCCGCCTGGCGAGCTGCCCGC
>NZ_JAAVTO010000060.1 GCF_013185065.1 Adlercreutzia sp. ZJ473 | reverse complement strand
CCCGGGGGGGACCAGGTGTTGGAGCGGGTGACGACGGTGCCGTCCTCCATTACGGTCTGCCACTGTTTACCGTATGCCATACTTTCCTTCTTTCTCCACAGTTTCTAACTTTTTCCGTAGAAAACTATTCGCGCGCTTTGTGGAAACGCGCTATCTGCAAACGCACCGGGTGGAAGTGTGGTTCTTCCGCTCGGCTGCTTGCGCCCTCCCTAGTTGGCGCAAGCTGCGTTTGAAGCCGAGGGATGGATGCCTCTTACAGCCTACTGGCCGGGGGCCTTCGGGGCCGCGGGGGCGCCGGGGGCCTTCGGGGCGCCGGGCGCAGCGGGGGCGCCGGGAGCCGCGGGGGCGCCGGGCACGGCCTTCTCGCCGTTGAGGTAGGGGGTGAAGTCGCACTTGCAGAAGGGGCAGGACTTCAGGACGAGGCCGCCCATGGACTGGATGGGCTTGCCGCACTCGGGGCACTTGTTCGGGCCCGCGCCAGCGGAGGCATCTGCCGGTCTAAAACACATGTTAGTCTCCTTTCCTATTTTCGCTACGTTCGCGAAAACCTAACGGCGTTAGATTACGAGAAGGCGCCTTGCGTGTGGTCAGACTTTCGGTGCTCACTTTCAGGGGTGAGTGGTCGATTTTCGGTTTGATTTTCCTCGAACCCTCATACTTCGCTTTTTCGCGTTTTCCCATGTGAAACGCATAGTTTGAGTCTGATTGAGCGCGCGGTTCGCACGGCGGGAAATTTCCGCGCGCACGCTCCGTTTTCACGATGTGATTGCTAGAATGCAGACAATACCTGCAACCATAGCGATCCTCTTGAAGGTAGGCACCATGGCGTTACATCTCCCGCGCGTCAACGTCGTCATCAGCGACGCCCAGGGCTTCGACTCCCAAGGCGAGCTCTCCGCGCTCTCCGTCGGCTTCGGCCTGCACCAGGCGTGGATCTACGCGGCCCTCTTCGGCACCTCCACCCTCTTCGGCGTACCTCAGCTGACCACGCTCGGGGCGCGCTCGTTCTCGTTCGCCTCCATCACGGAGTTCTTCATAGCCTCCATCATCACGTTCATCGTGGCGCTGATCGCCATGGGCGCGACCGACCAGCGCTTCCTGCGCGTCTACACCTCCAAGCGCGCCATGCGGATCTCGGCGGTGCTCATGTGCGCAGCGACCTTCGCGCTGTTCATCCCCTCTGCCGGCGGCGCGATGACCGCGCTCTCCGCGGTGGCGGGCGTGGTGGCGGGCGCAGGCTCGGCGCTGCTGCTGCTGTTCTGGGGAACGGCGTTCGCGCGCTGCAGCTCCTCGAGCATCGTGATGAACACCATGATCGCGATGGTGTTCGCCCTGGTGGTGTACGCCGTGCTGATCTACCTGATCCCCGCGCCGCTCTCGGGCGTCATCGCGGCGCTCCTGCCCTTGGCCGAGCTCCCCATCTTGTGGAAGAAGACGCCCGAGAGCTACATCCTGCGCCACGAGGTGCCCCTCTTCGAGCCGCTGCCCGTTCGCAAGGGACGCTTCTCGGTGCGCTTCGGCGTGCCGGTTCTGCTCGCGGGCTTCGCGCTGGGGGCGCTGCGCTCCATCTCCACGCAGATCATCCTCCCCTCGCCCGACCTGTCGGTGAACGCGCTCGTGATGGTGGCCGCGGCCATCGTGGTGGTGGTGATCCTCACGCTCACGCTGTTCGCGGGCATGCACCGCTACTGGGACTCGCTGTTCCGCGTGATGCTGCCCGTGGTGATGCTCACGCTGTGCTTCCTGCCGCTCTCGATCACCGACAACTCCATCGCCGCATCCATCATCCTGGTGACGGGCTACATGTGCCTCGAGGCGCTCATGTGGATCTTCTTCGGGCAGCTGTGCCAGACGTTCCGCCTCTCGGCCGTGTTCGTGTTCGGCGTGGGGCGCGGCGTTCTGGCCCTCGGCTCGTTCGTGGGCACCATGACGCTCACGAACCCCGCCATGCTCGACGCGCTCACGCCGTTCGGCTCCTACGGCGGCATCCTGTTCTACATCGCCGCGCTCGTGCTGGCCTACATGTTCCTGCCGCGCGTGCGCGACATCAAGCGGATGATCGACCCCGACTTCGAGCATCGCCACACCCCGCTCGACGACATCAACGACGAGGCGGCCGAGCTCGACGCGGTGGTGCGCGACCAGCCGCGCGCGGAGAACGACCCGCTCAGCCCGCAGGGCTCCTCGCCCCTTGAGACGATCGCCGACAGCGGGCGGCTGACCATCTCGCATGACGAGGCCGACGCCGAGCTGAACACGCGCATGATCAGCACCGACGACCTCATGGACGAGGGCACGCTGGCCGCCATCGACGCCGCGCGCGCCAACGGCGAGAAGGACAACACCCCCGTCGTGGAGACGCCGTCGAAGAAGCGCAGCGGACGCTTCCGCACGCAGTGCGAGACGATCGCGAACCGCTACCTGCTGTCCCGCCGCGAGACCGAGGTGCTCTTCCTGCTGGCGAGGGGATACAACGCCGCCTACATCCAGAAGAAGCTCTGCATCACGCAGTCCACCGCCAAGACGCACATCTACCACATCTACCAGAAGCTCGACATCCACACGCAGCAGGAGCTGCTCGCGATGGTGTCCGAGGAGGACGACCGGTAGGGGTGCCCGCGGCTGCGGGGACGGCGGTTGCGGGGACCGGGGACGGCGTCAGCCGACGCGGCATGGACGGCGGCTGACGCAGTAGGGGCAGGAGCGGCCTTGCACGCCCCTTGCACGCCAGGAGCTTCATTTTGGCAGAAATCTTCAGATATTTGTCTCTCTGCGAGAGACCGAGAGAAAGCTGGGGTCGGGAGAAAGCTTCTGACCTGCAAGTTTGCTACAAGCTGCTTTTGCCGTTGCGTGCAGCAGAGCGAAATAGGCCTCTAAAGAGGGGCGTAAGGCCCCTGAAAAGACAAATATCTGAAGATTTCTGCCAAAATCTCGCTGAAAAAATGCACGCACGTGTCCGGGGCCTCTCAAGCAGGCACTTCTCTGTCGTTTGTCGGTTTATGCAACGCTGAAGTGCTCCTATAATTAAGCTATGGTGCTATTGAGAGGCTTTATATCCATCCAGGTTTGTCAGGGGAGCAGCGCATGCGGCAGGAGGTCCGCATGACACTTGCGTCGTCGCATCTGCTCGTCGGCATTGACGTCGGGTCGACCACCGCGAAGGTGGCCGCGCTTGACGCGGTAACGCGCGCCCTCGTGTTCTCGCGCTACCGCCGCCACCACGCCCAGCAGGCCGCCTGCACGAGCGTCCTGCTCGCCGAGCTGCGCGCGGCCTTCCCCCACGCGCGCGTCGAGGCCGCCGTGACGGGCTCGGGCGGCACCACGGTGGCGCGCCTGCTCGACGTGCCCTACGTGCAGGAGGTGGTCGCCAACGCGCTCGCCATCGGCGCACGCTACCCGCAGACGCGCTGCGCCATCGAGCTCGGCGGCCAGGACGCCAAGATGATCTTCTTCGCCGCCGACGCCGAGACCGGCAAGCTCGGCGTGGCCGACATGCGCATGAACGGGAGCTGCGCGGGCGGCACGGGCGCCTTCGTCGACGAGATCGCCACCGTGCTCAACGTGCCCGTCGAACAGCTCGACACGCTCGCCGCGCGCGGCACGGCGCTGCACAGCATCTCGGGCCGCTGCGGCGTGTACGCCAAGACGGACATCCAGCCGCTGCTCAACCAGGGCGTTCCCAAGGAGGACGTCGCGCTCTCGAGCATGCACGCCATCGCCAAGCAGACCATCGGCGGCCTGGCGCAGGGCATCGACATCGAGCCGCCCGTGATCTTCGAGGGCGGGCCGCTCACGTTCAACCCCACGCTCGTGCGCGTGTTTGCCGAGCGGCTGAGCCTCGCGCCTGCCGACGTCATCATCCCCGAGCACCCCGAGATCATGGTGGCGCTCGGCGCGGCCATCGCGGCGCGCGACTTCCCCACCAGCCAGAACCGCGCGCTCTCGCTGCAAGAGGCCGCCGCGGTGCTTGCCTCCTACAACCCCGCCGCCGACGCCGACGCGTCGCGCACGCCGCCCCTGTTCGCCACCGACGAGGAACTCGCCGCCTTCGAGGCGCGCCACGCCGCGCCGCCCATGCGCCCGCCCGCCGCGGCTTCCGGCGACGTGCTGCGCGCCTACCTCGGCGTGGACTCGGGCTCGACCACCACCAAGCTCGTGCTCTTGGGCGAGGACGGCGAGCCGTTCGACTCCTTCTACGCCTCCAACGAGGGCGAGCCGCTCGACGTGGCGCGCGCCGCGCTCGCAAACCTGCGCGACAAGTACCGCGAACGTGGCGTTGAGCTGGAGATGCTCGGCGCCGGGTCAACCGGCTACGGCGAGCTCATGTTCGCGCAGGCGTTCCACTTCGACTACCACGCGGTGGAGACGGTGGCGCACGCGCGCGCCGCGCAGGCCTACCTGCCGAACGTGAGCTTCGTGCTCGACATCGGCGGGCAGGACATGAAGGCCATCTGGATGGACCACGGCGTCATCACCGACATCCTCATGAACGAGGCGTGCTCGAGCGGCTGCGGGTCGTTCCTGGAGAACTTCGCCACCACGCTCGGCATCCCCGTGGAGGGCATCGCCGAGATGGCGTTCTCGTCGGAGTCGCCCGCCGCGCTGGGAAGCCGCTGCACCGTGTTCATGAACTCGTCGGTGGTCACCGAGCAGCGCAACGGCAAGACCCCCGCCGACATCATGGCCGGGCTGTGCACCTCCATCGTCGAGAACGTGTTCACCAAGGTCATCCGCATGGCGAACCTCGACGCGCTGGGGGACGCCATCATGGTGCAGGGCGGCACGTTCGCCAACGACGCCGTGCTCGCCGCCTTCGAGCGCTACGTGGGCCGCGAGGTCACGCGCGCCCCCTATCCCGGCCTCATGGGAGCCATCGGCGTAGCCCTCCTGACGAAGGAGCACCTAGAGAACGACGAAGCGAACAGCTCTACTTCCACCTTCATCGGCTTAGACGCGCTCGACGACTTCTCCTATGAGCAGCAAACCAACCTCATCTGCCCGTTCTGCGCCAACCACTGCAGCCGCACGCGCGTGGCCTTCGCCGACGGCACCTCGTGGGTGACCGGCAACCGCTGCCCCAAGGGCGAGGTCGTCGGCGACGCGCGCGACGAGGACGTGCGCAAGCAGGCGCAAGCGCGCGCCGCCGCGCTCGAGCAGGTGCCCAACCTCTTCGCCCTGCGCGAGAAGCTCCTGTTCGACGACTGGTTCTACCGCGAGGTGGCACCCGCGCGCAGCCTGCGCATCGGGCTGCCGCGCGTGCTGGCCCTGTGGGACACCGCCCCGTTCTGGCGCGTGCTCTTCGCGTCGCTCGGCTTCACCCCCGTGTTCTCGCGTCCCAGCACGCGGCGCATGTACGAGGGCGGCCTGGCCGCCGTCACGTCGGACACCATCTGCTTCCCTGCCAAGCTCGTGCACGGGCACGTGCGCGACCTGGTGCGGCAGAAGGTCGACCGCATCTTCATGCCCATCATCACCACCGTCGAGCCCGAGGGCACGGCCGACACGGCCGAGAGCATGTGCGCCGTGGTGAAGGGCTACCCCATGGTCATGCGCGCCTCCGACAACCCCGAGGAGCGCTTCGGCATCCCCTTCGACACGCCGCTGTTCCACTGGTACCGGCGAACCGACCGCGACCGACAGCTCGTCGCCTACCTCAAGCGCACGTTCGACGTGGCACCCGAGCTCGCGCGCGCCGCCATCGAGCAGGCCGACGCCGCGCTGCGCGCCTTCCGCGCCACCATGCGCAACGCGGGCGAGGCGGCGCTCAAGCACGCCGAGGACGCCGGCACCTTCGCCGTGGTGCTCGCCTCGCGTCCCTACCAGAACGACCCGCTCGTGAACCACGACCTCCCGCGCATGTTCGCCGAGCAGGGCATCCCCGTGCTCACCGCCGACGCGGTCCCCGGCGTCAACGAGGTGGACCTCTCGATGAGCCGCCTGGACATCGCGAACAACTTCCACGCGCGCATGCTCTCAAGCGCGCTCGTGGCGGCGCGCAGCGAGAACCTCGAGTACGCGCAGGTGGTGTCATTCGGCTGCGGGCACGACGCCTACCTGTCCGACGAGATCATCCGCCTCATGCACGAGACGTCGGGCAAGGCGCCGCTCATCCTGAAGGTGGACGAGACCCCCATCGAGGGGCCGCTGCGCATCCGCGTGCGCTCGTTCGTGGAGACGCTCGCGCTGCGCCGCCGCCTGGGGCACGAGCTGGCGCCGCGCGCGCTGGCCGACCCCTACCCCGTGAAGTACACGCGCGCCGACCGCGCGGCGCAGATGACGGTGCTCGTGCCGAACACCTCGCACGCGTTCTCCCGCATGATGGCCGCGGTGTTCGCCAAGCAGGGCGTGAACGCCGTGCCCATTGACCTGGGGCGCGAGGAGGCCATTCGCCTGGGGAAGAAGTACGTGCACAACGACATCTGCTTCCCCGCGCAGATCGTGATCGGCGAGGCGCTCGCGGCGCTCGAGAGCGGGAAGTACGACACGGACCACGTGTGCATCGGGATGGCGAAGTACGTGGGCGACTGCCGCCTCACGCATTACAGCGCGCTGCTGCGCAAGGCGCTCGACGACGCGGGGTACGCGCACGTGCCCATCCTCACGAACGACGACGAGGACGCCCATGACCTGCACCCCGGGTTCCGGCTGAGCCTGCCGTCGGCCATGCGCATCGCGTTCGCGCTGCCGTGCATCGACGTGCTCGAGGAGCTGCTGCGCAAGATGCGCCCCTACGAGCTTGAGCCGGGCAGCGCCGACGCGGCGTTCGAGGAGGCGCTCGACGCGCTCATCGAGGGCATCGGCGGCGGGATCCGCGGCATGAACCGGGGTTTCCGCCGCGGCATCGAGATCATGGCGCGCGTGCGCTACGACCGCTCGCAGCCGCGGCCGCGCGTGCTCATCGTGGGCGAGTACCTGCTGAACTTCCACCCCGGCGCCAACCGCGACGTCGAGCGCTACCTCGAGCGCAACGGCTTCGAGATCATCGAGGCGCGCATGACCGACGTCATCCGCAAGACGTACTTCTACAAGCACGCGCAGGTGAAGGAGTACCACGTCGACAAGCCGCTCGGCTTCAAGCTCACCAACGCCGTCTCCGACGAGTTCTTCGAGCTGGCGCACGACAACTGCGACCGCATCGCGCGGGCGCACCCGCTCTACGAGCGCCCCGCGCGCATGCCCGAGCTGGTGCAGGCGTCCGACAGCATCGTGCACCACACGTTCGACGCAGGCGAGGGCGTGCTCATCCCCGGCGAGATCCTGCACCACGCCGCGCGCGGCTGCCGCACGTTCGTGATCCTGCAGCCGTTCGGCTGCCTGCCGAACCACGTGGTGGGACGCGGCATCGCGAAGGCGCTCAAGCGCCGCTACCCCGAGGCGCAGATCCTGCCTCTGGACTACGACCCCGACGTGAGCTTCGCGAACGTGGAGAACCGCCTCCAGATGCTCGTGATGAGCGCCCAAGCCGGCAGGGCGTGAGGACGCGAAACCCCAAGGCCCGCCTGCCCTATCAGACGCGGGGCCATCCGCACTTATAGCGGCGGACGGGGCGGGGCCATCCTCACGCCCGTGAGCGTGTCCTTCGTTTCCTCGGCGAGGAAAGGCGTCATGTACAGCGGCAGGTAGGTGATCAGCTTGCCTTTGCGCTGCTCAGTTGACAGGTTGGCCTCTGACAGCACAACCGCCTCGGAAATGCCGTACTCGGCGGTGTCCAGAAGGTTGTTGAGCGCCACATGGACCTTGTAGTCTTTGCCCGACTTCACCTCAACAGGCATGATCTCGCCCCGGCTGGTTTCCACGAGGAAGTCAACCTCACCCTTGCGGTTGTTGAGGTAGTAGTACAGATTCGGGTCGACTATGGAAAGGGCCTGGGCAACTGCGTTCTCATACACAGCTCCGAAATTGACGGAAGGTGCCCCCTCCATGACATCCAGCACCGACTGCTGCGGGTACTGCGCCAGCAAGAGACCCGTGTCCGAAGAGTACAGCTTGAACTTGTTGATCTCCTTGGTTCTCGGCAGCGGGCTCTTCGGCTCGGAAACGCAATAGGCTGGCAGAGCGACCCCGGCGTCGATGATCCACTGGAAATCGTTCTCGTATCGATTGTAGGTTGCCTTGTTGCCAAGGGTGTTCAACTTGAAGCGCTTGTTCTCCTTGCTCAGCTGGCTGGGCATGGCGTCGAAGATAGAGCGCACGGCCAAAGCGCGCCTGCCGGCGTACTTCGCTATGTCAAACCGGTACTGCTCAAGGATCTGGAGGGCCGTCTGCCTCACGGCGCCCATGTCGTAGCCGCTCGCCAGATACGTCTGCACCGCCTCCGGCATGCCGCCTATGGCAAGATAGTAGCGAAAGAGGCTGGTCAGGTAGGTGTGAAGGGAGTCCTCCACCCGGCTTCGAGACTCATAGGCGTTCCGAACCGTCCGCCAGATGCTGTCCGGCACGTTCTGAGCCCAGCAGAACTCCTCAAAGCCCAAGGGATACATGCGCTCGACCTGTACGTAGCCGACGGGAAACGAACGCACGCCCTTGAGCTCGGTGCCGAGCAGAGAACCGGATACAGCCAAGGGGAATCTCCCGTCCTCGATGAGGAACTTGACCGCGGTGAGCACGTCGGGGGCCTCTTGGATCTCGTCGAGAAAGACAAGCGTTTCATGCGGTCGCAGGGGAACCTTTACGAGCAGGGAGAGTCGCGCGAGAAAATCCTCGGTATCGCTCGCAGCCCCGAGGAGGGAGATGGCGCGACGATCCTTCAAGAAGTTCACCTCGGCGAGGAAGGAGAACCTCTCCTGGGCAAACGCGCGAATGAGATAGGTCTTGCCCGTCTGACGAGCACCTACGAGGAGGAGCGCCTTGCTTGGCCCCTTCTCGAGCCACTTTGACAGCACTGTCCACATCGAGCGCCTCAGCATGATCCAACCTCCTGCCTGCGTCTAAAACAGAAGAAATATAGTTCATAATGCGTCTAAAACAGAAAGAAAGCAACTCGAAGTGCGTCAAAAACAGAAATCCGGATTCACGTGCCTACTTAGAGAATAGCAATGGGACACCCTCGACTCGCGCATCCCCGTCAGCCGAGCAAGCTTCACCGTGCTCAAGGCAACCTACGCCCTGCGCACAAGCTCCGACCTCCGTGACTCCGACCTCGTCTCGTTCGGCCTGATCACCGATGCTGGAACGCTCACCAACGCCGGCGCGCTCATGGCCGACGAGCCCCTTCTGCGTCACTCGCGCGTGTTCTGCACGCGCTGGGGAGGCAAGTTCAAAGACGAGTTCGTCGACACCGCCGAATATGAGGGCGGGCTGCTCCTGCTCCTGCGCGAGCGAAGCGAGTCGACGGATCTGGCCCCAGGCGCGGCGCGCCCGCATGCGCATTCCGCTCGCAGCCAGATCCTTCGACTCCGCGCCCTTCGGGCGCTCCGCTCTGGATGGCATCAGGCAAAACTTGTCAGTTTTAACAGTTTTTGATAGGCTAAAACAGACAAATATCACTAGGAGGGCAACATGGGAGCAATGCTGGCGGCACCTGCCGCAACGATAGTCGACAACAGGACGGGCCATGCCACGTCGATCGACGCGAAGGCGTACGACGCTTTGCGGGCGTTCCTACGTGCGCTCGGCGTCGCGTACGCCAACGAGGAGGAAGGCGACGTTCGCCTCACCACGGGGCAGGCTGCTCAGATCGTGGGGACCTCTCCTAGAACCATCGCACGATTAATCGACTCTGAAAAGATACGGGGTACGCGCGTCGGAAACGGGCACCGCTACGTCATGCTTTCCGATCTCATGGAATTTGATCGACGCTCAAAGGCCGAAAGAGGCACGCACCTTAAGGAAATGCGAAGAATAGCGGACGCCGAGGACTTCTACGGCCACAACGAAGCAATGGCCGAATACTTGAGGAGCCTGGAATGATCCGCGCCCGAAGGGTGTTCCTCGATGCCAACGTCTTCGTCACCTCATGGACGCTTGACATCCTGCTCACACTCGCGGACCAAAGCGTAATAGAGCCCATCTGGTCCGAAAAAGTGCTTGACGAAGCATGCAAAGCGATAAACAGAGTTCATAGAACAAGGAACGGAAGGCGCTATCTCGCCGAAGCGGCGCGCGCCTACCCTTACGCCATAGCTGAAGCCAACGAGAAGGACCTCGCGAATATAGAGCTTCCCGATCCGAATGACCGCCACGTAGTCGCCGGGGCGATCGCTGGCAGATGCGAGATTATCGTAACCTACAACATCAGGGACTTTCCCAAGGAAATCCTCGCCCCAAGCGGCCTACGGGCCATGCACCCCGACGACTTCCTTATAGAAACGGCAACGTCCAACCCCGATGGAGCCATGGCTGCCATTCGCGCGCTCGTCTCCACGAAGAAGCATCCGCCTCGCAGCTTTGAAGAGGAAATCGAGGGGCTACGCGCTAACATGCTCGGAAGGTTCGCTGACTTTGTTCAGGAGAGGGTCTCGGCTGGCGAAACGCTTTCCCCTGACACCGAGTTCCGCACAGCTGCGCCTGACGAAGGCCAACCACAATAGAGCACTCAGTCGCCAAGCAAGCGCTCATTGAGATTCGGGGTCGGGAGTTCGTTACCATTCGTTACCGTTTGCTACCTGGCAGGCACGTATCTCCGCGAGCGCGTGTTGCCCACCGGGACCACGGCGCCCTCTTCCACCAGCTTGGACATCGCCCGCTGGACCGTCCTTCTGGGATAGCCCGCCTCAACCGCCTCGGCCACCGTCAGACTGCCTCGCTCCGAGACCAGTTTCGCAATTTCGGAGGCAATGCCAGGAGACGGCGCAGCGCCACTCGCGTCCGCTCCCCGACGAGAAGGTCGATAAATGGGAACCCGGGCGGTGAACACAGTGCCCTCCACGAGCTCAGGGTCGCTCCCCGAGTAGCGAGGCGAATACTTGAAGAGGTCTCTCGCTTCATATGATCAACCTCCCATTTGCGCCAGTATAGCCTATTTGGCGCAAATTGGCGCAAATCACGAATACCGAGCGAGGCTTTGAGGCCGCTCTGTCGACAGGCCGGCTCCGACAACACAACTGCCCCGGAAGCGTTGATCCCGCGATGCCCCGGAGATCGTTGGGCACCACATGAACCTTGGAGCCGTCGGTTTCCCGTCTGCGTCAAAAACAGAAGGAAACGGGCCCAAAATGCGTCTAAAACAGAAATCGGTGCGCATTAGGATTCCCGCGTCTACTTAGACTTTAGCAGCAGCTGCACTATCAAGCAGCAATTCCAAGCATTGACGTAGCCCAAGCAGCGCGCCCCCATGCCCTGAGCGATCATGCCCCTACGTCATCCTGAACGAGCGAAGCGAGTCGAAGGCGTACGACGCCCTGCGGGCGTTCACGCCCACGCTCTGCGCACCTATCGGGGCCGAAATGACGAAAGCGCCCGACTTAAGTGAAATACTCACCGCTCGAGCGCTTTAGCAGCTCACATAGTAGCACGTCTACTTGATCTTGATAACCTTGCCCGCACGATTTATATACAGCAATCTCCTGACATGGCGCAAACCGAATGCCCATTGCGGTAATTGTTCCCTGGCGTTTAATCATGGGGCAGATTATACGCCGTGGGTCAAGAGGAACATCGCGCGCTTTGGTTTTCCACCGCCGCCTCTCTACGGTGTACAATGTCGCAAACAGGTTCTTAGGAGCGCGTATGCTCGTACGTCCCAAAGCCGAAACAACGAACTGCGACTTCAAGCGCGAGGTGGAGCGCGCCAAGCCCAAGAGCTGGCTCAAGAGCGTGAGCGCCTTCGCCAACTCCGCTGGCGGCGTGCTCGTGTTCGGCGTAGCTGACGGCAGCCATGAGACGGTCGGCCTTGGGGACGCGCAAGCTGACGCCGACTTCATATCCGAGAAGATCAAAGAGCGCATCGAGCCCCTGCCTTGCTTCGAAATCGTGGCGATCCGTGAGGACGGGAAAGACCTCCTGCTCGTCAGCGTCCACCCCGACGCCCACCCGCCCCACTACTACAACGCCGACGGAAGGCGCGAGGCGTTCGTGCGCGTCGGAAGCCAGAGCGTCATCGCGCCGCCCGAAGTGCTGAACGAGTTCATCCTCAAGGGCACAAACCGCACATGGGACACCCTCGACTCGCGCATCCCCGTCAGCCGAGCAAGCTTCACCGTGCTCAAGGCAACCTACGCCCTGCGCACAAGCTCCGACCTCCGCGACTCCGACCTCGTCTCGTTCGGCCTGATCACCGATGCCGGAACGCTCACCAACGCCGGCGCGCTGATGGCCGACGAGCCCCTTCTGCGTCACTCGCGCGTGTTCTGCACGCGCTGGGGAGGCAAGTTCAAAGACGAGTTCGTCGACACCGCCGAGTACGAGGGCGGGCTGCTCCTGCTCCTGCGCGAGAGCAAGGCCTTCGTGAAGCGCCATACCGTCGAGTCTTGGGAGAAGCTGCCCAGCGGGCGCCTCGACCGCCGCAGCTACAGCGAGCGCGCCGTTGAGGAAGCTCTGGTAAACGCCCTCATACACCGCTCGTACCTTGAGCTGGGCAGCGAGGTGAGCGTCGACATGTACGATGACCGCATGGAGATCGTCTCCCCCGGCGGCAAGATCGGCGTGCCGCTGCCCGATGACGTGATGGTTACGCACGTGCCGAGCGAGCGGCGCAACCCGGCCGTTGCCGACGTGTTCCACCGCATGCACTACATGGAGCGCCGCGGCTCCGGCCTGCGCAAGATATGCGCGACGACCGCAGCTGAGGACGCCTACAGGCCCGAGTTCAAGCCGTGCTTCGAGGCGATCAGCGGGTTCTTCCGCGTCACGCTCTGGAACATGACTTATAGACAGGCCGACCAAGTCACCGACCAAGTCACCGACCAAGTCACCGACCAAGTCAGCACCCAAGTTGGGCCACAAGTCGGGCCACAAGTCAGCACCCAAGTCGCAGCTCTTTTGGAGGTTCTCGGCGAAGAAGAGCTCGCAGCCCGAGATCTTATGGAAAGGCTCGGAATGTCGCATCGGCCTACATTCCGTGAGAACTACCTGCGTCCTGCTCTCGAAACCGGAGTCATCGAGCGAACCATCCCCGACAAGCCGAAGAGCAGGCTTCAGAAATACCGGCGAGCCCAAGCCAAGCTCCGAGAATGATGCAGCTGGGTCTGGGCTTCTAGGCTGCTTGGGGGATGATGGCGAGGATGCGGAGACGAGCCATGCAGGGACACGACCTTAGAATAAAAATTAGGGCCGAACCGCTCTGCGGCTCCGCCCTTATAAAACCCTGGGGTTTTGACATCTGATGCCATTATGAGGATGCGGGGGACCAAGCGTCAACCATTCTCCATACAAACTTGAAATACGACATCAGAGCGTTGTTGCGGACATAGAGACTGCTCGTGGATGCCACTCACTCTCTAAGCGCCGCTAGGCCGAAAGCACTGCCATACCTTGTTCGGTGAACGCTCGGGGCATGTATCGCCACCAGGAGGTCTGTTTTCCCAGATCAGGGCGTAAGGTCACAATTTGTGACCTTAGATGAGGCCTCATCCTGTATGAGCCTAAAGCAGAAACGTTTGGGATTCCTTGCTAACCCTCCCCTTTCTCAATTCGTCCGATTTTGGCGAACACAGGATGAATCGGACGAATAAATCGGATGAATCGGATGAAAGCGTGCCTGATGTTGGTGTTTCGCGACCCGCTTGTTCGTGGCAAAGCCGCTCGAGGAGAGAAGTCCAAGGCCCGCAGCTCTGTCGGAGACAGCTCGCCCGCGTACTTTGCCCGTACTTGCACATACTTGCGCGTACTTGCACGTACTTGCACGCCCTCGGACGCATCTCCAGCGGAAGGATACGGGTCCGGACGGCAGAGCGTGAATTTGGTGTCGAGCACGAATGCCACCACAACGATAGCCCAGATCAAAGTTGGAAGGAAGACCTGTGGATACGAGGTGAGCGTCAAAACAACTGCGTGATCATAAAGCTCCAAGAGGCCAATCGGAATCCTCTTGGAACTTTCCATGCCATAGGTAGAATCCTCCAGGAGTTTTCCGACTAACAACTTGGAAAGACCTAGGA
>NZ_JAAVTO010000059.1 GCF_013185065.1 Adlercreutzia sp. ZJ473 | reverse complement strand
CGATCGGCGGCCACCGCTAGCCCTCGCGCCCGCCAGCCGGCTCGCCCGCGCGCCCCTCGGGCTCGCCGGCCCCGCCCGACGCGAGGCACGGGCCCTGCTGCCCGCCGCCGAGCAGCAGGCACGCCTCGTCCATGAAGCACCGGTCCGCTCGGACGAACGCCGCCAGGAGGGCGGCAAGCGCGGCGTACATGCCGCTCCGGTCCTTCTCGACGACGCCGTCGACGAAGCGGTCGACCCAGTTCAGAACGTGCTCGTCGACGAAGTCCCGCTGGTCTCCCAGCATGCGCGCCGCCTGGTCGTCCCGCTCCTCGAAGAAGAGCTCGTACGCCTCGGCGCTCAGGCGCGCGAGGAAGTCGAGCAGGGCGGACAGGTGGTCGGGAGGGAAGTTGCCCCCGTCCGCCCTCAGCCGGTAGCCGTGGTCCTCGTAGAAGCGCCTCACCGCGGCTGTGCTCGGCTTGAACAGAACCGGGCTCTCCTCGGTGTGGCACGACTCCCACGGGTACACGAACGAGTCGCCGGGAACCAGGAACAGGTCCACGAACGCCTGCCCCACCTCCCCGACGTCGCTGGCAGCTGCCTGCGCCCGGCAGCGCTCCCAGCACGCCCCGACCCCGGAGGGGCTGCCCCCGGAACCGGCCACCACGCCTTCGCCGTAGGCTGCGAAGGCGGCCGCCGACTCCTCAGAGCCGACGACCTCAAGCAGCCGAGAGGCGTCGGCGGTGCCGAACGCGACGTGGAGCAGCTCGTACCCGTAGATCCGCGCCGCCAGCTTGTCGCCCAAATCCCTCACGATAGCGTTCTCACCCATTCGGCACCTCCGTCCTCTCCGCCGTCAGCGCATCGTGCGCCGCCCTACCACGTCACCTCGCGCCAGTCGCCCGCGAAGGCGGCCTCCTTCGCCTTGATCAGCACGTTCGGATGCGTCAGGTCAGGCGAGGGCAGCACCGCGATGCTGCCCCTGTCAAGGCTGCCGTACTTCTTCTCCAGCTCGCTGATCTCGCCGAAGTCGAGCGCGCGGTTCGGGCACCCGGCCACGCAGGCGGGCAGGCTCCCCTCCTGGCGCAGGCCGTAGCAGCCGTCGCACTTCCCCGACACGCCCTCGGCCGCGATGAACTTCGGATGGCCGTACGGGCACGACATGACGCACATCCTGCAGCCGACGCACATCGACGGGTCCTGGATGACCGTGCCGTCCGGCGCCTTGTAGATGGCGCCCGTCGGGCAGTTGTGCAGGCAGATCGGATCGTCGCAGTGGTTGCAGCTCTCCGAGTAGCTGTAGCAGGCGACGTCAGGGAAGCTCCCGACGCTGTACGTCTGCGCGGTGCGATAGAGGATCCCCACGTCGAGGCGGTTCTTGTCCTTGCAGGCTACTTGGCACGCGCGGCAGCCGGCGCAACGGTCCTGGTCCAGGTAAAATCCAACGCTCATGTTCCATCAACCCCTCTCTACTTTCCCGCGTTCTCGGCGGTGACGCCCGGGAACAGGCGCGGCGGCAGGTCGCAGTCGTCCTCCAAGGGCTTGCCCGTGTACTTCTCTATGTTGCAGATCTGGTTGTTGTAACCGGAGACGCCCATGCCGCCGAACTCGGAGCCGATCAGGTAGTTGTCGGACCCGGCGCGGTCGATGCCCGTCTCCTCGTCCACGTCGACCCACGCGCCGTGGGGCACGCCCACCAGGCCCGGGATCATGACGTCGAGCAGGGCGGCCTTGCGCAGGCCCTGGCCGTACGGCGAGGAGATGAGCACCGTGTCGCCGTCAGCGATGCCGAGGCCCTCGGCGTCGGAACGGGCGAGGAACACCGGGCTCGCCCATGCCTCGCGCAGCCACGGGCAGTTGTCGAACACGCTGTGGGAGCGACGCAGGTAGTGCGGGTTGAACATGAGGAACGGGAACTCCGCCTTCTCGCCGCCGATCTTGCCGCCCTTGAACGTGGACTCGTAGCCGGTCACCGGCACCACGTAGGTGGGGTACGGCTTGTAGTGCTCGCGGTAGGGGAACTCGAACGACATCATGAGGTCGTAGCGCGCCTGGCAGTAGATCTCGAGCTTGCCCGAGGCGCTCTTGAGCGGATGGGCCTCGGGATCGGCCACGAACTCCTTGTAGCCGATGTAGCCGAAGCGGTCGCCCTTCGAGCGCTCGACCTGGTGCCCGCCGTTGTCGATGAGCTCCTGCAGCGTGATGACGCCCTGCTGGGGCTCGCCCTTGGCCCCGAGCTTCTCGATGTCGTCCGCCGTCAGCGTGACGAGCTTGCCGTACGTGCCGTCATCCTGGATCACCTGCGCGCCGGCGATCTTCTCGTAGAGCTGCTGCTCCTCCGAGGTGTTGTACGCCAGGTCGGGGTCCTTGCCCACGCCGGCGATGAGCAGCCGGCCGATCTCCTGGTCGGTCTTGGCCTCGCCGATGGGGTCGGTCACCTTCGTGAAGAACTGGAGGTACTCGCGGTTGCTGCCGCTGAAGCCGCCGCAGCGCTCCCACTCGGTGGTGACGGGCAGGACGATGTCGGAGTAGCGCGCGTTGGTCGTCATGAACTGCGCCAGCGTCAGCACGAAGTCAACCGCCCGATGCGCCTCGATGCCCTCCTTCTGGCTGAGCGAGGTCTGAAGCGTCGCGTCCGACATGTGGTAGATGCACTTGATGGGCCCGAGCTCGGTGGGGTTGGGCTTGTGGAAGGAGGCATACGCGTTGGACACGTCCTGGGTGTGCCCGCCGCCCTCGATGATGATCTTGTAGATCTGGGGCTGACGCACGCCCGTGGTGATGGAGTCGGCGGTCTTGGGCATCTTCGCCGCGCCGGCCTTCACGAGCGTGGGGCCGTTGTTGCCGGCCGCCGAATGGTACGCGCCCGCCGTGGCGTGGCCCGACTTGCCCATGTGGCCGCCCATGGCGCCGAGGGCCATGAACATCTGCGGGATCATCTCGGCGCCGTTGCAGCGGGCCATGCCGTAGTTGTGCAGCAGCATGACCTTGTTGCCCTTGCCGAGGACGCGCGCGAGCTCGGTGACCTTCTCGGGCGGGATGCCGCAGATCGGCTCGGCCCACTCCGGGGTCTTCGGCACGCCGTCGTACGCGCCGAGGACGTAGTCCTTGAGGTTCTCGTCAAGCGTGGCGTCGGCGGGCATGTGCTCCGCGTCGAAGCCGACCGTGCAGCGGTTGAGGAAGTCCCAGTCGACGACGTCGCCCTCCTTCTCGTCGAGCCGCAGCATCTCGTAGGCCGTCGCCAGCATGAGCGCCATGTCGGTGCCGGCGCGCACGGGCAGCCAGTCGGCGTCGAGCATCTGGGCGGAGGAGTTGTACAGCGGGTCGACGCAGATGAACTTCACGCCCTGCTCGCGCGCGTGCAGCCAGATGTTGATGGGCAGGCCGGCAGCTGACCACATGGGGTTCGACGACCACATGACGACGTAGTCGGCGTTCTCCATGTCGAAGCGGTCGTTGCCGTTGCCCAGGTCGACGTTGGGCAGGCCGATCAGCGTGGAGTCGAGCGTGTAGGTGCCGTGCGAGGTGGTGTCCCAGCCGCGCACGTAGCCGGAGAGCACGTTGAGGGTCGCGTTGTTGGACTTGCAGTAGAAGCCCGTCGGGCCGTACTCGTCGGAGATGCGGTTGATCTCCTCGGACGCCAGCTTGATGGCCTCGTCCCAGCTGATGACCTCCCACTCGTCCTTGCCGCGCAGGGAGCCGTTGGAGTTGGCGCCGCCGCCGGGCTGCCAGCCCTTGCGCTTGAGCGGGTGCATGAGGCGGTCGCCGCCGAAGCACTGCTGCTGCTGCGCCTTGCCGCGCACGCAGCCGCGCTGCTGCGGGTACTCGAAGGAGTCCTCGTGCGTGTCATCGGTCTTCTGGCGGACGACGGCGCCGTCCTTCACCATGACCTTGTTCATGCAGCGCCCGCCGCAGTTGTGCCAGCACGCGACGGGGATCCACTCGCCGTCCTTCGCCTTGTCGACGGGCGGCACGTGCCCCTCGATGGCCTCGACGGACGTCCCCGACGAGCAGCCGGTCGCCATGAGGGCCGAAGCCGACAGGGCCACGGCGGCGCTCGTCCCGACGAACGCGCGCCTCGTCAGATTCTTTGATGAGCTCATATTCTTATCCCCCTAGCTCTAGATGATGCTGGCCGCGTAGAACGCCCACCGGGCGATGCACACCCCGACGAGGACGGCAGCGAAGACCGCGGCGGGGAGGGCCTTGTCGTCCCTCTTGCTCGCCAGCACGGCGAGAGCACCCGACGCCGCCGGCGCCACCACGATGGCCGCCACGAACGGCACGATGCCCAGGCCGAGGCCGGCGAAGTGGACGGCCTCGCAGACGAGCGTGACCGCGAGCAGGGCCGCCAGGGCGAGCGTCATCATGAAGAACGGCTGGCTCTTGTAGGCGCCCTTCGCGAACAGGGCGTACAGCGCGAAGCCCATCGCCAGGTCGCCCACGACGAACAGCGGCACCGTCGCCCACGTGCACCAGGCCGATACGCCGAACGTCGAGATGTAGGCGAGCCCCATGATGACCGTCAGGATGAGCGCCAGCACGGCCCCCACGATGCGCAGCGCACGCGGGGCGTCGCCCTTGCGCCACGTGACGATCAGGTCGGCGATCAGCACGATGCCGAAGGCGATGGAGAAGTACGCCTCCTGCGCGATGCCCGCGCGGTAGTTGGCCAGCGCGTTGAGGAACATGCCGGGACGGGCCAGGTGCATCAGGCACCCGAGCAGCCCCACTCCCAGCAGCACCAAGCACACCAGCGGGAACGCCCACGGCGTGCGCCTGTCCCTATCCAAGGGGAACAGGGCGTTCGCGATGTACGCGCCCGCGGCAAGACCCGCGAGCGTCGTGAACACGAACAGCGGAAACTCAGAAATCATCGGCACAACCCCTCTCAAGTAGTACCCCATACTCTGTGAGAACGAAGCGCTCGGGCGGCTGGGCACCTAGGATTTCCCCTCCGTAAAGCACCCGCGTTCATTAGTGTCATATTAATGTGGTTCACTAGTTCAGTCAACATCTATTCCACACAAGTTGGAGCTGTGAGATAATGAGAGGTGCTGGGCGCTCCGTCGCGAGGCGGGCGCGGGCCACACGGCGACAACTGCGAGGACGGCATGTACGGACCCCTTGTCATAGCGTATCTGTTCCTCGGCGGCGCCGCAGCCGGGGGCATGTTCGTCGCCGCAGCCTGGAGCCTGGCCTTCCGCCGCCTGCCGGGCGGCCGCGAGCACGCCGTGCGCCACGCGCGGGCGTTCGCCGCGCTGCAGGCCCGCGCGTGGCCGCTGTGCCTGCTGCTCCTCGTGCTCGCCATCTCGGCGCTGTTCTGGGACCTCGGCCGGCCCGACCGCATGATGCTCCTCATGATGAGCCCGCGCGTCACCGTCATGACGTTCGGGACGCTCTGCCTCGTCGTCGAGCTCCTGCTCGGCATCGCGCTCACGCTGCGAAGCCTCTTCCACCTGAGGGTCCTCGGCGGACGCGCGGGCCGCGTGCTCGAGGCGCTGTGCTGCGCCTGCTCGCTGTGCACCATGGCATACACCGCGTTTTTGCTGATGAGCGCCATGGGCATGCCGTTCTGGAGCTCCCCGTGGCTCGTCGGCGTGTTCACGTGCTCGTCGCTCTCGAACGGGCTCTCGCTGCTTCTGCTGGTGGACTACTTCACCAAGGACCAGACGATCCTCCTGCGCGCCGTCAAGCCGCTGCAGAAGGCCCATCTGGCCTGCCTCGCCGCGGAGGCGGTCACGCTCGCGCTCTTCCTGTCCGCGGCCTTCGCCAACCCCGGCGCCCGCAGCGCGTGCGCAGCCCTGCTCTCCCCCGACATGATGCCGATCGCGAGCGTGGGGGTGGGCGTGCTCGGCCTCGCCCTGCCCGCCGCCCTGGAGACGTACTCGCTGACGAGAAAGGAGTGCCGCTGCATACCGCTGGCAGACGTCCTGTGTCTTTTCGGAGGGCTCTGCTTGCGATACTGTATTATCACCTGCGGAATCAGCTAAACGGCCGCGAGCTGCCGGCCGCGAGCAACTTAGACGGAGCACAAGCGCATGCGCACCAACGAGAGCATAGTATTCAGAGTAGAAGAGACGTCCGACCTCCCCATATGGGTTCAGCTGCGCAATCGCATCGCCTACCTCATACGCAGCGGCTTCTTCAAGGCGGGCGAGCAGCTGCCGAGCGTGCGCAGCTTGGCGGCCGAGGCGCACATCAACTACAACACGGTGGCGAAAGCCTACCGCGACCTGGAGCTCTCCGGGCTCATCATATCGATCCGCGGGCGCGGCATGTTCGTCCAGAACGGCGTGAGCGAGGGGGACGCCGAGAGGCTCGCCGTCGACGCGCTGCTCGAGAACTGCATCCGACAGTACCGCGCCATGGGCATGACCTACCAGGAGATCAGCGAGCACGCGCAGAGCGTCATCGGAGAGTTCAAGCGCAAGGCCCTCGAGGCAGAAGAGGAGAAGCTGAGCTATGGGACTGTTCAACCGAGATAGCGCCGGGCGGCAAGCCGGCACGCCCGAGGGAGCCCCGTCGCGCGGGAGCACGGCCGCCTTCGCCGACATCGAGATGCACAACTCGCCGCGCACGCGGCACGTTGACGACAACGCGCCCAACGTGTTCGCGGCCTTCGTGTTCGCCGTGCTCTTCGCGCTGGCAAGCGGCGCCGGGTACCTCGTCGCGCGCGAGGTGAACATCTGGGTGCTGTGCGTCGGGTTCGCCGTGGCCGTCGCGGGCATCTTCACCGTCCGCATCGCCTCCCAGTGGGAGCGCGCCATCGTGCTGCGCTTCGGCACGTTCAACCGCGTCGCCGGGCCGGGGCTGTTCCTCACCATCCCCTTCGTCGAGCACATCGCCCTGCGCGCCGACCTGCGCGTCATGCTCACCGGGTTCAGCGCCGAGGAGACCCTGACCTCGGATTTGGTGCCTGTCAACGTGGACGCCGCCGTGTTCTGGATGGTGTGGGACGCCGAGAAGGCGTGCATGGAGGTGGAGGACTACTACGACGCCGTGTCCATGGCGGCCCAGACCGCGCTGCGCGACGCCATCGGCCGCAAGAGCATCTCCGACGTGACCATCCACCGCGACAAGCTCGACCAGGAGCTGCGCGAGAAGATCGAGGAGAAGACGAACCCGTGGGGCATCTCCATCCTGTCGGTCGAGATCCGCGACATCGTCATCCCGAAGGACCTGCAGAAGGACATGGCCGCGGCGGCGAAGGCCGAGCGCGAGAAGGACGCGCGCATCGTGCTCGCCGAGGTGGAGAAGGACATCGCGGCCATGCTGCTCGAGGCCACCGAGGTCTACCGCAAGGACGAGATGGCCTTCGAGCTGCGCTCCATGCACCTGCTGAGCGAGGGCGTAAAGGAGTCCAACGGGACGCTCGTCATCCCGAGCGCCTACTCGGAGGGCTTCAAGCGTGACAAGTAGCCTCCCCCTTCGCCACAAAACGCAAAGCAGGCCAGCGGCGACGTGGCCGCTGGCCTGCGAAATTGCTGGCGCCCCCGAGAGGACTCGAACCTCCGACGCACGGTTTAGGAAACCGACGCTCTATCCGCTGAGCTACGGGGGCCTGATGGCAAGCGCATCAAAGTCTACCACAACTGGCCGCGCGATCACACGCGCCAACCAGCGAGAAATGCGCGATCTGATACCCCAAAAGCCCGCCGGCAGAAAGCTCCTTTCAGCAAGATCCGCAAAACCCCTGCTCAGAAGAAATCACTCTTGCCCAGTCGGGTGCCCGCGCGATCCGATTCCCCCCAAATGGGTATCAGATCGCGCATTTCTCGCCCTTTCCCAAGCAAAAGCGTGTATTCCCGCGCGCCGTCCTTCGCACATTCACTCGTTCGCAAGGCCCTGGCGCCTGCGCACGCCCGTGCGCAGCCCTTCGCGCTCTTCGCGCACTCCCGTGCGCCGCCCTTCGCACCCGTGCGCAGCCCTTCGCGCACGCCCGCGCGCAGCCCGCCGCGCTCGCTCGCCGCTCTTCGCACCTCTCGCGCAGCCCGCCGCGCGCCTGCGGGCGCTCGCGCACGGCGCGCGCCACCCTTCGCACCCTTCGCACCCCGCGCACTCGCGCCGAAACTGCCCCTGCCACCATTGACAATCGCGATTCCCGCTATAGAATATGAGCACTTACATAGCGTTTCCCCGCAGAAGCGCTCTGGATCCCCTGGTCGGCGGCGCGCGCCGCCAGCCGAGAGGAAACAGGGCGTGGATGGGGTCTCTGGAGAATCCCGGCAACGGGTGCCGAAGGGGCAAGGCGCTTGGGGAGGCCGCCGCGCATCGCGCGCCGCAGCCGCACCGCAAGCGTTGAAACTCTCAGGCCAAAGGACAGAGTGAAGCAATGAGCTTAATCGCGCATTCCTTTTCCCTTCTTCGGGTGTCCTCTGGAGATTTCGCCGCACCGGGTGCGGAGGACTCGCAGGTAACGAGGAACCGAAGGAAGGATAGTTCAATTGGAAAGCTTCTTTGAGTCGTTCAACGAGATCTTGGGCGTTATCGACGACTTCATCTGGGGCGTGCCGCTCATGGTGCTCATCCTGTTCGGCGGCCTGCTGCTCACCTGCCGCCTGAAGGGCCTGCAGTTCAGCCAGCTGCCGCGCGCGCTCCGCTACATGATCAAGAACGAGGAGGGCGGCAAGGGCGAGGTGTCGAGCTTCGCCGCGCTGTGCACCGCGCTGTCGGCCACCATCGGCACCGGCAACATCGTGGGCGTTGCCACCGCCATCGTGGCGGGCGGCCCGGGCGCGCTGTTCTGGATGTGGCTCGCCGCGCTGTTCGGCATGGCCACCAAGTACTCCGAGGGCCTGCTCGCCGTGAAGTACCGCTCCGTGAGCGCGAACGGCCACGTGCTCGGCGGCCCGTTCTACTACATCGAGCGCGGCATGGGCATGAGCTGGCGCTGGCTCGCCAAGCTGTTCGCGTTCTTCGGCATGTGCGTGGGCCTGTTCGGCATCGGCACGTTCACGCAGGTCAACTCCATCTCCGGCGCCATCACGGGCTTCTTTGACCCCGAGGGCGCGCACACCGTGAGCCTGCTCGGCATGGACTACTCCGTCGCCACCATCGCCGGCTCGCTGCTCCTGGCGCTGCTGGTGGGCCTCGTGCTCATCGGCGGCCTGCGCCGCATCGCCAGCGTGTCCGAGAAGGTCATCCCCGCCATGGTGGTCATCTACGTGGGCTTCTCGCTGGTCCTGATCGTCGCGAACATCACCGCGCTGCCCGCCGCGCTCGTGACCATCTTCCAGAGCGCGTTCGGCCTGCAGGCCGCTGCCGGCGGCGCGCTGGGGGCCATCATCATCGCCATGCAGAAGGGCATCGCGCGCGGCATCTTCTCGAACGAGGCCGGCCTGGGCTCGGCGCCCATCGCCGCCGCGGCCGCGCAGACCAAGGAGCCGGTGCGCCAGGGCCTCGTGTCCATGACCGGCACGTTTCTGGACACCATCATCGTGTGCTCCATGACGGGCCTGGCCATCGTGATGACCGGCGCCTACCAGCTACCCGGCCTCGAGGGGTCGGCCGTGACCACCGCCGCGTTCCAGGCGGGCCTGCCGTTCATCCCCGGCGAGGTGGTGGCGTTCATCATGATGCTGTGCCTGGTCCTGTTCGGCTTCACCACCATCCTGGGCTGGGACTACTACGGCGAGCGCTGCCTCGAGTACTTCTCCAACGGCTCCATGAAGGCCGTGAAGGCGTACCGCTGGCTCTACATCCTCGCCGTGTTCATCGGCCCCTACATGACGGTCTCCGCCGTGTGGACCATCGCCGACATCTTCAACGGATTGATGGCGCTGCCCAACATGGTCGCCCTGATCGCGCTGTCGGGCGTAGTGGCGAAGGAGACGCGCGGCTACTTCGCGCGCCTGAAGGCCGCGGACGGCGTGGAGGCCGCCATGGCACCGCGTCCCGACGACTCCGAGGACTGGAAGGTGCCGAAGGACCGCGCAGGTGCGGGCGCAGGTGCGGGCGCAGGCGCGGGCGCGGGCGCTGGCTCGGAGTTGGAGCCTGCTACAGCTTAGCACGTGCTACAGCTTAACGTGCCGAAGGGCCGCGGACGGCGCTGCTGCGCCTTCGCGGCCCTTCGCCGTCCCTCGCTACCTGAGCGCGTCGGCCACCTTGCGGGCCGCGGCGGTGATGGTGAGGTCGTTCACGTCCACCACGATGTCGGCGTAGCGCTCGTACAGCGGCTTGCGCTCGTCGTACAGGTCGCGCAGGCTCATGCCGATGCCGCCCTTCATCACCACGCCGCGCTCCGAGAAGTCGGTCAGGCGCGCGCGGAGCTCGTCGTAGCTGATCTGCAGGTACACGACGCGTCCGATCGCGCCGAGGTGCTCCATGGCCTCCTTCGAGTACACCGCCGAGCCGCCCGTGGAGATGATGGTGTGCTTGAAGCTCATCTTGGAGAGCACCTGGTTCTCCACGTCGATGAAGCCCTCGGGGCCGCACGCGTCGATGAGGCGCTGCAGCGTGTTGTCGCACTGCTGCTGGATGAGCAGGTCAGCGTCGACGAAATCGTAGTTCATGATCTTCGCCAAAACGACGCCGAGCGTGGACTTCCCTGCGCCGGGCATGCCGATGAGCACGATGTTGTCACGTCCCGGCTCGTCAATCTTCTCCTTCATGGCCTTTCCTCACTCCTTCGCCGGCTCGGCGTCCTCAAGCGCCGCCGGCTCGTCTTTCCGCTTCCCGAACTTCTCGGGCAGAACCTCGCTTACCACAATAGCACCAAAGATGAGCGCGAAGCCCGCCAGCAGGCGCGGCGTCATCTGCTCGCCGTAGAGCAGCACCGAGAACAGCACGCCGAACACCGACTCCAGCGACAGCAGCAGCGAGCCCTGCGCGGGGGGCACGTGGGCCAGCGCCACGTTCTGGAACACGAGCGCCACGCATGACGCGAATATCACCAGGTAGAACAAGTTGAACAGGAACTCCGGCGAGAGCGCGGCCACGTTCGGCGGCGCCTCCGTGAGCGCTCCGATGGCGACGCCGCAGATGCCGCCGACCCAGAACTGGTACACCGTGAGGGCCAGCACGTCGCGGCCCTGCGCGAACTTCGCCACGCACGCGATGTGCACCGCGAAGAACACCGCGCACACCAGCGTCATGAAGTCGCCGAACTCCACCGTGAGCGCCCCCGAGGAGAGCGACACCATCCCGACGCCCGCCACGCACATCACGGCCGCTACCAGGTTGAACGAAGTCGGGCGCTTCTTCGCGATCAGCCAGAACACGAACGGCACGATCACGCAGTACGTGGCCGTGAGGAACGCGTTCTTGCCGGGTGTGGTGTGGGCGAGCCCGATGGTCTGCGTCCAGAAGGCGAGGAAGTTCAGCGCGCCCAAGATGCCGCCCGCCACAAGGTACTCCCTGGTCAGCGCAGCGCGCAGATGGCGGAAGAACACCGCGGTGAGCACCGCGGCCGTGAGCGCGAAGCGCACGCCGATGAGCCATGCGGGCTCGAGCACGCTCACGGCGTCCTTCATCACCACGAAGCTGAAGCCCCAGATGACGGTGGCCACAACGATCATGAGCTTGTACACGATGGCGGGGATGTTCCTCTTTGCGTTCATAGGCCGCCTATTATAGCGGACTGAGCGGCGGAGGCCGCGCGCAGCGTGAACGAATGTTTCACGTGAAACATTCGGGCAGCACGCGGGGAGCGCGGAGCGAACGGACGCGAGGGGGACGGTGGGGCGGCGCGGGACGGACGGGGGTGGCGGCGTGGGGCGGGCGTACGGCGCGGGACGGACGCCGGGGGAGCGGGAGCACGCGAGGCGAAGCGAGAGGCGCCGCCACGGACGCGACCACGCCCCCGCACGCGCGCGCCTACCGGGCGCCGCCGCCTGCGCCGAAGCCGCCACCGCCGCCTGCGGAGAAGCCGCCGCCGAACCCGCCGGCGCTGCTGCCGGCGCTGAGGTTGACCGCCGCCGCACGCGCCCCCTCGTACGTCTCGTCGACCGAGGCGTTGATCGTCTCGCTCGCGCTGCGCGCCGCCACGCCGCTCGCGGCGTACCATGCGTACCACGGCATGAAGGACATGCCGCCGAAGTCGGACGCGCGGCGGCTGGCGTCAGGGACGGCCGCCTCCCAGTCCTTCATCGCCGGCCCCGTCACGCCGAAGAGGAAGGCGTACACCATGAGCTCGCTCATCTTCTCCTCGCTCTCAGGCGGGAAGTCAGCGCAGCTCGACGCGTCGCGCATCCAGTTGCGCAGCGCCTTCGCGCGCGCCGCGACGTTGTTGCCGTGCTCGGAGCGGCGCGGCATGTAGTTGGCCAGCAACGCGAGCACCGCGCACGTGGGAACCGCGAGCGCCGCCGCGAGCAGCTCGTCCGTCACGGCGGTCATGAGCAGGCCGACCACCAGCACCACGACCGCCGCAGCCGCCAGCGCCTTGCGCAGCTTGTAGCCCGCGGGCTCGAAGAAGTCCTGCTTCGCAACCTCATCGGACAGCACCGCCTGCCACCCCTTCATGCTCTCCACGTAGGCTTCGGGGCGCCGGTCGGCATGCTCGCGCAGGGACACGAGCCAGAGGGAGGGCTCGCCTCCGGCGACGTCCTCGAACAGCAGCTTCAGCGTGGCGCGCTCGATGGGGTCGGTGACCTTGCGCGCCTGGTCGTCGACGCACACGACGCGGTAGTCCTCGACCTCTTTGCCGAAGCTGTCGGGGTGGACGCCTGCTTCTATGCGCAGCACGCCGCGGCGTGCGAGGTCAAGCAGCGTGGCGGTGAAGTCGTCGGCGCTCTCGTGGTTCCAGCGCCACAGGCGGCCCGCCACCGCCGGCCGCATGCCGCGCTCCGGCACGTCGCGCCAGTACTTCTCGGTGAAGTCGGGCGTGTGCTCGCGCCCGAAGCGCAAGAACAGGATCGCGCCGACCGCGAGGATCAGCGCGCACGCGACCACCAGGCCGATGCGGATCCGCAGGTCGTTGACGCGCTGGTTGTTGGCCTGGTCGGTCCACGCCTTCTCCTCGGCCAGCACGGTGTCGAGGCGCGTGGTTCCCTGGTTCGCCAGGCGCGCCTCGGCGTCGAGGTTCGTGAGCCACGACACGGGGAACACCACGCGCGCCTCGGCGTACTGCCCCGCGACCACGCGGGAGACGTCATAGGTGACGGTGCCGTCCTCGTTGACGGACACCACGCCGTCGAGCGGCCCGTGCCCCCACGCGCGCACGTTGCCGCCAGGCTCGACGGCCACGCCAGGGGGGACGGGCAGCACGATGGTGGCCGACACGTTCTCGGAGTCCACCTCGCGGCCCTCGCCCACGTACTTCCAGTAGACCTCGGCGATGTCGTCGTACGCCTGCACGCCGTTGGCCACGACGTAGTCGATCTCGAAGATCATCTGCGCGTCTTCCCGGTCGAAGAACGCGTAGAGCGTGTTTCGCGCCCGGTCGAACGACCAGGAGTCAGTGCCGGGGCCGCCCTCCTCGCGCCAGCCCACCTTGAAGGGCACGGAGTCGAGCGCCATCCACTCGCCCTCCACGCTGCCCGCGGCGTCGACGTGCGCCATGCGCACCGCGTTGACCGTGACCTCGGCGTTTTGCGGCAGGCCCTGGAACTCCCACCACACCGCGGTGAACGCGCCGTCGAAGTCGAACGCGCGCTGCTCCACCACGTGGAGCGAGCCGTCGGTCTGAGCCTGGGCCGTGAGGTTCACGCTCGGGCAGCTGTAGGACTTCGCCAGGGCGGGCGCGGGCGTCGCCAAGCAGGCCAGGCACGCGAGAAGCGCGCACGCAGCGAGCGCGAGGGCGATGCGCGCCGCATGGGCGCGAGGGACGGGCGCCGTCTGGGAGGCGCGAAGCGCAGCTTTCACCTCAGGACCTCCTTGGTCTTTCGTTCGAAAACCACCGTTTGGGGAAATTAGCCTCCATTATACGCCCCGCGGAGATGTGTTTTTCGTTGCATTGGCCGCAGAAGTCGGGTATGATTCTTTATTGTTTGCGGAGAAGTGACCGAGAGGCCGAAGGTGCTCGCCTGCTAAGTGAGTATGCCCCAAAAGGGCATCTAGGGTTCGAATCCCTACTTCTCCGCCACGACTTTTCAACGCCCCGACACGGGGCGTTTTTCATGTTCCTGGACTCTGCGGCTTTTAAGCGAGTCCCCCTCCTTGGGGGTTATAGGACCACCGACAACGCCCCCTTTGCATCCACCATTTTGAAAAGCTGGATGGAAAACGCCCGTTGTCGGCGATTCGAGCCCCGAGAACCACCGACAACGGGTTGTGTACCGATTGTTGGTGTCATGACTGCGTTTGGGAGGTGCGGGCTTTAGCCCGCCCGAGCAAACGCAGCACTGCCCAGAACTAACTACATATTACACTATTGACATCATGCCGCCCTTCCGA
>NZ_JAAVTO010000058.1 GCF_013185065.1 Adlercreutzia sp. ZJ473 | reverse complement strand
TCGGCGTCGTCGACGAGCGACACCGCCTCGCGGGCGGCCGCGCGGGCGGCGAGCACGTCGTCCATGCGCGGGCCGTACGCGCGCAGGAGCCCCTGCATCGCCGCCGCGCGCTCCTGGGCGCCGGCCAGCTCGTCGTAGTCGCACTCCACGCCGTCGCGGTAGCTGAGCGCCTCGCGGGCCACGTCCTCGAGCACGTAGCCCGCCTCGCGCAGCGACTGCGCGAGGGGCTCGAGCGCCGCGTCGAAGCGCGCGCCCTCCTCAAGCGCCGCCGTGGCGCGGGAGAGGCCGTCGAGCGCGCCCGAGTCCCCCGAGAGGCCCTGGTAGGCGCCGTCGGCCGCACGTGCGAGCGCCTCGGCGTGCTCGGCGCGCTCGAGGTAGGCGACCAGCTCCTCGTACTCGCCCGGCGCCGGGTCGACTGCGTCGATCTGGCGCAGCGTGAAGCGCGCCTCGTCGAGCTGCGCCGCCGACGAGATGCGCCCCTCCCGGATGCGCGCAAGCTCGCGTGACGCCGCGGCCGCCTCCGCGAAGGCCGCGCCGTACGCCGCGGCCGCAGGCCCCACCTCGTCGTGCGCCCAGGCGTCGAGGAGCCCTGCGTGCGCGGCCGGCTTCGCCAGCACCTGGTGCTCGTGCTGGCCGACGAGGTCGATGCTCGGCGCCACCGTGCGCGAAAGCTCGGCGACGCTCGCCAGGGCGCCGTCGATGCTCGCGCGCGAGCGCCCGTCGGACGAGAGCCGGCGCGTGACCACCACCTCGCGCTCGCCCTCCCCGCCTTCGCCGGGCAGGAAGAAGCGGCCGCTCACCTGGGCGGCGGACGCGCCCTCGCGCACCGCGCCCTTGTCGGCCCGCGCGCCCATGAGCAGCTTGCACGCCGACAGGAGCGCCGTCTTGCCCGCGCCCGTCTCGCCCGTAAACGCGGTGAGCCCCGCGGAGAAGGCGCACGACGCCTCGCGGATCAGCGCCAGGTTTGAAACTTGCATCTCGTCGATCATCTCTCGCGTCCTTAGAACGTCCCTGCTTGCGCCGGCGTGTTTGTGGTATCGTCTCGCGAAAACGCAGACGACGAAAGGATACACCATGCGCGCAGTCATCCAGCGGGTCAGCCAGGCCCGCGTCAGCATCGACGGCGACGTCGTCGGGTCGGTCGGGCGCGGCTTCGCCATCCTGCTCGGCGTGGGGCGGGGCGACGGCGAAGAGCAGGTCGAGCGCCTGTGGTCGAAGATCTTCAAGATGCGCATCTTCGAGGACGCCGACGGCAAGACCAACCTCTCGCTCGCCGACGTGGGAGGCGAGGTGCTCGTGGTGTCCCAGTTCACCCTCTACGCCAGCTGCCGCCGCGGCAACCGCCCCTCGTTCACCGACGCTGGCGCGCCTGACGAGGCCAAGCGGCTCTACGAGGCGTTCGTCGCGCGCGCCCGCAGAGACGTCCCGCGCGTGGAGACCGGCGAGTTCGGCGCGATGATGGAGGTGTCGCTCGTCAACGACGGCCCCTTCACCATCGTGCTCGACACCGACGAGCTCTGAGGCGCCGCCCGCTGCGCCCGAGCCGTGCCTGCTGCGCCCGTCGGCTTCCCGCGCCCCGCGCGTCCCGCGCGCGGCCCTCGGCCCTCCTACCCGCGGCGGGAGCCGCCGTAGGCGGCGTGCTTGCGGTTGCCGTAGGCGCTGCCCTTGCGGGCCGTCTTCTTGAGGTCGGCGAGCACGTCGGCCTCGCTCTGCCCCTCCACGCTCGCGCGCAGCTTCACCACCTGGTCGCGCAGGCGCGCGGCCTCCTCGAAGTCCATGCTCTCGGAGGCGGCGGCCATCTCGTCCTCCATCGACGATATGATGCGCAGCACCTCCTCGCGCGAGAGCTCGGCGAGCTCGCGGTTCACCTGCTCGGCGCTCCTCCCCTCGACGTCCTCGGTCACGAACCCCATGATGTCGTTGATGGCCTTGCGGATGGTCTGCGGCTCGATGCCGTGCTCCTCGTTGTAGGCCATCTGGATCTCGCGGCGCCGGCGCGTCTCGTCGATGGCGCGCCTCATGGAGTCGGTCACGCGGTCGGCGTACATGATGACCTGGCCGCTCACGTTGCGCGCCGCGCGCCCGATGGTCTGGATGAGCGAGCGGTGGTTGCGCAGGAAGCCCTCCTTGTCGGCGTCGAGGATGGCCACGAGCGACACCTCGGGCAGGTCGAGCCCCTCGCGCAGAAGGTTGATGCCCACGAGCACATCGAACTCGCCGCGGCGCAGGTCGCGCAGGATCTCCACGCGCTCGAGCGTGGCGATGTCGGAGTGCATGTAGCGCGCCTTCACGCCCTGGTCGAGCAAGTGGTCGGTCAGATCCTCCGCCATCTTCTTCGTCAGCGTGGTGATGAGCACGCGCTCGTCGCGGCCGACGCGCTCCTTCGCCTCGTCGATGATGTCGTCGATCTGGCTGGCGCTCGAGCGCACGATGATCTCGGGGTCGAGCAGGCCCGTGGGGCGGATGATCTGCTCCACCTGGTTCTGCGTGACCTTCTCCTCGTAGTCGCCGGGCGTGGCCGACACGTAGATGAACTGCGGCACGCGCTGCTCGAACTCGTCGAAGCGCAAGGGGCGGTTGTCCAGGCAGCTCGGCAGGCGGAAGCCGTGCTCCGCGAGCGTGATCTTGCGCGAGCGGTCGCCCTCGTGCATGCCGCGCACCTGCGGCACCGTCACGTGGCTCTCGTCGATGATGCAGAGGAAGTCGCGCGGGAAGTAGTCGATGAGCGTGTAGGGCGGCTCGCCGGGCTCGCGCCCGTCGAGGTGGCGCGAGTAGTTCTCGATGCCCGAGCAGAAGCCCATCGCCTCGAGCATCTCCAGGTCGTAGTTCACGCGCATCTCGAGGCGCTGCGCCTCGAGCAGCTTGCCCTCCTCCTTGAACTGCCCCAGACGCTCGCGCAGCTCGTCCTGGATGGTGACGAGCGCGTGGTCGAGCTTCGGGCGCGCCGTCACGTAGTGCGACGCCGGCCAGATGGGCAGCGCCTCGAAGTCGCCGAGCACCTCGCCCGTGACGTGGTCCACCTCGGCGATGCGCTCGATCTCGTCCCCCCAGAACTCCACGCGGATCGGGTTGTCGGCGTAGGGCGGGAACACGTCGAGCGCGTCGCCGCGCACGCGGAACGTGCCGCGCTTGAGCTCGTAGTCGTTGCGGTCGTACTGGATGTCGATGAGGTCGCGGATCACGTCGTCGCGCTCGGAGGCGCGCTCCTTGTCCAGAAACACCGCCATGCCCGCGTAGTCCGCGGGGCTGCCGATGCCGTAGATGCAGCTCACCGACGCCACCACCACGATGTCGCGCCGCGAGAGCAGAGCGCTCGTCGCCGCGTGGCGCAGCTTCTCCACCTCCTCGTTGATGGAGGCGTCCTTCTCGATGAACGTGTCCGAGGAGGGCACGTACGCCTCGGGCTGGTAGTAGTCGTAGTAGCTGACGAAGTACACCACGGCGTTCTGCGGGAAGAACTCCTTGAGCTCGGCGGCGAGCTGCGCGGCGAGCGTCTTGTTGGGGGCGAGCACGAGCGTGGGCTTCTGCACCGCCTCGATGACCTTGGCCATGGTGAAGGTCTTGCCCGAGCCCGTCACGCCGAGCAGGTTCTGGTAGCGCAGCCCCCCTTCGACCCCCGCCGCGAGGGCGGCGATGGCCTCAGGCTGGTCGCCCGCCGGCTCGTAGGGCGACACCACCTGAAACGGCGTGCTGGCCAGGCGCACCTCGGGGAGCTTCCCCTCCATGGCGGCGCCCTCTAGGCTGGAGAGATGCGGCATGGACGGGCCCTACTGCGCGTTGTAGCGCAGCCACCAGGCGATGACCTCGTTGCGCAGCTCCTCGGGCGTGCCGTCGTTGTTGAACACCACGTCGGACGCCTCGATGCGGTCGGCGTCGGTGATCTGGCGCGAGATGCGGCGGCGCACGTCAGTCTCGTCGAAGCCCGAGGCCACCGCGCGCTCGATGCGCAGCTCGAGCGGCGCGAGCACGGCGATGACGACGTCGGCCGAGTAGGCCAGGGACGTCATGCGGTTCTTGAACACCGAGTACTCCACCACCACGGCCTCGCAGCCCGCCCTCTCGAGCTCGAAGAGCCTATCGGTGTAGAGCTCCTCGATGCGCGGCATGGTGATGCGGTTGAGCTTGCGCGTCTCGGCGGGCGACACGAACGCCTTGGCGGCGAGCGCGCTGCGCACGATCTCGCCGTCCTCGCCGAAGACGTCCTCGCCGAACGCCTCGGCGATCTCCTCTTTGACGGTGTCCCACTTCAGGACCTCATGCCCCACCTTGTCGAGGTCGATGTACTCCAAGCCCTGGTCGGTCAGCGCGCGACGGGCGGTGGACTTGCCCGCGCCCATGCCGCCGATGATGAACAGCTTCTTCATTTACGCTACCTCCTCGATCACGCCGCCGCCAAGCACGGTGGCACCCTGATAGAAAACCGCATGCTGGCCTGGCGCGGTTGCGGGCTGCGGCGAAGCCAGCTCGACTGCGACGCCCCCGCTGCTCGTGACTCTCATGATACACGCACATGGCTCGCTGCGGTAGCGGAGTTTCACCATGGCCTCGAGGGGGGCGCCGGGCGGCTCGATCGCCTGCCACGCCATCTGCCCGACCCGCACCTGGCGGATGAGGCTCTCCTCGCGCGTGCCGATGACGAGCTCGTTTGCGTCGGCGCGCTTGCCCACCACGTAGTAGGGCTCGGGGCCCGCCACGCCGATGCCGCGGCGCTGGCCCGCCGTGTAGCACGCGAGCCCCGCGTGGCGCCCGCGCACCTGCCCGCGCACGTCCACGATGTCCCCTGGCTCGAAGGCGACGCCGCGCTGGGCCAGAAGCGCGCGGTAGCCCTGCGGGGCGAAGCAGATGTCCTGGCTGTCGGGCGCGTCGGCTGCGGCGATCCCCGCCGCGCGCGCCACCTCGCGCACCTCGAGCTTGGTCATGCCGCCCAGGGGCAGGATGAGCCGCGCGAGCTGCTCCTGCGAGAGCTGGCTCAGCATGTAGCTCTGGTCCTTGGCGTGGTCGAGCGCGCGCATGACGGCGTAGCGGCCGCCCTCCCCGAGGCGCCCCACGCGGGCGTAGTGCCCCGTCGCCACGAAGTCGCAGCCGTGCGCGTCGGCCGCGCCCATGAGCGCCGGCAGCTTGCAGCGCGCGTTGCAGCCCACGCACGGGCTCGGCGTGAGGCCGCGCGCGCAGCCGTCCGCGAACGGCGCCACCACGCGCTCCTCGAACATGTCCGCGCAGTCAACCGCCACGTGCTCGGCGCCGAGCTGCGCGCACGTCTCCCGCGCGCCGCGCACCGCGGCCCGAGCCTCCGCGCCCGGCATGAACACGCACGTCACCCCGAGCACCTCGTATCCGTGGTGCTGCAGCATGAGCACCGCCGTCGAGCTGTCCACGCCGCCGCTCATGCCGAGCGCCACGCGCCTTCCTCGCTCCACCTTGCCTCCGAACGTCTGATCCTCCAGAAAAAGCAAGGGGAGCGGAGCCCTCGCAGGCTCCGCTCCCCTGTTGCGCTTGCCTTCACGCCCGCCTGCGCGGCGAGCTTGCGCCCAAGGCTACTCCGCCTTCTCCTCGGCAGGAGCCTCGGCCTTCTCGGCCTTGTCAGCCTTGTCGGCCTTCCTGGAGCGCTTGGCCGGCTTCTCCTCGGCCTGGATGGTCTCGTCGACCTCGATCTCGAAGCCGAGCTCCTCGGCGGCGGCCTTCATCGACAGGGAGATGCGGCGACGCTCGGGGTTGATCTCCATGACCTTGACCTTGACGCCCTCGCCCGGCTTGACGACCTGGGCAGGCGTGTCGATGTGGCGGCCGGCCATCTCGGAGATGTGCACGAGGCCCTCGATGGAGTTGCCCAGCTCGATGAACGCGCCGAACGGGACGATCTTGGTGACCTTGCCGTCGACGATGGTGCCGACCGGGTAGGACTCGACGAGCTTGATCCACGGGTCAGGCGTGGTCTGCTTGAGGCCGAGCGAGATGCGCTCGCGCTGCAGATCGACGTCGAGCACCTCGACCTCCACCTCGTCGCCCACCTTGACGACCTCGGAGGGATGGTTGACGTGGTTCCAGGAGAGCTCGGAGATGTGGACCAGGCCGTCGATGCCGCCGAGGTCCACGAAAGCGCCGAAGTCCACGATGGAGGAGACGGTGCCCTTGAGGCGCATGCCCTTCGAGAGCTTCGAGAGGATCTCGGCGCGCTCGTTCTTGCGGCCCTCCTCGAGCAGCACGCGGCGGGACAGCACGACGTTGTTGCGGTTGCGGTCCATCTCGATGACGCGGGCCTCGATCTCGGTGTTGAGGTACATGTCGAGGTCCTTCACGCGGCGCAGGTCGACGAGCGACGCAGGCAGGAAGCCGCGCAGGCCGATGTCGAGGATCAGGCCGCCCTTGACGACCTCAATGACCTCGCCGGTGACGACCTCGCCGGCCTTGAACTTCTCTTCGACGCGAATCCAAGCACGCTCGTACTCAGCACGCTTCTTCGACAGGATCAGACGGCCGTCCTTGTCCTCCTTCTGGAGAACGAGCGCCTCGATCTTGTCGCCCAGGCTCACGATATCGGACGGATCGGCATCCTTGCGGATGGAGAGCTCGCGGGACGGGATGACGCCCTCGCTCTTGAATCCGATGTCGACGAGCACCTCGTCGTGCTCGAGCTTGACGACAACACCGTCGACGAGATCGCCCTCGTCGAAGTTGGTCAGCGTGCCGTCAATCATCTCGTTCATCTGCTCGTCCGTGATGTCGGAGAAGTCGATGACGGATGTGTTCTTGATTTCGGTCAAAACGGACCCCTTTCGAACCTTCTAGAATTCCGGGGACCCTTCGTCATGATTGATTGACACTTACCATGTTCGCATGCTAAAGCTGGCGATCTAAGCTGTACAACAAAACATGTCTCGGGGGCCTACAGATACCTTGCCTACGGGTTTTCCCATAGGCTCAGCTAGTATAACACGCGCCCCCGCTCCTTCCCCGTGAATTTTGACCCAGCGCGATTAATTCGTAGGGCCGCCGCAACGCTGCTGTTGCGGGGGGCGGGCGGGGGCGGGCGGGACGTTGCAGGGGCTTGCGAGAACCTTGCGGGGGGCGGGCGGGGCGCCGCAAGAGCGCTGCCGGCCGTTGCGCGACCTTGCAGGAGCGTTGCGGGAGCGGGCGGGGCGGCGGGTGGTGCTCACCAAGCGAGTTCCGCACGAGCCGAAACGCCCTGCGGGCGTTTCGCGCGAGCAGGACTGTCCGAGCGACTGAGCTCCACCCGCCGTCCCGTCCGCGCGCGAGCCCGATGATCGCCGCGCGATCGCCGCCCCGCCCGCAGTCCCCTCTAGGCCTTACGCGCGCGCGGCCTGGGCCTCGCGCAGGGCGCGCGTGAGCTGGTCGGCGCACGAGGTCAAGCGGCGGCCGCAGGTGTTGCCCTCCAGGAGCGCGATCACCTCGTCGACGGGCTTGCCCGCCACCAGCTTGGAGATGGCCTTCAGGTTGCCGTCGCAGCCGCCCGTGAACTGAACCGACTCGATCACGTCTCCGTCAAGCTCGACGTCGATGCGGCGCGAGCACACGCCGCTCGGGGTGTAAGTGTACATGGGGCTCCTTCCTCGCCAAATTGTCCGCGCCCATTCTAGCGCAACGCGCGGGCGGCGGGGGCGCGACCCGCCGAGCGGAAGCGGGAGCTGCTCCCATCGTCCTGCGCAACGATGGGAGCAGGGACGGGGCTGCCTCTGGCGAAGGGACGGAGGGGCGAAGGGGCGCATGCAGGCAGCCGCCCCTCCCCCTGCGCGCTCGCTCGCCGCCCGCTAGATCGCGTCGTCGCCGGTCTCGCCGGTGCGGATCCGTATCACCTGCTCGACCGGGGAGATGAAGATCTTGCCGTCGCCCACGCTGCCGGTGCGGGCCGCCGCCTGGATCACCTCCACGAGCTCGTCGACGCGCGCATCGTCGACGACGACCTCGAACTTCACCTTCGGCACCATGTTCAGCAGCACCTCGGTGCCGCGGAAGTACTCGGTCCAGCCGTGCTGGTTGCCGCAGCCGTTCACCTGGCTGATGGTCATGCCCGACACGTTCGCCGCGAACAGGGCGTCCTTGAGCGCCTCGAGCTTCTCGGGACGCACGATGGCTATGATTCGTTTCATAAAACCGTTCCTTCCGCTAGTCGAGGCCGATGTAGGCCGGGTACGCGCTCTCGCCGTGCTCGGCGACGTCGAGGCCGCGCGCCTCCTCCTCTTCGCTCACGCGCAGGCTGCCCTTGAAGCACGCCTTCACGGCGAGCCCGATGACCAGGTCGGCCACGGCCACGAACGCGACGGTGACGAGGATGCCCGCGACCTGGCTCAGAAGCAGCGACGCGTCGCCCGTGTAGATGAGGCCGCCGAAGCCGGTCCAGGACAGCTCGGGCACGCAGAACACGCCGGTGAGGACGCCGCCCACGACGCCGCCCACGCAGTGGCAGCCGAAGGCGTCGAGCGCGTCGTCGTAGCCGAGCCTGCGCTTGCAGACGGAGATGGCGAAGTAGCAGACGGGGCTCACGACGACCCCCATGACGACGGCCGCCCACGGCTCTACGAAGCCCGCCGCCGGCGTGATGACCACCAAGCCCGCGACCAGGCCGGTCGCCGCGCCGACGAGCGTGGGCTTGCCCACCTTCACGCGCTCGACCACCATCCAGGACGCAAGCGCGGCGCCCGAGGCCACCACCGTGTTCACGAGGGCCAGCGCCGCCACGCCGTCGGCTGCGAACTCGGAGCCCGCGTTGAACCCGAACCAGCCGAACCACAGAAGCGTCGCGCCGAGCGCCACGAACGGCACGTTGTGCGCGCGGTAGCTCATCATGCCGAAGCCCCTGCGCTTGCCGGCCAGGACGCACAGCACAAGGCCCGTGAGGCCCGAGGAGATGTGCACCACGTCGCCGCCGGCGAAGTCAAGCGCGCCGATGACGTCGCCGATGAGGGAGCCTTCGCCGCCCCACACCATGTGGGCGAGCGGCGGGTACACGAGCACAGTCCAAACCACCAGAAACGCGCAGATGGCGCCGAACTTCACGCGCCCGGCGACCGCGCCGGTGATGATGGCGGTGGTGATCATGCAGAAGGCCATCTGGAACACGATGTCGACGACAGCCGGGTAGCCCGCCGCGAGCTCGGGGTCAGCCGCGTCGAGCGACGCTGCGCCAGAGAGCACTGCGAAGGCGTCCGGAGTGCCCTCTGCCTCAGCGAGCAGGTTGGAGACCGTGCCCAGGCAGCCGACCTGGTCGAAGCCGCCGAAAAACGGGACCGAGCCGTCGCCGCCGTACGCGAACGACCAGCCGCACGTCGTCCAGGTGAGGGCGACGATGCCGATGGCGGCGAACACCATGATCATCGTGTTGCCGACGTTCTTGCGCCGCGACAAGCCGCCGTAGAAGAACGCCAGCCCGGGCGTCATGAGGAGGACGAGCATCGTGCACACGATCATGAAGCCCGTCGAGCCTGTGTCAAACATAGCAGATACCTCCTTGTTTCCTCGCGTTGTCTGACTCCACGTCCCATGATTCCACGCCCGCGCGGCTCACGCGGGCGCGCCCTCAACTGTTAGCACTTTCGAAAACGCCTTTTAACAAGGGGGAAGCGCCGGCGTTACACGCCGGAAACGTACGGAGTAGGAGTACAATCAAAGACCAGCGCGCGAACAGGCGCGCAGGCGGGCGCGGGCTTGCGGCCCGCGAGCGCGCAGGAGGCGCGAAGGCGCCGAGAAGGAGGTCGCATGGAAGTCGAGTTCGCCCCCGTGGAGACGGAGGAGCACGTCGGGCAGCTGGCCGAGCTGGCCGGCGAGATCTGGCGCGATTACTGGCCCGCGCTCATCGGCGAGGGCCAGACCGAGTACATGATCGAGCAGTTCCAGAGCGCCGACGCCATCAAGCGCGACATGGCCGAGAACGCCTACGAGTACTGGTTCGTGCGCGTGCGCGAGGACGGCGCGGGCGCGGAGGGAGAGCCGCGCGTCGTGGGGTACACCGGCGGGCATGACGAGCCGGAGACGAACCGCTTCTTCATCTCGAAGATCTACCTCGCGGCCGCCGACCGCGGGCGCGGGTTCGCGAGCCGCATCGTGGCGTTCTACGACGAGCTGTGCCGCGAGCGCGGCCTCTCCGCTTCGTACCTCACGGTGAACAAGCACAACGAGCTGGCCTTGCGCGCGTACCGGGCGAAGGGGTTCCGCGAGATCGACTCGGTGGTGACCGAGATCGGCGGCGGCTACGTGATGGACGACTACGTCATGGAGCGCCCGGTCACGAGCCGGGCGTAGCGGCGGGACGCGGGGCGGGCGCCCTTAATCCCCGAGCGCGTCGGCCACGGTGGCCGCGATGCCCTCGGCGTCGAGGCCCAGGTCGCGCAGGAGCAGGTCGACCTTGCCCTGCAGCACGTAGTCGTCGGGGAGGCCGAGCACGCGCGCGGGCACCTGCGCCCCCAGCTCGGAGAGCACGCCGAGCACGCCCTCGCCCGCGCCGCCCGCGATGACGCCCTCCTCCACCGTGACCACGAGGCGCGTGGACGCCGCGCGGCGGATGGCCTCGCGGTCGAGCGGCTTCACCCAGCGCATGTCGACCACGCGCGCGCTCACGCCGCGCTCCCCCAGAAGCCGCGCCGCCTCCACGGCGCGCGGCACCATGTGCCCGAACGCGAGGATGCACGCGTCGTCGCCCTCGCGCAGCACGCGCGAGACGCCCGGGGCGAGGACGGCAGGGGCCTCGGGGACCGGCACGCCCTCGCCCGCGCCGCGCGGGTAGCGGATGGCGAACGGGCCGCCGAGCACGAGCGCGGTGTGCAGCGCGCAGGCGAGCTCGGCCTCGTCGGAGGGGGCGAGCACGCGCATGTGCGGGATCATCCGCGCGTAGACCAGGTCGAACACGCCGTGGTGCGTGGGGCCGTCGTTGCCCACCAGGCCCGCGCGGTCGAGCGCGAACACCACGTCGAGCTTCGGCAGCGCCACGTTGATGATCATCTGGTCGACGGCGCGCTGCAGGAAGGTGGAGTAGATGGCCACCACGGGCTTGCTCCCGCCCGCGGCGAGGCCCGACGCCATGCCGACGGCCTGCTCCTCGGCGATGCCCACGTCGACGAAGCGCTCAGGGTAGGCGCGCGCGAAGGGCTTGAGCCCCGTGCCGCCCTCCATGGCCGCCGTGATGGCCACCACGCGCGGGTCGAGCGCGGCCTCGCGCACGAGCGCCTCGCCGAACACGCTCGTGTAGCTGGGGGCGGCCGCAGGGGATGCGGTCGAGGCGCCGGTGGCAACGTCGTAGGGGCCCACGCCGTGGAAGCGCTCCGGGTCCTTGCGCGCGGGGCCGTAGCCCGCGCCCTTCTTCGTCACCACGTGCATGAGCACGGGCGCGTCCATGGCGAGCACGAGCGACAGCGTCTCGCGCAGCTCGCGGATGTCGTGCCCGTCGATGGGGGCCGTGCACACGATGCCGAGCTGCTCGAAGATCATGGAGTGCGGGATGACGAACTGCTTCATCGACTCCTTGACGTTCTTGCCGAAGCGCGCCACGGCGTTGCCGAAGGCGCCGCCGCTCTCGAGGCGCTCCTGCAGGGCCTCGCGCGCGTCGCGGTACTGCGAGGTCGCGCGCATGTTGCCGAGGTGCCTCATGAGCGCGCCGACGTTGCGCGAGATGGACATCTCGTTGTCGTTCAGGATGATGACGAGCGGCAGCTGCTCCTGGCCCACGTAGTTCAGGGCCTCGAACGCCATGCCGCCCGAGAGCGCCGCGTCCCCGATGACGGCCACCACCCTCTCGTCGGTCCCCTTGATCTTGCGCGCCTTGGCCAGGCCCGCGGCCACCGACAGCGAGTCGGAGGCATGGCCCGAGGGGTGCACGTCGTACGGGCTCTCGCTCGGGCGCGGGAAGCCCGAGATGCCGTGGTAGCTGCGCAGGGTGTCGAAGGCGTCGCGCCGCCCCGTGACGAGCTTGTGCGCGTACGCCTGGTGCCCCACGTCGAAGATGAGCTTGTCGCGCGGCGCGTCGAGCACGCTGTGCGCCGCGAGGATGATCTCGACCGCGCCGAGCGACGAGGCCACGTGCCCGCCCGTCTTGGACGTGGTGGCGATGATCTGCTCGCGGATCTCCTGCGCGAGGATGTTGAGCTCCTCGTCGCTCAAGACCTTGAGGTCGGAGGGTGAGTCGATGGCGTCGAGTATGCGGTCGTTTCTCACGGGGATCACCTCGTCGCGCGCTAGAGCGCGCCCTCGTCCGCGGCCGGGGCTGCCTCGCCCTCCGCAGATGCTGCGGCCTCGGCGTCGCCTGCGGGCGCGCCGGAGTCGGCCCCTGCTGCGCCGGCGTCGGCGCCAGCGCCTTCTGCCGCGCGCGCCTCCTCGGCGGCTGCGGCCTCGAGCGCGCCCTGCTCGCTCAGGTCGCATGCGGCAAGTCCCAGCTTGACGGCCTCCTCGTAGAGCGCGAGCGCCTCGTCGAGCGTGACGCCCTCGGCGCTCACCTCGTCGACGATCTGCTCGAGGCGGCCCTTCACCTCTTCGAACGTGCCGGGCTGCGCGGCCATCACGCCTCAGCGCCCTCGGACGCGGCCTCGCCTTCGCCCGCCGTCGGCAGCGCGTCGTAGCCCGCGAACGGGTCGCGCTCCTCCGCGCCGGCGCCGTCCTCGGCCCCAGCGGCCCCAGCGGCCGCAGCGGCAGCGGCCTCGGCGGCCTCGGCCTCGAGCTGCTTGGCGATGCGCCCGAGCACGCCGTTCACGAAGCGCGGCGACTCGTCCTCGCCGCCGAAGTCCTTCGCCAGCTCGACGGCCTCGTTGATCGCCACCGACACGGGCACGTCCTTCACGTAGACCATCTCGAAGACGGCCAGGCGCAGGATGGTGCGGTCGACGATGGGCATGCGCGACAGCGCCCAGTTCTCCGACGTCGACTCGAGGTAGGCGTCGATCACGTCGCGGTGCGCCTCCACGCCGTCGATCAGCGTGAGCGCGTACTCGGGCAGCGGGCCGTCCTCGTTCAGGCAGCGGCCCGTGTCCAGGAGCACCGAGGGGCGCTCGTTCTGGATCTCGCTCGTGTAGAGCACCTGCACGGTGCTGCGACGCGCAAAGGTGCGCTCATGTCGTTTGGCAGACATAAAAGTTTACTCCGTCTATGACTAAGGGGCGAAACGGGCCTGCGGGCGCGGCGCCCGCCCGAGGGAGAGCCGCCGCGCCCGCAGGGCGCTCTACTGCTGGTCGAACTGGATGCCGTCGACGAACACGTCAACCGAGGCCACCTCGACGCCCACCTGCACGCGCAGGGCGTCGGCCACGGCCTCGCGCAGGCGCGCCGCCAGGTCGGGCAGCACGTGCCCGTAGCGCACCTCGACGTGCAGCGTGACGGCGAGCTTGCCCTCGTCGTCCACGCTCGTCTCGATGCCGGAAGTCGACGGCCTCGACGCCAGCATGGAGCGCAGGCCGCTCGTGGCGTACGAGCCCACCGAGGCGATGCCGTCGACCTCGTTGGCCGCGATGGAGATGATCGTCTCCACCACGCCGGGCGCCAAAGACATGCCGTCTACGTTAAGCTGGTTGCTCATAGTACGTCTCCCATCTGGGTTTCGATGAAGTCGGTGGTGGCCTCGCCGGCCAGGAACACCTCGTTTTCCAGCACGCGCTTGTGGAACGGGATGGTGGTGGCGATGCCCTCGACCACGAACTCGTCGAGCGCGCGGCGCGCACGCGCCACCGCCTCGGCGCGGTCCTGCCCGGACACGATCACCTTCGCCACCAGCGAGTCGTAGTACGGCGAGATGCGCGTGCCGGCGCGCACGTAGCTCTCCACGCGCACGCCCGGGCCCGCGGGGGGCTCGAACGCCGTGACGGTGCCGGGGCACGGGCGGAAGCCGTGCGCGGGGTCCTCGGCGTTGATGCGCATCTCGATGGCGTGGCCGGACGGCACGAAGGGCGCGCGCCCGGCGCAGCTCATGGGCTCGCCCGCGGCGATGCGCAGCTGCTCCTTGATGATGTCGGTGCCGGTGATCTGCTCGGTGACGGGGTGCTCAACCTGCACGCGCGTGTTCATCTCCATGAAGTAGAAGTGGCCGCGCTCGTCGAGCAGGAACTCGATGGTGCCCGCGTTGCGGTAGCCCGTGGCGCGCACGGCCTTCACGGCGGCCACGCCCATGGCGCGGCGCACCTCCTCGGTCAGCGCCGGCGAGGGCGCCTCCTCGACGAGCTTCTGATGGCGGCGCTGGATGGAGCAGTCGCGCTCGCACAGGGCCACGTTGTTGCCGAAGTCGTCCGCGAGGATCTGCACCTCCACGTGGCGCGGGCGCAGCACGAGCTTCTCGAGGTACACGCCGTCGTTGCCGAACGCCGCGCCCGCCTCGGTGCGCGCGGCCTTGTACTGCGCCTCAAGGTCGGCCGGGTCGTGCACCTCGCGCATGCCCTTGCCGCCGCCGCCCGCCGTGGCCTTGATGAGCACGGGGTAGCCCACGCGCTCGGCGAACTCACGGGCCTCCTCGACGGTGTCGAGGCAGCCGTCGGAGCCGGGCACCGTCGGCACGCCGCAGCTCTTCATGGTCTCGCGGGCCGAGGACTTGTCGCCCATGCTCTCGATGCACTCGGGCGAGGGGCCGATGAACACGATGCCCTCCTCGGCGCAGGCGCGCGCGAAGTCGGCGTTCTCGGCCAGGAAGCCGTAGCCGGGGTGGATGGCCTCGGCCCCGGTCTGCTTGGCGGCCTCGATGATGTTGGCCATGACCAGGTAGCTCTTGTTGGCGGGCGCCGGCCCGATGCACACGGCTTCGTCGGCGTAGCGCACCGGGTAGGTGTCGGCGTCCTCGGTGGAGTACACCGCGACCGTCTTCACGCCGAGCTCGCGCGCCGCGCGCATCACGCGCAGCGCCACCTCGCCGCGGTTCGCGATGAGAATCTTCCCGAACATCATGCGTTCTCCGGAATCGTGGGAACCACCTCGTGGGGCTCGATGTAGAACAGCACCGTGCCGTACTCGACCGGCGTGGCGTCGGTCAGGCACACCTCGCGCACCGTGCCCATCTCCTCAGCGGTGATCTCGTTCATGAGCTTCATGGCCTCGACGATGCACAGCGTCTCGTTGGCGGCCACCTCGTCGCCCACCTTCACGAACGGCGGCTCGCCGGGAGCCGGGGCCTCGTAGTAGGTGCCCACCATGGGGGCCGTCACGGCGCGCCACGTCGCCGGGCGCGCGGCGTCATCGGCTGCGGCGGGCGCGGGGGCCGCCGCGGGAGCCGGGGCCACCTGGGCC
>NZ_JAAVTO010000057.1 GCF_013185065.1 Adlercreutzia sp. ZJ473 | reverse complement strand
GCTTCCGTACGCTCCTGCGGACGACGCGCGCCCCGCGCGCATGCCGCCGCCCCGCGCGCCCGAAGACACGCCGGACGCGCCGCGGCCGCCGCGCGTCGAGCGGCGAGCGTCGTCAAAGGACACGATATGGGATTGTCTCTCCAAAGGAAATGCGCCCCTTATGCACCGAGTTCGTTTCAGTAGCGTGTTCATGCGATGAGCTCATTCAGGATACCACAGATAAAGGGCCCCGCAGAGCCCTTCCATAACTAATTGATCCGCTTTCGTTACCCGCGCGCCCGCGCGGCGCCCACGCGCGTCCCTACTCCAGGTCAAGCCCCTTGATGAAGGCGAGCCACTTCTCGAACGACTCGTCGCTGATGGCGTGCTCCATCAGGCACGCCTCCCGCTCGGCCACGTCGGCGGGGATGCCGAGCGCCTTGTTGAGGAAGCACGACAGGGCCTCGTGGCGCTCGAGCACCGACGACCCGTAGGCGTAGCCCGTCTCGGTGAGCGTGATGTCGCCGTAATAAGGCTGCTCAGCGAGGCCCTTCTCCTTCAGGACCGACATCGCCTTGTTCACCGACGCCTTCGAGACGCCCATCTTGGCGGCGACGTCAACCGAGCGCACCGAGGCCTCGGTGGTCGCCCCCAGCATGACCATCGCCTCAAGGTAGTCCTCATGCGACATGGACATCTTCTCCATGGCTTCCTCCTTCACGCAGATGGAGACATGGTAACACAAGAGGCGAGGGGCGCTCCTACCCTTTCGGGCCCTCCAGGGAGCGGCCCATGTCGGCGACCATCTTCTCGGCCGCGCCGCAGCCCCCGCACGAGCAGCCCGAGCTGCACGCGCCGGCGTCCCCGCAGTGGTCGCCGCAGTCGCAAAGGCCGCGGTGCGTGATGCGGCGGACGGCCCACGCTGCCCACGCGGCCATGGCCGCCAGCATGACGACGGTTCCCGGCGTCAAGACGAGCTCCTTCATGACAGGTCCTTTCCCGCGCGCCCCCGGCGCGCTCTCACGCGGGCGCCCCGGCCGCCCGCGCCGCGCCGCTCAAGGCGCGGGGCGGGCAGGTTGCGCGGGGCGCGCATTCGCCAAGTCTTCTAGGCGGCTTCGGCCGCGGCGTCGAGCTCGCGCTTCGCAGGCTCGTCCTCGAAGCGCGGCATCGGGCGAAGCAGCTGGAACAGCAGGGCGGCGGCGACCGCGATGGCGACCACCGTGAAGACGCCGAAGCTCACCTCGCCCGTGGCCAAGCCCACGAACTGGTAGATCATGAGGCCCACGCACCACGCGAAGCCGCACATGTAGCCGATGGTCGCCCAGGTCCACTTCGCGCTCATCATCTGGCGGCGGATGGTGCCGATGGCGGCGAAGCACGGCGCGCACAGCAGGTTGAAGGCGCAGAACGCCATGATCGCGGCGGACGACCCGCCGAGCATGGCCGCGAAGCCCTCCCACAGAACCGGGTCGGTCTCGCCGAGCTCGCCGAGCTGCGTGAGGATGCCCACCGTGGCGACCACGTTCTCCTTCGCCACCAGCCCGGTGATGGAGGTGACGGCGGACTCCCAGTTGCCGAAGCCCAGAGGCGCGAAGACCCACGCGAGCAGGTTGCCCAGGCCCGCCATCAAGGAGTTGTCCAGATATCCTTCCATCTCGACGTCAAGCAGGCCGAACGCGCCCTCGTAGATGCCGAAGTTCATGAGGAACCAGATGACGATGGTCGACAGGAAGATGATGGTGCCGGCTTTGACGATGTAGGACCTCACGCGCTCCCACGTGGCCAGAGCAACGCTCTTCGCCGTGGGGATGTGGTACTGCGGGAGCTCCATGATGAACGGGGCCACCTCGCCGGCGAAGCTCTTGAGCTTCTTCAGCATGATGCAGGAGACGATGATGGCAGCCAGGCCGAGGAAGTAGAACAGCGGGGCCACCCACCAGGTCGCCTCGGAGTCGCCGCCCACGAGCGCGCCGAACACGAGCGCGATGATCGGCATCTTCGCGCCGCAGGGGATCATGGTGGTGGTCATGATGGTCATGCGGCGGTCCTTCTCGCTCTCGATGGTCTTGGTGGCCATGACCGCCGGCACGCCGCAGCCGCTCGCGATGAGCATGGGGATGAACGACTTGCCCGACAGGCCGAAGCGGCGGAACACGCGGTCCATGACGAACGCCACGCGCGCCATGTAGCCGCAGGCCTCGAGGAACGACAGCATGAGGAACAGCAGGATCATCTGCGGGACGAAGCCGAGCACGGCGCCGACGCCGGCGACGATGCCGTCGACGATGAGGCTCTGCAGCCAGTCGGCGCAGCCGATGGCCGAAAGCGCGTCGGACACCACCGGCGTGAGGCCCGGGTGCCACAGGCCGAACTCGGCCGGGTCGGGCTCCTCCTCCGCGAGGGCCTCGAGGGCCGCCTCGCTCGCGCCCGCCTCCTCAGCTGCGGCGACCTCTTCCTCCCACGCGCCGACGGCCTCGTCGAAGGCCTCGGTGTTCGTGTAGAGCCAGCCGTCGCCGAACAGGCCGTCGTTGGCCCAGTCGGTCACCACGCCGCCGCCGACCGAGACGGCCACGAAGTACACGCAGAACATGATCGCGATGAAGATGGGGATGCCGAGGATGCGGTTGGTGACCACGCGGTCGATCTTCTCGGTGGTGGTCATGCCCTTCGCGGACTTCCTCACGCAGGCGGCGCATACCTCGGTGATCGCGTCGTAGCGCTCGTTGGTGATGACGGACTCGGCGTCATCGTCCTCGGCGTCCTCCACCGCCGCGCGGATGGCCTCGACCTTGGCCAGGTCGGATGCGGGGAGCTTGAGCGCGTCGACGGTGAGCTGCTCGCCCTCGAGCAGCTTGATGGCGAACCAGCGCGCGTTCTCGGGCCTCACGCGCGAGCCCAGGATGTCGATGACCTTGCCGAGCGCCTCCTCCACGTCGTCGGAGAAGCGCAGGGTCGGCGCGGCGGGCGCGCCCTTCCTCGCGGCGGCGACGGCGGCCTTGACCACGTCGGCGGTGCCGCGGCCCTTGAGGGCGGAGGTCTCCACGATGGGGCAGCCGAGCGCCTCGGAGAGCCTAGCCACGTCGACCTTGTCGCCGTTCTTCTCCACGAGGTCCATCATGTTGAGCGCGATGACCACCGGCAGGCCCAAGTTGATGATCTGGGTGGTGAGGTAGAGGTTGCGCTCGAGGTTGGTGGCGTCGACGAGGTTGACGACCACGTCGGGGCTGCCGCTCATGAGGTAGTCGCGCGTGACGATCTCCTCGGGGCTGTACGGGGACAGCGAGTAGACGCCCGGCAGGTCGGTTATGGTCACGTCCTTGTCGCGGCTGTACCTGCCTTCCTTCTTCTCAACGGTCACGCCGGGCCAGTTGCCAACGTACTGGTTGGCGCCGGTGAGGTCGTTGAACATGGTCGTCTTGCCGCAGTTGGGGTTGCCGGCAAGCGCAATGTTGATTCCCATGGTTTCCTTTCCTTCTTGTTGACGCTGACGCGATCTGGCAGCCGTCCTGCGGGGCGCTCGCAGTGGCGGCCAGAAAGTTAACGTATTCTAACTGCTGGGCTTAAAAATATGCGCTCATCAGCGCATACTCGCGAAGCTGTTCTTTAGAGCACCAGCACCTTCTCCGCCTCATCCTTGCGGAGCGAGAGCTCGAAGCCGCGGACCGTAACCTCGATCGGATCGCCGAGGGGGGCCACCTTGCGCACGTAGACCTCGGTGCCCTTGGTGATGCCCATGTCCATGATGCGGCGCTTGACGGCTCCTTCGCCCATCAGGCGGCGCACGACGGCGGAGTCACCCACGGCAACGTCGCGCAGGGTCTTGTCTTGCTGTGCCATCGTCCTTCCTTTCACGTGAACGACTAAACGGGTCTGCTTCCTTTGGGGGAATCGCATGCGAACGCGACGGCCTGGCGGTCGCAGCACGAGCTGCGCGCGCAGGATGCGAGTGCACGCCAACGCCAAGCCACGCGCCAACGCCGCAGCGCCAGGCCGCAGTGCAAGCGCATGTTGCGCGAACGCGTTCACGCGCGCGCAGCTGCGCATTCGCTCGAGCACACGTCAGCGCAGACGCACGCCGGCGCAAGCACGTGCTGGTGCCAACGCGCTAGCAGGTGATGATCTTCGACGCCACCGACCTGTCGAGCGCGACGCGCGCGCCCTTGACCTCGACGATCAGGTTGCCGGAGCTCCTGGAGATGACACGTACGTCCGCACCTTCGACGAACCCGAGGTTCTCGAGGTGATGATGTACGTCGCCTTTTCCGCGAACCTTCACAACCCGTGCGCGACCGCCCTCGCCCAAGAAGGTCAGCGGCATCTGCTGCATGCGCACCTTCGGCTCGGCCGAGGCGTAGGCTTGGTTCTCAGCTGCCATAGCGTTCTGCATCTCAATTCCCATCAAAGTTAGCTACATGTAACACAAGTATTCTATAGCAAACTTTTTCAAAAAGAAACCCAAGGGAAACCTTTTTTGAAAATTTGTCCGCCTCGGATTACTTGCATACGAGAAAGCGGGGGCAGCAGAGCGGATGCGAGCATGCTCGAACCCAAGCGCCGCACGATGCGCGATAGAAGGTTCAGCTTCCTTTGCCTAAACCGCTTGCGAACAGGGCACTATGCGCTCAAGCTCCGAGGACAGCTTGCGACGGGCCATCTCCAGGTCATAGGCTGCCTGCGCGCGAAGCCAATAACCGTCCGTCAGCCCGAAGAAGCGGCAGAAGCGAAGATCGGTGTCTGCCGTAATGCTGCGCCTCCCCAGAACAATCTGCCCGACCCTCTGCGCAGGTATGCCCGTTTCCTTGGCGAGACGATACTGGCTGATGCCCAGAGGAACCAGAAACTCTTCCTTGAGAAGCTCACCGGGAGTAACAGGATCAAGCAAAGCAGCCATGTCCATCACCTCACGCATGGTAATCGACGATCTCGACGTTTTCCGCCCCTGCCTCGGTCCATGCGAAGCAGATGCGATGCTGGTCGTTGATGCGTATGCTGTACTGACCCGCCCTGTCCCCCTTGAGCCTCTCAAGCATGTTGCCCGGAGGAACGCTCAGATCCTGCAGGCTGCTCGCGACTTCCAGCTGACGCAGCTTCCTCAGCGCAACGCGCTCAAACCCTTCGAAGCGACGCACGCGCTTCAGCTCGGCAAGGCAACGCGTGTCCTTGTCCGCAAACGACACGATCATATAGTAACCTTTCGCGTTATTAACGTCAAACGTTATTACTGTGGGGATGACGCAAGCAGCTCGCGTAGCACGCCACCCGTGGTTTTCGCGCCGAATCACGTGCTGAAACACTTCTGTCACATACCCGCTCTAGTATACTGAGCCGCATGTACACCCCCGAAAGGTTGAATCCATGACGCAGAAAACTGACCGAGCCCGCGCGTTCGGGCAAAACCTCTATGTTGACACGCGCGGACGCTGCGACAAGCCCGTGCCGTTCACCCAAGCCGTCATCAACGGCCTGGCGGACGGCGGCGGACTCTACGTCCCGCAGGAGCTCCCCTCCTTCACGGTTGACGAGATCGTGAGCCTCGCGAAGCTCCCCTACGCGCAGCGCGCCGCCACCGTCTACCGGGCGTTCAACGTCGACCTGCCCGACGAGAAGATCGACGAGCTCATGACGCGCTCCTACGGCGACAACTTCGACACCGAGGACATCTGCCCCATCACCTCCCTCGACGAGAGCACGCACGTGCTCGAGCTGTGGCACGGCCCCACGAGCGCGTTCAAGGACATGGCCCTGCAGTGCCTGCCGCAGTTCTTCTCAGCCAGCGCCCAGGCCCTGCGCGACCGCGGCGAGCTTGACCACGAGTTCTGCATCCTCGTCGCCACCTCGGGCGACACCGGCAAGGCGGCGCTCGAGGGCTTCAAGGACGCCGACGGCGTGCGCATCGGCGTGCTGTTCCCCGACGGCGGCGTGAGCGACATCCAGCGCAAGCAGATGGTCACCACCACCGGCGCGAACGTGCAGGTGTGGGCTGTGCGCGGCAACTTCGACGACTGCCAGACCGGTGTGAAGCGCGTGTTCTCCGACGGGGACTTCGCCGCCAAGCTGCTCGGCGAGCACAAGGTGGCCCTCTCGAGCGCGAACTCCATCAACTGGGGGCGCCTGCTTCCCCAGGTGGTCTACCACATCTCGAGCTACGCCGAGCTGGTGGCCGCTGGCAAGGTCGAGGCGGGCAGCCCCATCGACGTGTGCGTCCCCACGGGCAACTTCGGCAACATCCTGGCCGCATGGTACGCCAAGCAGGTGGGCACGCCCATCGACACGCTCATGTGCGCCAGCAACGAGAACCGCGTGCTCACCGACTTCATCAACACGGGCGCCTATGACATCTCCGACCGGACGTTCGTGCTCACCCCCTCCCCCTCCATGGACATCCTCGTCTCGTCAAACCTCGAGCGCCAGCTGTTCGAGCTCACCGGGCGTGACGCGCAGGCCATCACCGGCTGGATGCGCGACCTCAACGAGAAGCGCTGCTTCCGCGTTGACGCCGACACCTTCGCACGCGTGCGCGAGACGTTCGTAGCCGACTCCATCGACAACGCCACGTGCCTCGCCACCATCAAGCGCGTGCTCGACGAGCATGACTACCTGCTCGACCCGCACACCGCCGTGGCCTACGCCGTGGCCCAGAACGTGCGCGGCGAGAACCCCGTGCTCATCGCGAGCACGGCGCACTGGGCCAAGTTCGGCAACAACGTGTACCGCGCCCTTCACGCCCTCGAGCCCGCGCAGGAGCTCCCCGCAAGCGTGGCAGCCCTCACCGGCTGCGAGCTCAACGAGCTCATCGCGCAGGAGACGGGCAAGCGCGACGTGCCCGCCGGGCTCGCGTCGCTCGACTCCATGCCCGCGCGCTTCTCCGAGGTCATCGACAACGACGTGGCGAGCATCGAGGCAGCCGCCGAGAACTTTCTGCGACGCTGAGCGCGAAAGCATGCGAAAATAGATGAAGCAGACCACCCGCCGCGCCATGCGGCGGGTTTGCGATAGACACGGAGGAACGCGCATGGACCAACTGACCAAGCTGGAAATGGGGATCAAGCTCTCCATCAAGAACCCTGGCTCCGAGAGCGACTCGGCCTTCGGCCGCGGCATAGCCAGCCTGTGCTTGGGCGTGCGCGAGCGCGGCTCGCTCAACGCCGCAGCCAAGAGCATGGGCATGGCCTACAGCAAGGCATGGCGCATCATCAAGGACACCGAAGCCGCCTTGGGGATCCAGCTGCTCAACCGCGACGGCGCGCACGGCAGCGAGCTCACCGAGGAGGGAAACAAGCTCCTCGACTCCTACCTCGCCATCGAGGAGACGCTGTGCGCACAGGCCCAGAGCCTCTTCGACGAGATGGTCAGCTAGCCGCGTCCTCCTGCAGCGGGACGGCCTGCGCGCCTTCTCCCCCGAGCACCGGCTCGTAGGGAGGGACGAGCTCGACCGCCCACGTCTGACCGGGGTCGGAGCGGTTTCTCACCTCGAGCCGCACCGACCACGTGCGCAGGTCACCCCTTCCCTCGGCTTTCGGCTCCTTTGCAGGATCCTTTGGATCGCCCCCTGAGCCCACCCCGTCGAGCTGCGCCTTCCTCTCCAGCTGCGGGTTGCTGCCGAAGCGGTACATGCAGCCGTAGCACACGTCCATGTCGTCGAACAGCGTCGTCTTGCACACCGGGCACGTCTTCATCGCCCAACCTCTCCTTCCGTCGTCCGCTTCTTTCCTCCGTCATCCGTCACCTCGCTGCCGCGCGCTGCTCGCACGGCGACCTCCAGCACGTCTCCCGCCTCGAGCCACGGTCCCGCACGCGCAAACCGCTCCGCCACCGCCACAGCGCCCCGGCACGCGCATCGCCGACGCGGCCCCACGTTGCGCCGCACCTCCACGACAACGCCCTCCCTTGACACGAAGGCTATGTCGAGGGCATGCCGCATGCCGAAGGTGTGCACGTCGCAGCAGGGAACGAGCACGTGAACCGCCTGGTCAGGCATGCGGAAGAGCAGGCCTCGCGCCCGCGCGCGCCACGTGGTCAAAAGCTCGACGCCCGTCACGCCGCGCGCTGGACGCGCACCACCACGCTCGTCCCCGCAGGCATCTGCGCGCATGACACCATCGCCCACCGGCACGTCCCCTCCTCCTTCTCGAACGTCGCGACGCCCGCCGCGCCGCTCTCGTACCCCTGCCATCCGCGCTCCTGCAGACGTGCGGCCACATCCACCAGGGCTTCCCGTGCGCCGCAGTCCATCGAGAAGCCCACCACCGTCCAACCGTCAGACGCCATCAGGTCCCTCTCGTTCGCGAGCGGGAAGAGCTCGTCCGAGAACCAGCGCGGCGCCTCGCCCGCTGCGGCCAGCTCTCCTGCGAGGACGTCCTCTCCAGCCAGCATGCGCCTCGTGAGGTCCCGCACGTGCGCAGGCTCTGCCGCGGCCTTCGCCTCGGCATGCGCGCCCGCCGCGGTCTTTGCCGCCGACGCCTCGTCTGCCTGCAAGGCCGCTGCGGCAGCCTCTTCCGTCGACGCCCCCGCTGCTTCTCCGCCTGACGCGCTCGCATGGCCGACCGTCACGCCGCAGGCCAACGCGAGCGCCAACGCAGCCACCACACCTGCGGCCCTTCGCAAGCGGGCCGCCTGGACGCCGAGATCAGCCGCCACGTCAGCCACCTCCCCTCCCGTCGAGCCGCTAGAGCAGCATGCCCGGCTTGTACGTATCCACCACGAAGCGGTTCTCGTGCTCCAAGGCGGGCAAGGCGACTCCGAGCACCTCGTCCCTCAGCCCCAGGCCGAAGAGCGTCGGACGGTAGCGCATCTTGAGCGCGAACGCCGCATGCCCCTGCCAGTCGCGGCTCACCTCAACCGAGACCTCCACGTTCTCGAGGCCGACCGCCTCCTCCACCATCGACTCCACGAGCGCCGCCGACTGGTCAGCGTCCTGCCCATACGCAGGGGATGTGGCGCAGAGGCGCACGGCGTTGCGCCCCACGCGGTCGAACTCGGCGCAGGTCGAGAAGAACGCGAGCGCGTTCACCGCGATGACCGCCACCACGATCACCGCCGGCAGCACCACCGCAAGCTCAACCGTCATCTGGCCGCGCTCGGAGCGCAGCAGCGCACGCCTGCTCATTCCCATGCCCTCGCTCCCGCAGCCGCTCCCACCGCCGAGCGCACCTTCTGCGCGCACACGGCGACGAACCCGCGCGCCTCGTCAGCCGCGAAGGACGGCAGCGCCAGCTTCACGGGGATGCGCACGCCTCCTACGGGCAGCTCGACCGAGGCCACCGTCACGCCGCCCTCGGCGTCGTCCAAAAGGCCGAGCGCACCGTCCTCCACGTCGTCGACGAGCCCTGCGAACAGGCTTCCCGATCCGCTCGAGGTGGCCAGCGCGCGTCGCTTGGCCTCTCTGAAGCGCACCGAGAAGGCATCGTCGCCCGCCTCCGCCACGCGCCCCGTGTTCACCAAGACGGGTTTCAGGGCGTCGAGCTTGACCGGCTCGAGCCCGCAAGCCGCCACCGCGTCGCGCAGCTTGCCCGACGCCCAAGCGCCAAGCCCGCTCGCGCTCGCGAGCGGCAGCGACCCAAGCGCGCCCTCGATCGCGCCCGAGAGCGCCTCCTGGCCTTGCGCGAACGCGCTGAGCAGCCCCGACCAGCAGTCGAGCACCACGCGCGCCGCTCCCACGGCCGCGCCGCCGCCCTGCCCGAACCCGTCGAGCAGCGACGTGATGACCGTCGATCCGTCATGGCCCGCATCAGCCAGAAGCGTCGCGCCCGACACCGCCGCGCGTGTGCCCAGCGTGCGGCCGCCGCTCACGAACGCGCTCTCGAACCCCGCGTCAGCCGCCGACGCGTCAACGTTCACCACCAGGGCGATCGCGCCTTTCGCCCCCGGCGGCGACGCCGCTATGCGCTGCGGGCCCAGATCGGCCATGGCCTGCGCGCAAGCGTCGATGAGCCCGCCGGCCCTTCCCTTCACCTCCTCTGCCTTCGGCGCGAGCTCCTCCCGCGCCCGGGCGTAATCTTCGGCAGCGCGCGCCACCGCCTCGTAGTGGTACTCGAACCCGTTGTCGATGGCCGTGGAGGCAGCTGCCACGTTCCCCAAGCTCGAGGGCGTGAACGCGCACAGCTCGCACGTCTGGTAGCCGCCCTCCTCCAAGCTGCGGATCGACCCCGCACTCACGGCGCCTGCGGCGTTCGGGCACCCCGGCCACGCGTGCATCGTCAGCACTCCGTCCCGGTCGGTCACGGGGTAGACCGCCTCGTCGTAAAGCGGCGTGGAGCGCAGCTCCTCGGTGCTGCGGAACAGGCGTGGGAAGCGCGCCTCGAACGCATCGGGCGTCTCCACCACGTACCCGGTCGAGAGCTGCTCGGACGCGTAGGCGTAGAAGCGCTTGCGCAGCTCGGAGTTCGCCTGCTCGGCCACGCTTGACGACGCGGGGTGCTCAGCCGCCAGGCGTGCCGGGTAGTACGCCTGCGCGCGCCTGAGCGCCACGGAGAACGACCAGGCGTCGACGCTGCGGTAGAGCGGGTTCTCGTCGGCGGGGAGGCTCGCCAGATGATCGGCGCGCTCGTACATGCAGTACGCGGGGCTCGCTCCGCAATCGCGCTCGAACGCGCGCAGCTTGGCCTCGTTGGCCTGCTCGGCCGCCTGCTCAGCGCGCCCAACCGCCGCGCGGATGTCCTCCGCGCTGTCGGAAACCGCCTTCCCTGCGTCGGAGACGGCCTGCGCGTCGGCGATGCTGATGGGCTTCCCCTCGAAGGGGACGAGCACCGCCGCCGCGAAGTAGCCTGCGACGGCGCCTCGCGGGTTGTTCGCCGCCGCAACCGACGCCGCGTTCGCCGCCGCCAGAAACGGCAGCGCCCGCTGCAAGGCGTTGAGCCCCGCCTCGGCCTTGCGCGCGAACGAGTCGCGCGCCTCGGCCATCTTCTCCCCCAGCTCGACGAGCTGCCCGCCGATGCTCGCCCCTGCCGGCACGCACAGCGCGACCGCGCCGAGCCCGCACGCGCTCGCCGAGAGCATCGTCATCGACAGCACGGCGGCGTCGCACACGCGCACGGCCACCATGAACTCCGCCACCTCGTTCTCGGCTGTCAGCACGGCTGCGTCGGCCACCTCCTGGATCTCGGCGGAAGCCGTGTTTATCCGGTACACCTGCGCTGACGAGAACACGAGGGACAGCGTCACCAGAAGGGCCACCGCCATGCCCACCGTGGTGACGCCGCTCTCGTCGCGGAACAGCGACAGGCGGACGCGCCTTCTTGCCCTCATTGCCACGCTCCTATCCATCCCGCCGGGTCAAGCCCGCTCGCATCGTCGGCCACCCACGCAGGCTGCGCGGGCTGCTCGACGCGCACGCTCACCACCAGGTTCCCCCGCTCGTTCGTCATGCCGAGGAAGGCCGCGCCCGCGCCGATGAAAGGGAGCGGCTTCACCTCGGTGGATATGGACACGCCCACCCGCTCCGACGCCTCGCCGCCCTCAAGCCCTATCCTCCACGTGCACGCGCCTCCGTGCACGTGGAACAAGTCCTGCTCAGGCACTGCCCCCAGCCGCCGCCGGATGAAGTCCTCGTCCACCCGCGCGTCCCCCGCCGAGGTGGCGAGGAGGCGGCAGCCCTCCGCAGCCGCCCCCTGCATCACGATGCGGTCGTACAGGATGATGCCCGGCTGCACGAGCAGCAGGACCAGCACCATGACCACCGGCAGCGCGAAGGCCGCCTCGACCGTGGCCTGCCCGCGCTCGCATCGAGCGAGGCGGCGCAGCCCGCGCATCGCCGCACACGTCACCGCAACCTCCTCACGCCTCATCAGTAGACGAACACGTCCGCCAGCCAGCCGACCGACATCTGCACGTGGTGCGACGCCGCCGACAGCGCGTGCCCGACGAACATCCCCGCGTCGAGCGCCTGGTGAAGCGCCCCGAGCGCGACCACCACGCACAGAAGCGCCCCCAGCACGATGGCGTACTCCACCGTCGACTGCCCCCGCTCATCGCTCACAAGCCGTTGATGCCATCGGCGATAGCGTTCCAGAGCTCTTCGAGCTTCGGCCGGAACAGCGTGATGGCGATGATCGCGATCACCACGAGCACCCCCACCAAAATGGCATACTCGGTAGTGCCCTGGCCGCTCTCGCTCGCCAGCCTCGCCCGCGCGCGGCACCACCCCGACGCCATGCGCGCCCCCATGCGCCCCCACGCGCCGCGCGCACGCGCAAAGCCTCTCCGAACAGCCTCCATTCTTCCCATGACCCGTCCTCCTCTCCATCAGAACCCCTCTATCAGCTCGAGCAGCACCGGCCCGAGCACCATGATGAGCATGGCGGGCAGGATGAGCACGCCCGTCGGCACCATCATCTTCACGGGCGCCTTGGCAACCTGCTCCTGCCGGCGCGCCCGATAGCTCACGCGCGCCTCGTGCGCCGCCGCCTCCAAGCTCTCGGCCATCGACGAGCCGAAGCGAAGCGAGCGCACCATGCCCTCGACCACGCGCCTGAGCAGCGGCGAGTCATACGAGCTCGCAACGCTGCGCAGCGCGTCGTCGCGGCGCGCCAAACCGCAGCTCCACTGGCGTTGCGCCAGGCCGAACGCCTCGGCGAGCAGCGTGTCGAAGTGCTCGACGTACAGCTCCACGCTGCGGTCGAACGAGAGCCCGCTGCGCATGCCGAGCGCCACCACGTCGAGCATCTCGGGCAGGTGCCGTTCCATCTCCTGCGCGCGGCGGCGCACGCGGCGCCCCACCGCGGCGGGCAGAAGGCACCATCCCGCCATGCCGCCTGCGACGAGGAGCAGCGCCGCAAGCTCGCCCGAGAACACCAGCCCCACCGCCAAGCCTGCGCCCGCGCCCGCAAGCGCCAGGCGCACGCGCGCCTCGCCGAAGCCCTCGGGCGTCAGCTGCCCGTCGAGCCCCGCGGCGCGTGCCTGCCCCAGGGCTCGCGGCGCGCGCGTCCAGCGTGCGGGAAGCAGACGCCGCCCATGCCCCAGCGCGATTCGCCTCCCCAGGTCGACCGCAAGCGAGAGCGCGGCCCCGTCCAAAAGCCCCGCGTCGCCGCGCGCGTCCGCGCCCCGCCTCGACGCGCCCGCCGGCGCACCTCCTGCGCGCATGGCGCGCACATGCCGCCGGCGGCGGCGCTCCTCCGCGTACGCGCTCCACAAGCTGAAGCCCGCGCCTGCCGCGCACGCCATGCCAACGCACGCCAGCCCCGCCTGGCCAACTGCCGTCATCGCCATCACCCCGCCTCGACGCGCAGCATGCGCCGCACGATGAGCACGCCCGCCGCCTGCATCGCGAGTGCCACCCCGAGCAGGGCCACGCCGACGAAGCTGCTGAAGAACGGGGCCAGAAAGTCGCTGCTCGCCAGCGAGAACAACGCCACCAGCACGAAGGGCATCAGCGTGACGATGCGCGCCGAGAGCTTCGCCTGGGCCGTCTGCACGCGCAGCGACCGCATGAGCTCGAGCTCGCCTTCGACCGACTCCCGCGCCGCCTCGAGCACCGGCGCCACGCTCCCGCCGCTCTGGTGCTGCACGTCAAGCGCCACGGCCACGAACGCGAGCTCGGGAACGCGATGCCCGTCACGCAGCGCCTCGAGCGCCTCGGACGTCGGCGCGCCCATCTCGACTCGCCGCGCAGCCGCCGCGAACAGATCGCCGAGCGGGCCCTTCACCTCATGCGACGTCTGCTGGAGCGTCTGCAGGAGCGAGAGCCCCGAGCGGAAGCACACGCCCATGCAGCGCAGCGCCTCCGGCACCTCCTCCCGCATGCTGAGCGAACGCTTGTCCGCCGCCGAGCGCAGCGCCGCCACAACGCCGCCCACCGCGCAGCATCCCACTGCAGCGCCGCACGCCGCCGAGCCCGACAGCGCCCACGCCGCCGCCGACGCGCACACGAGCATGCCGAGCGCTGACGAGAGCAGCTCCTCGGCACCCGCCACGTACCCCCGCGCGCCGGCCAAGGACGCCGCTCCCCTCGACGCCTCAGCCACCGCCGGCACCCGCAGAAGGCGCCGCGCCACCGGCCTCAGCGGCGCACACCCCTTGCACAGGATGAGAAACGCGCGCTCGCGACTGCTTGAGGCAAGCGCGCTCGCGGAGAGCCGCCAGCGCAAAGCCGCGCGCCACGCCGCAGCCCCCGCCAAGCATCCCGCCGCCAGCGCGAGAAGCGCCGCCGTCACCGCCCAAAAGCTCGCCGCTCCCATGCGTCCACCTCCTCTCGCGTCGCCACGCGGCGCTCCACGACCTCATCCAGGCAGGCCGGGCGGCGCAGCCATGAGCCCGCCCCTGCATCGCCGAGCGCGTCGCGCACGTACACGCGCTCGACCACGCAGCGCCGCCGCTCGCGGTCGAACCCCACCTCAGCCACCTGTGACAGGAAACGCGACCCGTCAGGTGCGCGCGCCACCTGCACCACGTAGTCGAACGCGCCGCCGATCTGCGCCTCGATGGCGTCCACCGGCAGGTCGACCGCGTAGCGGACCATCGTCACCATGCGGTCGACCACGTCTTCGGGCGAGTTCGCGTGCAGCGTGGTCAGCGACCCCTCATGCCCCGTGAGCATGGCCTGCAGCATGTCGATCGCCTCACCCGAGCGACACTCCCCCACGATAATGCGGTCGGGGCGCATGCGCAGGGCGTTCACCACCAGATCCCGTATGGTCACCTCGCCTTCGCCCTCGGCGTTGCGCGGACGGGCCTCCAGGCGCACCACATGCGGATGCTGCTCGAACTTCAGCTCGGCGGAGTCCTCGATGGTTATCACGCGCTCCTCGTGAGGGATCAGGCACGACAGCGCGTTGAGCAGCGTGGTCTTGCCGCTTCCCGTGCCGCCTGACACCACCACGTTCTTGCGGGCGCGCACGAGCCACCCCAGGAACACCCGCAGGCCGGCGTCGAGCGAGCCGCGCCGCTCCATCTCCTCGAGCATCATGACGCGGCGCGAGAAGGCGCGGATGGTGAGCACCGGCCCGTCGGGGGACACGGGCGGTATCACCGCGTTCACGCGATGCCCCTGAGCGAGGCGCGCGTCTACCATGGGCGACGCCTCGTCTATGCGCCGTCCCAAAGGCCCGATGATGCGGTCGATCAGCACGCGCACCTGCTCGTCGCTCTCGAACCTCACGGGGCTGCGCTCCAGCTTGCCGTCGCGCTCGAAGTACACGCTGCGCGAGCCGTTCACCATGATCTCCGTGACGCTCTCGTCGTCGATGAGCCCCTCCAGAGGGCCCATGCCGAACACCACGTCGATGAGCTCGTCGGCCAGCCGGCTCTTCTGAGCGCCCGTGAGGTCGGCCCACTGGGGTTCGGCGAGCGCGCCGCGGCACGCCGTGCGCAGCTCGTTGCGCGCGCGTTCGGGGTTGCTCGCCATGATGACGGCGATGTTCTCGAGCGGCACGCGCCTCTTCACGTCACGGCGCAGGTCCTCGACGCCGCGTCGGCGCGGGGAGGCATCCCGCCCCCTGGTCGCGTTGGCGCCCTCCGCGCTGCGCACGCGCTCTGCGAGCGTCATGTCCTCACCTCCTCGCCGACGGAAGCGCCCGCGCGCACGTCAGCCGGCACGCCTGCGAGCGCTCGCGTGGGCGCAGGCGCCTCGCGTGCGCGCCGACGCGAGCGACGCGCGAGCATCCCGCCCCGCCCCGCACGCTGCCCGCGCGCC
>NZ_JAAVTO010000056.1 GCF_013185065.1 Adlercreutzia sp. ZJ473 | reverse complement strand
TCTGCCGTCCCCGCGCCTGCCGCCCCGGCGGGCACCCCGGCCCCGGCCCCGGCGGCTCCCACCGCCTCTGCCGCCCCCGCGCCGGAGGACCGCGCGCGCCGGTGGTTCTCGCGCGTGTGGACGGCCGTGGGCGCCATCCTGCTCACCGGCGTGGTGGTCTACCTGCTCAACATCCTCTCCGTGCCGGTGTCCATCCTGATATGGACGGTCATCCTCGTGTTCTGCCTGCGCGGCATCGTGAACGCGCTCGACGCGCGCGGCGTCAACCGCACGGTCGGCACGGCGGTCGCCTACGCGGTGCTGTGCGCGGTCGTCGGGCTCGTGGGGTTCCTCATGTTCTCGCCGATGTTCGGCCTCAACAGCCAGCTGGCCGACTTGGTGGCCAGCGTGCCCCAGCTGACGAACGACCTCATCGCCTGGGGCAACGACGTGTACCTGCGCTATGCCCCCGTGCTCGAGGACGAGACGGTCAGGTCCCTCATCCAAGACGTGCAGGGCTCGCTCGCCGCATGGGCCTCGTCGTTCGCGCAGGTGAGCGCCACGGGATTGGTGAACGTGGGCGCGACGGTCGCCAACGGCCTCATGGCCTTCGGCTTCGCGCTCGTCATCGCGTTCTGGGTGCTCATGGAGCTGCCGGCCCTCGGGCGCGAGGTGAAGCGCCTCGTCGGCCCGAAGCGCGCCGAGGACGCCGAGTTCCTGCACTACACGTTCACGCGCATCATGGGCGGCTACATCAAGGCGACGATCCTGCAGTGCGCGGTGATCGGCGTGGCATGCGGCGTGCTGTTCGCCGTGGTGGGCATCCCCAACGCGTCGGCGCTCGGCGTCATCACCGGCGTGCTCAACATCATCCCGATCATCGGCCCGTGGCTGGGCGGCATGGCCGCCGCCATCACGGCGGTGTTCGTGAGCCCGTTCGCGGCCCTCGTGGCGCTGGTGGGCACGGTGGCCATCCAGCAGTTCGTCTACACGTTCATCTCGCCGCGCATCATGGCCGACTCCGTCGACGTGCACCCGGCGCTGACGCTCATCGCCCTCATGTGCGGCTCGGCGCTCGGCGGCGCCATGAGCGGCCTGCTCGGCGCGCTCGTGGGCATGCTCGCCTCCATCCCGGCGGTGGCCGTGGTCAAGGCGTGCTTCGTGTACTACTTCGAGAAGAGGACGGGGCGCTGCCTGGTGGCCGAGGACGGCGTGTTCTTCAAGGGGACCCCGGCTGAAGGCGACGTGCCCGACCCCATGGCCGACGCCACCTCGCCGCATCCCGGCTCCACCGCGTCGTTTCTGCCCGTCGAGCTCGACGAGGGCGGCCAGCCGACGGGGAAGCTCAGGCGCCCGCGCTTCGCACGTCGCGACAAGGGTGAGAACGCCCCCGCCGCGGCGCGTGATGCGGCGCGTGACGCGAAAAAGGGCGCGCGCCGCTCGTCAGACGCCCACGACAAGCGCTAGGAAACATACTATAATGTGACCCCGTCGGCCTGCGGGCCGATCAGGATGACTTCGCCGGCCTGCGCGCCGGCGGCTGCCAAGGTAAACCGGGCCGGCTTCGCCGGCTCTGCCATTGATAAGACGAAAGAGCGAACATGAAGTACATGACAACCGCCGAGATCCGCGAGAAGTACCTCTCCTACTTCGAGGAGAAGGGATGCAAGCGCATGCCCTCGTCCTCGCTCATTCCCGACGATCCCTCGCTGCTGCTCACGAGCGCCGGCATGGTGCAGTTCAAGCCCTACTTCCTGCAGCAGAAGCAGCTCGAGGAGCCCTATGTCGGCACCACAACCGTGCAGAAGTGCGTGCGCACCAACGACATCGACATCATCGGCACCACGGGGCGCCACCTGAGCTTCTTCGAGATGCTCGGCAACTTCGCCTTCGGCAAGTACTTCAAGCAGGAGATGTGCTCGTGGGCCTACGACTTCTCCGTGAACGAGCTCGGCTTGCCGCCCGAGCGCCTGTACTTCACCGTGTTCGAGGACGACGACGAGACCATCGAGATCTGGAAGTCGCTCGGCGTGCCCGAGGACCACATCTCCAAGCTCGGCGAGGACGACAACTTCTGGCGCGCCGGCCCCACCGGCCCGTGCGGCCCGTGCTCCGAGCTCTACTTCGACCAGGGCCCCGAGTTCGGCTGCGGCAGCCCCGACTGCGCGCCGGGCTGCGACTGCGACCGCTTCCTCGAGTACTGGAACTGCGTGTTCACCCAGTACGACGGACAGGAGGACGGCACGCTCGCGCCGCTGCCCAAGAAGAACATCGACACCGGCATGGGCCTCGAGCGCATCGCCGCCATCATGCAGGGCGTCCAGTCCAACTACGAGACGGACGTGCTGCGCTCGCTCGTGGCCGTCGGCGAGCGCCTCGCGGGCGTGACGTACGGCGACGACCCCGAGCGCGACCTGTCGCTGCGCATCATCGCCGACCACTCCCGCGCCGTCACCTTCATGATCGCCGACGGCATCCTGCCGTCCAACGAGGGCCGCGGCTACGTGCTGCGCCGCCTTTTGCGCCGCGCCATCATGAAGGCGCACCTCATCGGCGTGGAGGGCCCGTTCCTCAACGACTACGTCGACGAGATCGTCCGCCTCATGGGCGACGTCTACCCCGAGATCGTGGAGAACCGCGAGCTCGAGCGCAAGCTGATCCTGGCCGAGGAGGACCGCTTCGGCGCCACGCTGCGCCAGGGCCAGGCGTTTCTGGAGGACGCGCTCTCCCAGCTCGAGGGTACGGTGCTTCCCGGCGAGGAGGCGTTCACGCTACACGACACCTACGGCTTCCCCGTGGAGATCACGAGCGAGATCTGCGAGGGCCGCGGCGTGACCGTCGACATGGAGGGCTTCGAGCGCTCCATGGAGGCGCAGCGCGAGCGTGCGCGCGCGGCCGGCGCGAAGGACGCCGAGGCCGCCTGGTCCACCTACGGCGGCGTCTACGCCGACCTGCTGAACGAGGTGGGCCCCACGCGCTTCGTGGGCTACGAGGCCACCACGGCCACCGCCCGCGTCCAGGCCCTCGTCAAGGAGGGCGCGCGCGTCACCTCGCTGGCGCCCGGCGAGGCGGGCGAGGCCATCCTCGACGTCACCCCCTTCTACGCCGAGATGGGCGGCGAAGTGGGCGACACGGGCGAGATCGCCGCGCCGGCGGGCGCGCTTGAGGTGACCGACACCAAGGCCCCGGAGAAGGGCCTGTACGTGCACGCGGTGAGGTGCGCCGACGCCGGCATCGCCGTGGGCGACGAGGTGACGGCCTCCGTTGACGCGCGCCGCCGCGCCGCCATCGAGCGCAACCACACCGCCACGCACATCCTGCACGCGTCGCTGCGCACGGTGCTCGGCGACCACGTGAAGCAGGCGGGCTCGTACGTGGGCCCCGACCGCCTGCGCTTCGACTTCACGCACTTCGAGGCCATGACGCCCGAGCAGATCGCCGAGGTGGAGCGCGTGGCCAACGAGCACGTCATGGACGCGACGGCCACCACCATCTACGAGACGTCGCTCGACGAGGCGCGCGCCGCGGGCGTGACGGCCCTGTTCGGCGAGAAGTACGGCGAGAAGGTGCGCGTGGTTGAGGCCGGCGAGTTCTCGCGCGAGCTGTGCGGCGGCTGCCACGTGGGCAACACCGCCGAGATCGGCCTGGTGAAGATCATGTCCGAGTCGAGCGTGGGCGCGAACCTGCGCCGCATCGAGGCGGTCACCAGCTACGGCGCGCTCGAGTACGTGAACAAGGTCGAGTCCGAGCTCAAGGAGACGGCGGCTGAGCTCCGCGTGCCGCTGTTCGACGTGTCCGAGCGCACGGCCGCCAACGTCAAGTCGCTGAGGGAGATCCACCAGAAGGCCAAGCGCGGCAAGACCATGGTGTCCGACGACGGCATCACCAAGCTCATCGACGCCGCGGTCATGTCGGCCGCGGGCTACCCGGTCATCATCGCGCGCACCGAGGTGCGCGAGGGCGGCATGATGCGCAACCTGTGGGACGTGGTGCGCGCCCGCATGAGCGCGCCGGGCGCCCTGGTGATCGCCGGCGAGAAGGACGGCAAGCCCGTGCTCATGGCCGCCGGCACCGACGAGGCGGTTGCCGCGGGCTTCGACGCCGGCAAGCTCATCAAGGCGATGGGCCCGGCCGTGAAGGGCGGCGGCGGCGGCAAGCCGACCATGGCCCAGGCGGGCGGCAAGGACGCCTCCGGCATCGACGAGGCGCTCGAGATCGCGCGCAAGGCGCTGCTGTAAGAAGGAGCGCGGCCGCGGCAGATGCGCCGTGACCGCGTTGGAAAAAGGCCCGCGAGGGCCTTTTTCGTCATCAGGCCCCCGACGTCGCCGCGGCGCCTGGTGACGAGGGCGGACGTTTCTCGGGAAGGGGGAGCGGTGAGGGTTCTGGCCCTGGACATCGGGGAGGTGCGCGTGGGGATCGCGGTGTGCGACCCGGGCGAGCGCGTCGCGAGCCCCGTGTGCGTGCTGCCCGCGTCCGAGGTGCTCGCCTGCGCGGAGCCGTTTCGGCGCGTGCTCGAGGATTGGGAGCCCGAGCTGCTCCTGTGCGGGCTGCCCTACACGCTCTCAGGTGAGGAAGGCCCCCAGGCCGCGCGCATCCGAGCCGCTGCGGCCCAGGTCAGCGCCGCGTGCGGCATCGGCTGCGCGTTCACCGACGAGCGCTTGAGCTCGGCTGAGGCAAAGCGGAGTTTGCGTGAATCGGGCTTGAGCGAGAAGAACATGCGCGGAAAAGTCGATATGATAGCGGCAAGTCTGTTCTTGCAGGCGTGGCTCGACGAGCGCGCGACCTCGAACGCTGAAAGGTAGTCCCCGTGTCCCATCGCAGAAGGCAAGTGACCTACTCATCCCACCCGAACCATGCAGCCCGCGCGGCGCATGCCCGCGGCAGCCGCGAGTTCCGCACGTACGACACGAGCTACATCCGCCCCAAGCAGAGCAAGGCGCCCATGGTGGTCGCGCTGGCGCTGGCGCTTCTGGTGGTGATCGTCGGCGCGCTCTTCCTCATGCGCAGCTGCGCCGGCCCCGAGCTTCTGGCCGAGGGCGAGCAGGCCCAGGTGGTGGTCGAGCAGGGCGAGAGCGCGCGCGACGTGGGCAATTCGCTCGCCGAGGCGCGCCTGGTGGCGAGCTCGCAGGAGTTCGTCGACGCGGTGTCGCGGCAGAACGCAGACGCCTCGATCATCCCCGGCACCTACACGTTCTCGGGCGGCGTCACGGTTGACGAGATCCTGCGCACGCTGCAGGCAGGGCCCGCCTTCGCCGGCGCGCTCTCAGTTCCCGAGGGCCTGAGGCTCTCCGAGATCGCCGCGCGCGTGCAGGAGGTCACGGGCGGCCGCGTCACCGCCGAGGCGTTCACGCAGGCGGCGAGCGACGCGAGCGCCTACGCGGCGGACTACGCGTTCCTCGAGGGTGCGGGCGAAAACTCGCTCGAGGGCTTCCTGTTCCCCAAGACCTACGACGTCCCCGCCGACGCCACGGCCGAGTCCGTCGTGCGCATGATGCTCGACCAGTTCGCGGCCGAGACGGCGTCGCTTGACTGGAGCTACCCCGAGAGCCAGGGCCTGAGCCTCTACGACGCGCTCAAGCTCGCCTCCATCGTGGAGAAGGAGTCCACGGGCGACGAGGGCATTCGCGCGCGGGTGGCCGCGGTGTTCTACAACCGCCTGACCACCGAGGGCGATCCGAGCTACGGCCTGCTGCAGAGCGACGCCACCACGGCGTACGAGGTGGGTCACGACCCCACGCCCGAGGAGGTGCACGCCGACACGCCGTACAGCACGTACGCGCATGCGGGCCTGCCGCCGACGCCCATCTGCTCGCCGGGCCTCGCGTGCCTGCAGGCCGTGTGCGCGCCTGACGCCGACGCGCTCGGGCGGGACTACTTCTTCTACTTCGACGCCGAGGGCAACTACTCGTTCAGCGCGACGTATGACGAGCACATGAGCTCGTTCTCGTGAGGCCGCTGGTGCCGGATGCCGCTGCTCGAGCCTGACAGGTACTTCTCGCGCGTCACGCACATCAGCGTCGAGCGCGACCTGCTCGCGCGCGGCCTGACCTGCGTGCTGCTCGACGTCGACAACACCATCCTCACCCGCGACACCCACGAGGTGCCGCGCGACGTGGGCATGTGGCTCGGCCGCGCGCGCGAGGCGGGCGTGGCGTTCTGCCTGGTGTCGAACAACTGGCATGCGAGCGTGCACGCGCTGGCGGGCGAGCTCGACCTGCCCATCGTGGCGAAGGCGTGCAAGCCCTCGCCCCACGGCCTCGTTCTGGGGATGCGCAAGGCGGGCGCGCGCCGGGAGAACGCGGTGATGGTGGGCGACCAGCTCATGACCGACGTGCTGGCAGCGCACCTGGCGGGCTGCAAGGCGTACCTGCTGAGGCCCCTCGTGGAGCAGGACCTGCCGCACACGCTGCTCATGCGCAACTTCGAGAACGTGATACTGGGGGAGCTGCAGCCCGAGCCCGAGCCGGCGCCCGCGAGCTGCCAGCAGAACTGCCGGCAAAGTGAAAGGAAGGGCGCATGAGCGCGCAGAAGAACCTCTACATACTGGGACATCCCATCGCGCATTCCAAGTCGCCCGCCATGTACAACGCCGTGTACGCCCGCCTCGGCTTGCCCTGGCGCTACGGCTTCGCCGACCTGCCCACGCCCGAGGAGGCCGAGGCGTTCTTGTCCGCGCGCGACTTCCTGTCCGTCAACGTCACCACGCCCTACAAGCCCGCGGCCTTCGAGGCGGCAGACGTGCGCGCGGCGTCGGCGCAGCTCGCGCGCGGGGCGAACGTGCTCGTGAACAAGGGCGGCACGCTCATCGCCTACAACGTCGACGGTCAGGGCTGCGTGGGCTACCTTGAGCGGACGGGCGTGCGCTTCTCGGGCAAGCACGTGGTGGTGTGCGGAACGGGCCCTACGGCGTTGGCGATCCTGCACGCCGCGGCGCAGGCGGGCGCCGACGAGGTCGTGCTCGTGGGACGCGACAAAGAGCGCGCATCCGGCGTGCTGCGCGCCTACGCCGACGCCTACCGCAAGCTCGCCGAGGCGACGGTGGACCTGCCCGCGCCGCAGGAGCACCACCTGAGCTTCCGCGCGGCGTACGAGCACGTGAGCCTGAAGTTCGGCAGCTACGCCACCTCGACGCAGGCCATCGCCGCCGCCGACGTCATCATCGACGCGACGCCGCTCGGCATGCACGCGGGCGACCCCGCGCCCTTCGACACGGGCCTGCTCTCAGCGCGCCAGGTGGTGCTCGACGTGGTGTACGGCCACGGCACCACGGCGCTCGTGGCTGCGGCGCGCGCGGCGGGGTGCGCGGCCCACGACGGCGCGGGCATGCTCGTGGCGCAGGCGGTGGCGACGTTCAACATCGTGTGCGAGGTGGCGGGCGTCGACGCGGCGTGCGGGTTCGACGAGCTCTTCGACGTGATGGCGGACGCCGCCGGCTTCGACGCGCTCTAGGCGCGCCGGCGCGGGGCGCGCCGCCGTGTGGGGTGCGCAGACGTGCGCACGCGCTTGGCGCGCCGGCGCTCTTGCTTGCTCCGAAGGGCGCGTTTTCGCGCTCGGCGGGCTTGCGCCTGCTGGCGGCTGATCCCTGCGCTACAATAGAGAAGTTTGATACATTCTCGGGCAATGCGCCTTGCGCGTAGACGTGATGCCTTGCTCGGTCGTCGTTGAAAGCGTGCGCATATGCAGTACATCACAGCGGGCGAGAGCCACGGGCCGCAGCTCACGGCCATCGTGTCGGGGGTGCCGGCGGGCCTCGCCATCTCCGAAGAGCAGATCAACAGCAGCCTCGCGCGCCGTCAGTCAGGGTACGGGCGCGGCGGGCGGCAGACCATCGAGCGCGACCGCGCCGTCATCGCGAGCGGCGTGCGCTTCGGGCGCACCATGGGCTCGCCCATCACGCTCGTGGTGCGCAACCGCGACTGGGAGAACTGGTCCGAGCGCATGGCCGCCTTCGGCAGCGCCCCGTCCGACCTGGTGCGCGAGGTGACGCCGCGCCCCGGGCACGCCGACCTGGTGGGCGCGCTCAAGACCAACACCGACGACTGCCGCAACATCCTCGAGCGCGCGAGCGCCCGCGAGACGGCGGCGCGCGTGGCGGCCTGCGGCATCGCGCGCGAGTTCCTGGGAGACCTCGGCGTCGAGGTGTTCTCGTACGTCACCTCGGTGGGGGACGTGGCCCTGCCCGAGGACGACCCCATGGCGGCGGCGCCGACGTACAGCCCGCTCGACATCGAGTTCTCGGAGATGCGCTGCCCCGACGAGGACGCCACCGAGGCCATGAAGGCGGCCGTGCGCGCGGCGCGCGACGCGGGCGAGAGCCTCGGCGGCACCTTCCGCGTGGTGGTCACGGGCCTGCTCCCGGGCCTGGGCAGCTACGCGAGCGGCCCCGAGCGCCTCACCTCGCGCATCGGCGCGGCGCTGTTCTCCATCCCCGCGATCAAGGGCGTGGAGTTCGGGCTGGGCTTCGAGGCCGCGCGGCGCCCCGGCTCGCGCGTGCACGACCCCATCGTGCTAGCGGACGGCGGGTTCACGCGCTCGTCGAACAACGCGGGCGGGCTCGAGGGCGGCATGACGAGCGGCATGCCGCTCGTGGTCACGGCGGCCATGAAGCCCATCCCCACGCTCATGAGGCCGCTCGACACGGTGAACCTCGACACGCTCGAGGTGGAGCAGGCGTCGCGCGAGCGCTCGGACGTGTGCGCGGTGCCCGCCGCGGCGGTGGTCGCGGAGGGCGAGGTGGCCTTCGCGCTGGCCGACGCCTACACCGAGGCGTTCGGCTGCACGTCGATGGCCGACGTCAAGGCCAGCATCCGCGCCTACAAGCAGCGCCTGAGGACGATGTCGCGGTAGGGTGCCTCGCCTGCGCGGGCCGCGTCCTTCGGGACCCGGCCCCTTTTCAAGAGAAGGAGCTTCAACGTGACAGAGAGACGTGACGTCGAGAGATGCGAGCTCACCCGCCCGGTGTTCTTCGTCGGGTTCATGGGCGCGGGCAAGACGAGCGTCGCGCGGCGGCTCGCGCGCACGTGCGGCGTGGCCTCGGTCGATATGGACACCTATCTCGAGCGCCGCGAGGGCCGGCGCGTGAAGGAGATCTTCGCCGAGGTGGGCGAGGAGGGCTTCCGCGCCGTGGAGACCGACGTGCTCGACGAGCTGGCCAGCAAGGACGACGCGCTCCTGGTGTCGTGCGGCGGCGGCGTGGTGACGCGCGCGGAGAACCGCGCCATCCTGGCCGAGAAGGGCGTCGTGGTGTACCTGCAGGTCACCGCCGACGAGGCGGCGTCGCGCATCAGCGACACCTCGAGCCGCCCGCTGTTCCAGGACATCGAGGCGGCGCGGCGGAGAAGCGAGGAGCGGCTGCCGCTCTACGAGAGCGTGGCCGACATAACCGTGAACACCGCAGGCAAGAGCGTCCCCGCCCTCGCGCGGGAGGTGGCTCGCCTGCTCGAGAAGGAGGGCGTGCTGTGCCGACGACCAAGGTAGTGGTGAACATCCCGGGCGAAGCGCCCTATGACGTGCGCATCGGGGCCGACGTGCTCGAGGGGCTCGGCGCGTACCTGAAGCGCGTCGCCGACGTGGCGCGCTCCCCGCGCGTGCTGGTGGTGACCGACTCGAACGTGGCGCCGCTGTATTTGGAGCGAGCGAAGGACTCGCTGCGCGCCGCGGGCTTCCGCGTGAGCGACGTCGTGGTGCCGGCGGGCGAGGACTCCAAGTCGCTCGAGGTCATCGGCGAGGTGTGGGAGGCCATGGGCGCGCTCGCGCTCGGGCGCGACTGCTGCGTGGCGGCGCTCGGCGGCGGCGTGGTGGGCGACCTGGCGGGGTTCGCCGCCTCCACCTACATGCGCGGCACCCCCGTGGTGCAGGTGCCCACCACGCTGCTCTCCATGGTGGACTCCTCGGTGGGCGGCAAGACCGGCGTGAACCTCTCTGCGGGCAAGAACCTCGTCGGCACGTTCAAGCAGCCCTCCTACGTGTGCGCGTCGACCTCGACGCTGGCCACGCTGCCCGAGCGCGAGTGGACGTGCGGCTGCGCCGAGATCGCGAAGTCGGCGGTCATCGACTCGGACGACTTCTTCTTCTGGCTCGTGGAGAACGCGGACGCGCTCGCGGCGCGCGAGGCGGGCGTGGTCGCCGAGGCCGTCGCGCGCTCGGTGGTGTTCAAGGCGGGCGTGGTCGCCGAGGACAAGACGGAGAGCCGCGGCGTGCGCGAATGCCTGAACTACGGGCACACGCTCGGGCACGCGGTGGAGAAGCTCTCCGGTTACGGCACGTACAGCCACGGCGCGGCGGTCGCCGAGGGCATGCGCTTCGCAGCGCGCCTGGGCGTCGAGCTCGTGGGCACCTCGCCTGAGCTTGTGGCCGCCCAAGACGAGCTGCTCGACGCGCTCGGCCTGCCCGCGCTCGCGTGGTCGGCCCCCGCCGCGGACATGCTCGACGCCATGAAGCGCGACAAGAAGGCGCGCGCGGGCGTGGTGCGCTTCGTGCTGCCGCGCGACGTGGGGGCGTGGGAGCTCGTCAACGTGGACGACGAGGTGCTGACCGAGCACCTTGCGAGGTGGGAGGAGTCGAAGTGAAGAAGATCCTGCTGATGAACGGGCCGAACCTCGACATGCTGGGCGTGCGGGACCCCGCCATATACGGCACGGACACGCTGGCCTCCATCGAGGCCGAGGTCGTCGCCTACGGCGCCGAGCGGGGCGCGCAGGTCGACTGCTTCCAGTCCAACCACGAAGGCGCGCTCATCGACAAGCTGCACGAGGCGCACGGCGTCTACGACGGCATCGTCTACAACCCGGGCGCGCACACGCACTACTCCTACGCGCTGCACGACGCGGTGGAGTGCATTGACGTGCCGGTGGTCGAGATCCACATCTCTGACATCTCCCAGCGCGAGGAGTTTCGCCGCACGTCGGTCATCGCGCCGGCGTGCATCGCCCAGATCAAGGGCAAGGGCAAGGCGGGGTACCTGGAGGCCGTCGATGTCTTGCTCAACCGCTAGCGCCTCGCGCCTCGCGCGCCTGCGCGCGGCATACGCGTCGGCCGGCGCGGGCGGCATGCTCGTGCGCGGCACCACGAACATCCAGTGGCTCACGGCGTTCGACGGCGTGTTCGACGAGGAGCAGGCCCACGCGCTCTTCGTGGACGGCGAGCGCGCGGTGCTGCACACCGACTCGCGCTACGCCGCGGCCTGCAAGCGCGCCGCCCGCGCGGGCGGAGGCGAGGTGGAGGTCGACGCGGCGCGTGAGACGCATGCGGCGTTCGCGGCGCGGCTGTGGGGGAGCGCGCCCGACGGCGCGGAAGCGGCTGCCAGCACCAGTGCGGAAGCGCCTGCCGGCACCGGCGAGGTCGCGCCCGCGCCCGCGCCCGCGCAGCGCGCCGACGAGCGGCTGGCCATCGAGGACTCCATCGCTCTTGCGGAGTACCGCCGGCTCGAGCGCGCGTTCGCCCCCGGCTCCCTCGCCGAGACCTCCGAGGTCGTGTTCGGCCTGCGCGCGGTGAAGGACGCCTGCGAGGTGGCGCGCATGCGCGCGGCGCAGGCTGTCACCGACGCGGCGTTCGCCCACATCATCGCCTTCATGCGCCCCGGCATGACCGAGCGCGCGGTGCAGCTCGAGCTCGAGGGCTTCATGCTCTCGCACGGGGCGAGCGGCCTGGCCTTCCCCTCCATCGTGGCCGCGGGCGCCAACGGCGCGAACCCGCACGCCATACCTGGCGACACGGTGCTCGAGGCGGGGCAGTGCGTGGTCCTCGACTTCGGCGCGAAGGCGCGCGGCTACTGCTCCGACATGACGCGCACGGTGTTCCTCGGCGCGCCGTCAGGCGCCATGCTCGACGCGTGGCAGACCCTGCGCCGCGCGAACGAGGAGGTCGAGGGCATGCTGCGCCCCGGCGTCACGGGCAGGGAGGCCCACGAGCTCGCCGAGCGGATCCTCGCCGAAGGCGGCTTCGGCGGGCGCATGGGCCACGGGCTCGGGCACGGCGTGGGACTCGACATCCACGAGGAGCCGGTGCTCGCGCCGCGCAACGCGCGCGCGCTCGAGCCGGGCAACGTGGTCACGGTCGAGCCCGGCATCTACCTGCCCGGTGAGTTCGGCATGCGCCTGGAGGACTTCGGCATCGTGACGCAGGACGGCTTCGACGTGTTCACCCAGTCCGCCCATGAGATGGTGGTGCTCTGAGGCTTTGCATAACGCCGCCCGCGCGGCTATAATAGTCCAGTTTGAAAGCTGACGTGCGCTCATCGTCGGTTGCGGCGGGGGTCGAGCAGCCCGCGAGCGCGTGCGAGTCGAAAGGAATGTCAAAGTGGCAACTGTCTCTACTGCGGATTTCCGCAACGGCATGTGCATCATCTACAACAACAAGATGTGCACCATCGTCGAGTTCCAGCATGTGAAGCCGGGCAAGGGCGGTGCGTTCGTGCGCACCAAGCTCAAGGACATCAAGACCGGCCGCGTGGTCGACTACACCTTCAACTCCGGCGTCAAGTTCGACTCCGTGCGCCTCGAGACGAAGAAGATGCAGTACCTCTACAACGACGGCGCTGACTACTATTTCATGGACAACGACACGTACGAGCAGATGTCCATCCCCACCGAGACCGTCGGCGCGGCGACCGACTGGCTCAAGGAGAACGACGAGGCGTCGCTGCTCTACGCAGGCGAGGAGCTCATCTCGCTCGAGCCGCAGATGTTCGTGGAGCTCGAGGTCACCGAGACCGAGCCGGGCTTCAAGGGCGACACCGTGCAGGGTTCCACCAAGCCGGCCACCATGGAGACGGGCGTCACCATCCAGGTGCCCATGTTCATCGAGATCGGCGACGTCCTGCAGATCGACACCCGCGACGGCCGCTTCATCAAGCGCGTCTAGCCCGCGATCACAGACAACGCACAACGAAAAAGCGCCTTCGGGCGCTTTTTCGCTATATGCGGGAAGCAAGCGTCCCGCTCCTTCACGCGGGAGGGCTTGCTGAGGCTTGGCAGAAGCTCCTGCCGAAGCGGACGGCGAGCTCGCCCGAAGCTTGGGCGAGCTCGTTCTCTCGTCTCGACCTCAGCCTACCCGCGCGGGGCGAAGTAGGCGAGCGCTATGGCGCCGGGGCCCACGTGGGTTCCGATGGTCGAGCCCACGATGCTCACGTCGATCTGGTCGCGGTGCGCCTCGAACAGGTCGCGGCTGTCCTCCACGTACTTGCGCAGCAGCGCGTCGGACAGGCCCGTGTAGCCCAGGTGCACGGGGCGTCCCCAGTCGACGCCCGTCTCGGCGACTCGCTTGCGCAGCAGGTTGCCGCCCTGCTTCGAGCCGCGCGCCTTTCCGAGCACGGCTACCTCGCCGTCGACGAGGCCGATGACGGGCTTGATGGAGAGCGCCCCGCCGATGGCGGCCGCCGCAGCCGACACGCGCCCGCCGCGCTTGAGGTACTCGAGGGTGTCGAGGACGGCGATGACGCGGATGTCGCGCCGCTCGTCCTCGAGCGCCGCGGCGATGGCGCTCGCCGAGAGCCCCTCGTCGCGCAGGGCGCAGGCGCGCTCCACGAGGAGGCGCTCGCCGATGGTGGCGCTCTCGGAGTCCACCACGAGCACGCGCCCCGCAAGCGCCGGGTCGGCCGCGGCGGCGCACGCGCTTTCGTGGGTGCCCGAGATCTTGCTCGACAGCGTGATGACCACAGCCTCGTCGCCTGCGGGAACCTCGCCAAGCGCGCTTGCGAACTCGAAGGGGGTCACCTGGCTCGTGTGCGGGAGCACGTCGGACTCCACGAGCTTCTCGTAGAAGCGCGTGCCGGCCAGATCGATGCCGTCGGCGTACTCCACGTCGCCGAAGATGGTCTTGAGGGGGACGATGCGGAGGCTTTTCGCAGCGGCTTCCTCCACGGTGTAGTCGGCTGCTGAGTCGACGATGATGTGCACGCCCATGCGCATGCCTTTCTGATCGGTTGCAATGACGTCCGCCATTCTAGCGGCGCGAGCCGCCGGATCATCCGAAAAAGTTAGATTATCAAACTATTTTCTCATGAGGAGGCGGAAGCGCGGCGCGCGGGCGGGCTTGCCACCCGTCGGCCGTGCGTGTTTCTTGTCCGTGAATTTGAGCGGGGCGCACGCGCCGCGCTCGTTCTTCTCCTATAATCTGTTATTCGATCTTTGACTAGCAACAAGAAGGAGGTGTGAGTTCATGCCACGGCTTCAGATTATGGACACGACCATCCGCGACGGCCAGCAGAGCCTCTGGGCTACCCGTATGCAGGTCGGCGAGATGCTGCCCATCCTTCCCAAGATGGACAAGGTGGGCTACTGGGCCATCGAGGCGTGGGGCGGTGCGACGTTTGACTCCTGCCTGCGCTTCTTGGACGAGAACCCCTGGGAGCGCCTGCGCGCCATCAACGCCAACACGCCGAACACCCCGCTCGCCATGCTTTCGCGCGGCCAGAACCTCGTGGGCTACAAGCATTACTCACGTGAAATCGTCCACCGCTTCGTCAACGCGGCCCACCGCAACGGCATCGAGGTCTTCCGCGTGTTCGACGCGCTGAACGACATCCGCAACGTGGTCGACAACGCCGAGGCCATCAAGGAGTGCGGCGCGCACTTCGAGGGCGCCATCTCCTACACCATATCCCCCGTCCACACGCTCGACAGCTTCCTGGAGTACGGCCAGCAGCTGAAGGACCTGGGCGCGGACTCCATCGCCATCAAGGACATGGCGGGCATGCTCACGCCGTACCGCACCGAGCGCATGGTGAAGGCGTTCAACGCCGAGATCGGCCTGCCGGTGCACATCCACTGCCACTACGTGGGCGGCATGGCGCCGGCCAACATCATCAAGGCCGCCGAGTCGGGCGCGGCCATCGCCGACACGGCGCACGCGCCGCTGGCGTTCGGCAACTCGCACCCGGCCGTCGAGATGATCGCCGCCGCCTTCCAGGAGAGCCGCTACGACACCGGGCTCGACCTCGACCTGCTCTTCGAGATCTCCCAGTACTGGGAGGAGATGCGCAAGCGCGGCCACTACAAGCGCGGCGTCAGCTCGCTCACGCACATGCAGGTGTACTCGCACCAGGTGCCCGGCGGCATGATGAGCAACCTCATGAGCCAGCTCGAGGTGCAGAAGGCGTCCGACCGCCTGCCCGAGGTGATGGCCGAGATCCCGAAGGTGCGCGCCGAGGTGGGCTACCCGCCGCTCGTGACGCCGCTCTCGCAGATCGTGGGCACCCAGGCGGTGTTCAACGTGCTCACCGGCAAGCGCTGGAGCGTCATCTCCAAGGAGATGAAGGACTACGTCTGCGGCTACTACGGCAAGGCGCCGGGCCGCATGGACAAGGAGATCGTGGCGAAGGTGACCGGCGGGGCCGACATCCTCGACCCGAGCATCGCGCCCGGCTCGCTCGTGACCACCACCTACGACGAGGTGGCCGCCGAGATCGGGGACCTGGCCCACAGCGAGGAGGACGTGCTCATGTACGCGCTGTTCCCCAACGAGGCGCGCACCTACCTGAGCAAGCACCGCACATCGGAGAAGGTCGACTTCATGCTGGAGCAGGAGTCGAGCGGCACCAAGGAGGACGATTACGTGGACATCAATCAGATTCGCGAGCTGGTGAAGGTCGCCGAGGAAAGCGGCGTCGGCGAGATCGTGGTTGAGGAGGAGGGCGTCCGCATCGCGGTGCGCATGCCCGGCGCGAGCGCGGCCCCCGCGCCCGTGGCCGCGCCGGCGCCCGCGGCCCAGG
>NZ_JAAVTO010000055.1 GCF_013185065.1 Adlercreutzia sp. ZJ473 | reverse complement strand
TCGCCGCGAGCAAGGCGCGCCCGTTCGCGCGCGTGCTGTTCGGCATCGGCATGCGGCACGTGGGCAAGACCACGGCCGAGGCGCTCGCGGCGGCCTTCCCGTCGATGGACGCGCTCGCGCAGGCCACCTCCTCGTCGAGCGGGGCGCGGGACGCCGGCGCCATGAGGCCCTCGAGCGCCAGCACCGCGCGCTCGCGCACCTCGGGCGCGCCCTCCCGCGCGAGCAGCACGTTCGCGCGCACGCGGTCGAGCGGCGAGGCGGCGGGCGAGCGGGTCACGCGCCGCGCGAAGGCGAGCGCCTCGGGGACGTCGTCGAGCATGAGGCACGCCCAGCCGCGCAAGCTCGAGAGCGCGTCGTGCAGGCCCGTCGCCCCGCGCGCCACGTCCTCGTGCATCGCGCAGAAGGCGCGCGCCTCGCCGTGCTCGAGCAGCTCCCAGCCACGCGCGCACGCCCACGCCGCGGCCGCGGCCTTCGCCGCGAGCGCCGCCATGACCTGGCAGGCCCGCACGAGCCGCCCGCGGGCGAAGAGCTCCTCGGCGAGGCGCTCGGCGAGCTCGTCGCGGGCAGGGCACGCCGAGGCCGCCGCCATGTCGTCCACGCGGTGCGCGAAGGCGGCGCAGAGCTCGCCCGCCTCCAAGCCCAAGGCGCGGTACGTCCCCGCCCTCCCGTCGATCCCCAGAAACGCGTAGCCATCCTCGAGCAGACGCGCGATCTCGCACGCGCGCTCGCGCGGCAGGAACGAGGCCAGGTCCTCCACGCTCCCCTCCCCGAGCGCGAGCAGCACGAGCATGCCGAGGCGCACGTCGCCGGGGAGCTCCTCGCGCCGCACGCCCTCCATGAGCACGCGCGCTCCCCCTTCGCCCCACCGCACGCACGCCACGCGGTCGCCCGGCGCGCACGCCCGGCGCAGCTCCTCGCCCATGCGGCCGCTCGCCACCTCGCATGACAGCTCCTCGTCGCTCAGCAGCAGGTCGGCGCCGCGCAGCAGCATGCGGTCGCGCAGGAGCGGCGCGAACGAGTCGGCGGAGGGCACGCAGGTCACGATCACCTCGACCTTGCGGTCGAGCAGCGCGTCGACGAGGCGCGCGAACGCAAGCGTGCGGTCGTCGTCGAGGCGCGGCACGTCCTCGCACACCACGAGCGCCGCCTGGGGGTCGAGCCTGCACACGGAGCTGAAGAGCACGTCGGCGTCGAGGTCGCGCAGAAAGCACGGGGAGCGGCCGTTGACCCAGAACACGTGCTGGAACGAGCACACCACGTCGGCGTACTCGAAGGCGAGGGCGGACTTGCCGAAGCCCGCGGGCGCCACCACGAAGCGCGCCACGTGACGGTCGCGCAGAAGGCGGGCGATCAGGTCGGAGCGGGGGAAGTGGCGGCGCGCGATGACGCCTTCGGGGCGACGGCCCCTGCAGCAGCAGGCCTCGACGAACGTGGGCACGGATGCGCTCCTCGTCTGCCGAGGAGCGCATCAGCTGGAAGCAACCCGCCATGTTAGACAAAGCCCCCTGGCCAGGCAAGGAGGACGCATGTGCGCCCGTCGGACGCAGCGTCCGCGACAGGTGCGCTGAGCAGGCGAACCATCTTCGGGCACAGCGAGAGAACTGTCCCGAAAGACGGGTTGGGACAGGTGATGGGGAGAAGATTTCCCCTACTTGCCGAGCATCTTGGCGATGCGCTCGGAGTATTGGATGTCAGCGAGGCCCGCCTCGGCGGCCAGGTCGACCACCGGCGCGTCGTTCCACAGCGCCTCGAGGCGGTAGTACTCGCGCGTCTCGGGCATGAACACGTGCACCACGATGTCTCCGTAGTCCAGAAGCGACCACGAGCCGTCGCCGGACACCTCGCGGTGGCTCGGCTTGACCTGGGCCTCCTCGCGCAGCTTGTCCTCGATCTCGTCGATGATGGCCTCGACCTGGCGCGAGTTGGCGGCGGTGACGATCACGAAGTAGTCGGTGACGCCGATGAGCTCGCGCACCTCCTGCACCATGATGTCGGTGGCCTTCTTCTCGTCGGCCGCGCGCGCGGCGATGATGGCGCATCGGCGCGAAAAAGCGACCTGCTCGGCAATCTTGTCGGTCATTTCCTTCCTTTCTTCTTACGCGGGTGCGCGTCCTTGTAGCGCGCAGCGTATGCGTTCCAGACAGCTATCGTGTCGGGGGCGAGCGCGCTGCCCCGATCGAGCATGAGCACGAGCCAGTGGCGGTACGTCATGAAGAAGAGGTCCTCCAGGCTCGCCTTCCCCACCTGCGCGCGCAGCTCGTCAACCGGCCCGAACGTGCGGCCGGGCTCGAGCGCGTCGGCGATGTAGACTACCATGTCGAGCGGCTCCATGTCGAGGGCGCCGAGCGTGTGGCGGTCGACGGCCTGTATGACGTCGGCGGGTATTGCGGGGAACGCGCGCGCGAGCGCCACCGCGGCCGTCATGCCGTGCAGCACGCGCGGGATGGCCAGGTACTCCGGGGAAACGTCCATCCCCAGCTCGCGCACGCGCGCGATCATGCCCTCGTCGTCGTAGCCCTTGTCCCAGTCGTGCAGGAGCCCCGCGAGGCGCGCCTTCCGCTCGTCGACGCCGTAGGCCCGCGCGAGGCGCTCGGCCGTCTCAGCCACGCCCTCGATGTGCTCGAGGCGCTTGGCGCTCACGCGGTCGCGCAGCTCGGCGTGACGCGCGCGATAGAACTTCCCGCTCAGCGGATCAACCGCCATCGCTTGCGCTCCCTTCTCGCTTCCTTCATCGGCTCCGCCGGCCGTGTTTGACCCGCTGGCCTCATCTGCTTCGCGGGCTGCGCTTGGCCCGCCGGCCTCACCGGCTCCGCCAGCCGCGCATTCCTCACCGGCCCCATCGGCCGCGCCGGCTTTGCCAGCCGCCCCCTCCCCGCCGGGGCCGCCCGCGTTCGCGCGCGCCGCCTTCGTCGCGTAGGGCGCCGCGCCTTCGCCGCGGTACAGCTCGCGCCGGTGCACGTAGTCGCACACCGAGAGCGGCGTGAGGTAGCGCAGCGAGTAGCCCGCGTGCACCCGCGCGCGCAGGTCGCTCGACGACACGGACAGCGCCGTCACCTCGACGTAGCTCACGTCGTAGTCGCCCAGGCTGGCAAGCTCCTCCTTGAACGCGTCGGTCACCACGTAGCCGGGGCGCGTGACCGCGATGAAGCGCACGAGCGAGGCGATCTCCGCGCTCTCGCGCCAGCGCGCGATCGACAGGATGGAGTCGGCGCCCGTGATGAAGAAGAGCTCGACGTTCGCGGGGTAGTGCGCGCGCAGGGCCCGCACGGTGTCCACCGTGTAGGTCACGCCGCCGCGGGCGATCTCCATGTCGCTCACGTCGAAGTGCGGGTTGGGCAGCGCGGCGAGGCGGCACATCTCGAGGCGCATCCGCCCCGGCGTGACGTCGCGGTCGCGCTTGAAGGCGGGGTTGCCCGTGGGGATGAACACCACCGCGTCGAGGCCGTACGCCTCGCGCGCCTGCTCGGCGCAGGCCAGATGCCCGATGTGGATGGGGTCGAACGTGCCGCCCATGATGCCGAGGCGCGCAGGCGCGCCGTCAGCCCCCAGGTCGTCGAAGCGCTCGCACACCGTCGGCCCGTCCGCCCGCGCCGGGCGCGCCGACGTGCGCGCGAAGCCCGTGTCGTCGTGGGAGGCGCTCACGACGCGCGCACCTGCCCGTTCCCGCGCAGGACGTACTTGTACGAGGTGAGCGCGTCGAGCGCGAACGGCCCGCGCGCGTGCAGCTTCTGCGTGGAGATGCCGATCTCGGCGCCGAGGCCGAACTGCCCGCCGTCGGTGAACGCCGTCGACGCGTTCGCGTACACCGCCGCCGCGTCCACGCGCGCCAGGAAGCGCTCGACGGCGTCCTCGTCGGCGGCCACGATGGCCTCGGAGTGCTTCGTGCCGTAGCGGTTCACGTGCGCGATGGCCTCGTCGACGCCGCTCACGCATTTGACGGCGATCTCGGGCGCGAGGTACTCGGTCGCCCAGTCGTCCTCGGTCGCGGCCACGCAGCGCACGTCTGCGCCCGCGTCCGCCGCGCACGCGCAGGCCAGCTCGTCGCCGTGCACGAGGACCCCGCGCGCTGCGAGCGCGGCGAGCGCGCCGGGCAGGAACGCGCGCGCGACCTGCTCGTCCACGAGCAGCGTCTCCGCGGCGTTGCACACGCCGAAGCGGCGGCACTTCGCGTTGAGCACGATGTCGCGCGCCATCGCCAGGTCAGCCGAGGCGTGCACGTACACGTGGCAGTTGCCCGTGCCCGTCTCGATGACCGGCACGCGCGAGCGCTCCACGCAGTGGCGGATGAGCCCCGCGCCGCCGCGCGGGATGAGCACGTCGACGATGCCGTGCAGCTGCATGAGCGCGTCGGTGGCCGCGCGGTCGGTGGTGGTGATGGCGCAGACGGCGTCGGCCGGCAGGCCCGCGCTCGCGGCCGCCTCCGACAGCACGCGCGCCACCACCTCGTTGGAACGTGCCGCCAGGCTGCCGCCGCGCAGCACGCAGGCGTTGCCCGACTTCACGCAGATGCCCGCGGCGTCGGCCGTCACGTTCGGGCGCGCCTCGTACACCATGGCGACCACGCCGAGCGGCACGCTCACGCGCGTGAGGCTCATGCCGTTGTACAGCGTGCCCTCCATCTGCACGCGCCCGAGCGGGTCGGGCAGGCGCATGAGGTCCTCGAGCGCCGCGGCCATGGCCTCCACGCGCCCCTCGTCGAGCATGAGCCGGTCGAGGATCGCCTCGCTCGTGCCCTTGCCGCGCGCCGCGGCCATGTCGGCTTCGTTGGCCTCGACGATCTCGCCCGCATGCGCGCGCAGGGCGGCTGCCATGGCCGAAAGCGCGGCGTCTCGCACCTCCGCGCTCGCCGCGCCCACCTCGCTGCTCGCCGCGCGGGCGCGCAGGGCCAGCTCCCGCACCTCGTTCTCGATGTTCGCCTCGCCCATGCCGGGCCCCCTTCCGCTCACCTTCAGCCTATTCGAAAACCACGAGCTCGTCGCGGTGCACCAGCGGGCGCTCCGCGAGCGGCGCCAGAAGCCGGTTGCCCAGAAGCGCCTCGCGGGTGCGCCCGCAGGCCAGCTCCACCTCGTCGCTCGCGAACGCCACCTTGCCGCGCGCCACGATGTGCCCCGTCTCGTCCTTGATGTCGATGATGTCCTCGGCGTCGAAGCGCCCGTCGACGCGCGTGACGCCCACGCACAGAAGCGAGCTGCCGCGCTCGACGAGCGCGCGGTGCGCGCCCTCGTCCACGATCACCGCGCCGCGCGCCGCGTCGCCGAGCGCGAGCCAAAGCTTCTTCGGCGTGATCTCGTGCGGCCGCTCGTTCGCCACGAAGAGCGTGCCCACCGAGCGCCCCGCCGCCGCGTCCACCACGGCGTCGGGCCGGCGCCCGTGCGCGATCACCATGGGGATGCCCGCCACCATGAGCACGCGCGCGGCCTTGATCTTCGTGACCATGCCGCCCGAGCCCACCACCGAGCCCGCGTCGCCCGCCACGCCCATGATGCGGCGGTCGATGCGCTCCACCTTCTCGATGAGGCGCGCGCCCGCCACCTTCGCGGGGTTCGCGTCGTACAGGCCGTCGATGTCGGACAGGATCACCATGAGGTCGGCGTCGATGAGGCAGGCGACGAGCGCCGCGAGCGTGTCGTTGTCGCCGAAGCGGATCTGCTCGACCGACACCGTGTCGTTCTCGTTCACCACCGGCACCACGCCGAGCTCGAGCAGGCGCGAGAGCGTGTCGCGCGCGTGCAGGTAGGCCGTGCGGTCGGCCGTGTCGCGGCGCGTGAGCAGCACCACCGAGGTGATGATGCCGTGCGCGGCGAAGGCGCGCGCGTACGCCGCCGAGAGCGCGCTCTGGCCCACCGAGGCCGCCGCCTGCAGGCTCGGCATGTCGGAGGGGCGCTTCGCGATACCGAGCGCCTCAAGGCCGCATGCGATGGCCGCCGAGGTCACGATGACCGGCTGCCAGCCCGCCGCGCGCACGCGCGCGATCTGGTCGGCGAGCGCGTCGAGGTAGGCGTAGTCGATGGAGCTCTCCGAGGTGGTGAGGGTCGAGGAGCCGATCTTGATGACGAGGCGCCGCGGGGAGGCCATGTTTTCAGCTTCGCACGTCATAGGTCAAGCTCCTGGTACACGTCGACCGCGCCCTCGGGCGACTCGTACTCGAACGAGCGCCCCACGATGCGGATCTCGTCGCCGTCGAGCGCGCCCGCCTTGCGCAGCGCGTCGTCCACGCCGAGGCGCTTGAAGCGGTGCTGCAGGAAGGTGACGGCCTCCTCGTTCTCCCAGTCGGTCTGCACCACCATGCGCTCGACGCGCGTGCCCGTCACGCGGAAGACGCCCGGGCCCTCCTGCGTGACGAAGAAGCGCGCCTCGCGGGCCTCGCGCTTGTGCTCCCAGATGTGGTCGTACTGGACCTCGGCGGCGGCGCGCTCGCGCGCGGCCTCGCGCAGCTCGTGCACCTTGGTGGCGATGGCGGCCTTGAGCGACTCGACGCCCTTGCCCGTGAGCGCGCTGATGCGGTAGAGCTTCGGGTCGATGGGGCTCGGCGCGAACTCGTTGCCGCCGGCCGCGGCGACGGAGTCGGCGCGCACGCGCTCGGCGAGCTGGGCGCACACCTCGTCGGTGCCCGGCACGTCGATCTTGTTGGCCACCACGATGCGCGGGCGGCGCCCCAGCTCCTCGGCGTAGAGCGCCAGCTCGCGGTTGATGACCTCGTAGTCCTCGAGCGGGTCGCGCCCCTCGTAGTCGCCCGTGAGGTCCACCACGTGCACGATGAGCGCCGTGCGCTCGATGTGGCGCAGGAACTCGTGCCCGAGCCCGCGGCCCTCGTGCGCGCCCTCGATGAGGCCGGGCACGTCGGCCACCACGAAGCTCAAGTCCCCGCTCGTGGCCACGCCGAGGTTCGGCACGAGCGTGGTGAACGGGTAGTCGGCGATCTTCGGGCGCGCCGCGCTCATCTTGGCGATGAGCGAGGACTTGCCCGCGCTCGGCATGCCCACGAGCGCCGCGTCGGCCATGAGCTTCATCTCGAGCTCGATCCAGCCCTCCTGCGCCGGCTCGCCGAGCTCGGCGAAGGCGGGCGCGCGGCGGGTGGAGGTGACGAAGTGGATGTTGCCGCGGCCGCCGACGCCGCCGCGCGCCACCGTGACCCGCTCGCCGTCGTGCGTGAGGTCGGCGATGAGCTCGCCGGTCTCCTTCTCCTCCTCGAAGTACTCGCGCACCACCGTGCCCACCGGCACCTTCAGCACCAGGTCGGCGCCTTGTGCGCCGTGCATGCGGCTGCCGCGGCCATGCGTGCCGCGCTCGGCCTTGAAGTGGTGCTTGAAGCGGTACTCGATGAGCGAGGACACGCTCGCGTCGGCCTGTACGATGACGTTGCCGCCGTGCCCGCCGTCGCCGCCGTCAGGCCCGCCCTTGGGCACGTGGGCCTCGCGGCGGAACGACATGCAGCCCGCGCCGCCGTTCCCGCCGCGCACGTTGATGCGCACCTTGTCTATGAACATGGAGGATAACCTTTCGACCTCTGCGTCAAGCGTCCGCATGGGACGGTTTTGGCCTACTTTACCAACAAAAGTGCCCCCTGACGAGCAGAGGGCACCAAGAAGCAACTATTGAGCGGCTGCAGGAAGCTCTTACGCCTCGGGGCGCACGTGCACGCGGCGCTTGACGCCGCGGGTGAAGTCGACCTTGCCGTCGCACAGGGCGAACAGGGTGTCGTCGCTGCCGCGGCCGACGTTCTCGCCCGGATGGAAGTGCGTGCCATGCTGGCGGACGATGATCTGGCCCGTCTTGATGGTCTCGCCTGCGAACTTCTTGACGCCGAGGCGCTTCGCGTGGGAGTCGCGGCCGTTACGAGTGGAGCCTAAGCCTTTTTTGTGTGCCATGAGTAATTCCCTCCCTTACGTTACTCGGCGGTAGCGGTACCGACGGACGTGATCTGGACGCGCGTGAGCTGCTGGCGATGGCCGCGCAGCTTCTTGTAGTTCTTGCGCTTCTTGAACTTGAAGACGAGCTGCTTCTCGCCCTTGAACTGCTCGACCACGGTGGCGGTGACCTTCGTCTCGGCGGCCTTCGCAGGATCGGCCTCGACCTTGTCGCCGTCGACGATGCAGATGGCCTGAAGCTCGACGGTGGCGCCGACCTCGGCATCGAGCTTCTCGATGTTGATCTTGTCACCCGGGGCGACCTTGTACTGCTTGCCGCCAGTCTTTACGATTGCGTACATGTCTTCTACTCCTCATTTGAAATAAACGCAAGGCGATAGCTTAGCAGCGTGACCGTAGCAAGTCAACCGAGCCCCTTTGGGCCCCATGGGCCCGAGGCGGCTGTCCGTATGCACGATCCCCGCGTATCATCGCACTTATTCCGAAGCTGCGCCTTTTTGGCGCAACCTTGAAGATGATACCAGATAATCATCCGCGCCGCGCTGAGAACTTGCGGGTTTTTTCGCCCGCCTGCGCGCGCGGCGCGCGGGCAGGCTCGTGGTCCGCGACCGCCCGAGAGCCCGCAACCGCCCGCCGCCCGTGCGCTAGTGCGCCTCGGCCCAGGTCGCGCCCCAGGACACGTCGACGCTCAAGGGGACCGCGAGCTCGACGACGCCCTCCATCACCTCGCGCACCAGGGCGGCCAGGTGCTCCACCTCGCCGGCGGGCACGGAGAAGTCGAGCTCGTCGTGCACCTGGATCATGAGCTGCGCCTCGAGCCCCTCCGCGCGCATCCGGCGCAGGCACTCCGCCATGGCCAGCTTGATGATGTCGGCGGCGCTGCCCTGCATGGGGTGGTTCATGGCCGTGCGCTCGCCGAAGCTGCGCTGCTGGGCGTTGCGCGCCCGCAGCTCGGCGATGTGGCGCTTGCGCCCGAACATGCTCTCCGCGTACCCGGTCTCCTTCGCCGCGGCCACCGTGGCGTCGAGGTAGGCGCGCACGCCGGGGTACGCCTCGAAGTAGCGGTCGATCATCTCCTTGGCCTCGCCGAAGGGGATGTCGAGGCTCTGCGAGAGCCCGTAGGCCTGCTGGCCGTACACGATGCCGAAGTTCACGGCCTTCGCGCGGCTGCGCAGCTTCGGCGTCACCTGGTCGACCGGCAGCCCGAACACGCGCGCGGCCGTCTGCGCGTGGAAGTCGGCGCCCGAGTTGAACGCCGCCACCAGGTGCTCGTCGCCTGACAGGTGCGCGAGCAGCCTCAGCTCGATCTGCGAGTAGTCGGCCGACAGGAACACGTCGCCGGGGCGCAGGGGCACGAACGCCGCGCGGATCTGGCGGCCGAACTCGGTGCGCACGGGGATGTTCTGCAGGTTCGGGTCGGACGAGGACAGGCGCCCCGTGGCGGTGACCGTCTCGTTGAACTGCGTGTGCACGCGCCCGTCGGCGGCGCGCATGCGCGGCAGCGCGTCGATGTAGGTCGACTTGATCTTGGCGAGCTCGCGGTAGCGCAGCACCAGGTCGGGCAGGGGATGCACCTTCGCCAGCTCCTTGAGCACGCTCGCGTCGGTGGAGTAGCCGCGCTGGTTCTTCTTGAGGGGCGTAAGGCCGATCACCTCGAACAGGATGTGCGCGAGCTGCTTGGGCGAGTCGAGGTTGAACGTCTCGCCCGCCATCTCGAGCACCTGCGCCGAGATGGCGTCGAGCTCGACCTGCGTGCTCGCGCCGAGGCGCGCGAGCGCCTCCACGTCGAGCGCCGCGCCCGTGCGCTCCATCGACGCGAGCACGCCCACGAGCGGCAGGTCGATCTCGCGGTACACGCGCGCGCTGCCGTCTCTCTCGAGCGCCTCGTCGAGCAGCGGCGCGAGCGCGCGCACGGCGGCGGCGTGCAGCGCGGCGCGCTCGGCGTCGGTCTTAGCCTCGGGCAGCGCGCCGCCCGCGTACGTCTCCATGAGGGCCTCGCAGGTGTAGGCCGACGTGGACGAGTTGAGCGCGTAGGCCGCGAGCCCCACGTCGAAGGCGTCCGCGCTCATGAGCTCCGCGTCGGTGATGCGCGCCGAGACGGCGGTGTCGGCCGGGTACGCGCGCCGCAGGACGCCCTTGAGGTCGAGCGCGGCGAGCCTCCCCTCCCGCACGACGCGCGCGAGCACGTCTACCGCCTCGTCGCCCTCGAACACCGCCGAGCCCGCGCTCGTGGAGAACGCCGCCGTGGCGCCCTCCGCGAACAGCGACACCTGCTCGGGCTCCTCGAAGGCCACGCCGATGAGCTCGCCGGCGCGCAGGGCGCCCTCCACCAGCTCGCGCGCCTCGGCGCCCTCGAGCACCGGCTCGAAGGCAAGCGGCGCGAACGTGCGCGCGGCCTCGGCGCCCACGAGCGCCAGCACGCGCGTGAGCGGGCTCGAGAGCGCGTACTTGCCGAAGGCCGCCTCCACGTCCTCCGCCTCGAAGCTCGGGAAGCTCACGTCCTCGAGGTCGAGCTCGAAGTCGAGGTCGGTGACGATGGTGGCGATCCTCCGGCTCAGAAACGCCGCGTCCTGGTTGTCGCGCAGGTTCTCGAGCTGCTTGCCCTTGAGCTCGCCGAGGTTGTCGTAGATGCCCTGCATGCTGCCGAAGCGCTGCAGGAGCTTCGCGGCCGTCTTGGGGCCGATGCCCGGCACGCCGGGGATGTTGTCGGACGAGTCGCCCATGAGCCCCAGGTAGTCGGGGAACTGCCCGGGCGTGACGCCGTAGCGCTCCGCCACCTGCTCGGGCCCGTAGATGGCCACGTCGGTGATGCCCTTCTTGGTGGTGACGATGCGCGTGAGCTCGCTCGCCAGCTGGTAGGCGTCCTTGTCGCCCGTGACGAGCAGCGTCTCGAAGCCGAGCGCCTCGTCGCGCGCGGCGATGGTGCCCAAGATGTCGTCGCCCTCCCAGCCGGGCACCTTCACCACCGGCACGCCCATGCTGGCGAGCAGCTCCTCCATCACGGGGAACTGCACGCGCAGCTCGTCGTCCATGGGCGGGCGCTGCGCCTTGTAAGCTCTGAGCTCCTCGATGCGGAACTTCGGCTTGCCCGCGTCGAACGCGCAGACGACCGCGTCGGGCGCGGCCAGCTCGACGAACTTGAGGAACATGGACAGAAAGCCGAACACCGCGTTGGTGGGCGTGCCGTCAGGGGCCGACATGGGCGTCTGGATGGCGTGGTAGGCGCGGTGCATGAGCGAGTTGCCGTCGATGACGGCCACCTTCTTCGACATGGAGGATCCCTTCGTGAGAGGCGGGGGCGTGTTTCGGGAAGAGTATACCCCACGCTTCGCTAGGCGCTCCAGAGGTAGCCCACTCCCCGCACGGTTTCCAGACGCTGGGCCAGCTCGGGGCCGAGCTTCGCGCGCACGCGGCGCACGTGCACGTCGACGGTGCGGCTGCCGCCGTAGTAGTCGAAGCCCCACACGCGACGCAGAAGCGCGTCGCGCGAGTACGTGCGCCCGGGGTGCGTCACCAGGAAAGCCAGCAGCGCGTACTCCAGGTACGTGAGGTCGAGCGGCTCGCCGGCCACCTTCACCTGGTAGGTCGCCAGGTTGATGGTCATGTTGTCCACCGTGATGAAGTCGGACGTGGAGCTCTCGTTGCCCGGCCACAGAAGCTGGCGGATGCGCGCCGCGCACTCCTCGGCGGAGGCGCCGTGCACCACGAAGTCGGCCTTCACCTGCACGGGCAGGCGGAACTCGGCGAGCTGCCCCTCGTTCACGATGACGAGCATCGGGGCCGAGCCGTCCTCCACCAGCAGGGCCTCGGCCTGCGCCACGTTGCCGAGCGCGTCGCCGCGCGCCTCGTAGATCACCAGGTCGTGGTTCGGGTGCGTCGAGAGCAGCTTCTTGAACTGCAGAGACGAGCCCGCCGCCACGTCCACGTCGAACCCGGAGAGCACCTGCTGGAACTTGTGCGCGTTGTCGAGGCTGTCCGCGATGAATATGACGGTCTTGCGCTGCGCCATCACAGCACCGCCAGGAACCGGTCGAGCTCCCAGGGGGTCACGACGCTCTCGTACTCCCGCCACTCGGCGCGCTTGGCCGCCACGAGGTAGCTGTGGATGTGCTCGCCGAGCGTCTCGCGCATGAGCTCGCTTTTCTCGAACAGCTCGACCGCCTCGCCGAGCGTCTCGGGCAGGACGCCCACGCCGCCTGAGCGCAGGCCCTGCTGGGAGTGGACGAACAGGTTGTGGTCCTCGGTGGGCTGCACCAGCTCGAGCTCGTCCTCGATGCCCTTGAGGCCCGCCGCCAGCATGACGGCGAAGGCGAGGTAGGGGTTCGCCGCCGGGTCGGGGCTGCGCAGCTCCACGCGGCAGGCGTCTTCGCGGTTGGGGCGGTACCCCGGCACGCGCACGAGGGTGGAGCGGTTGCGCTGGGCCCACGACAGGTAGGTGGGCGCCTCCCCTCCGGCCGCAAGGCGCTTGTAGGAGTTCACGAACTGGTTCGTGACCAGGCAGAACTCAGGCGCGTACCTCAGCAGGCCCGCGATGTAGTGCTTCGCCGCCTTCGAGAGGTTGTAGCCCCACGGGTCGCTCTCGTCGAAGAACGCGTTGCGGCCGTCGAGGTCGAACAGGCTCTGGTGCACGTGCATGCCGTTGCCCGGCGCGTCGGCGAGCGGCTTGGGCATGAACGACGCGTACACGCCGTGCTTGAGCGCGATCTCCTTCACCACCAGCTTGTAGGTCATCACCGCGTCGGCCATGGAGAGCGCGTCGGCGTAGCGCAGGTCGATCTCGTGCTGCGAGGGGCCCATCTCGTGATGCGAGTACTCCACGGGGATGCCCATCTTCTCGAGCGTGAGCACCGTGTCGCGGCGCAGGTCGCTCGCGGAGTCGAGCGAGGTGAGGTCGAAGTAGCTGCCGCGGTCGAGCACCTCGGTGCCGCTCGGGTCCTTGAAGTAGAAGAACTCCAGCTCAGGGCCGACGTTGAAGACGTAGCCCGCCTCGGTGGCCTTCTGCACCATGCGCTTGAGCACGTGGCGCGGGTCGCCCTCGAAGGGCCGGCCGTCGGGCGTCTTGATGCTGCAGAACATGCGCGCCACGGCGTTCGACTCGGGGCGCCACGGCAGCACCTGGAACGTCGAGGCGTCGGGGAAGGCCAGCATGTCCGACTCCTGGGTCTTCGAGAAGCCCTCGATGCAGCTGCCGTCGAAGCCCATGCCGTCGGCGAAGGCGTCCTCGAGCTCGCCGGGGACCACGGCGAACGACTTCATGGTGCCGAGCACGTCGGTGAACCAGAGGCGCACGAAGTGGACGTCACGGCCCTTGACCGTCTTGAGGACGAAATCTTGATCGGGATTGGTTACCACGGCGCTCCCCTTCTCTTCTCAGCTTAAGGTCACATTATAGCGGGCTATGTTACGAGGCGGTTACGCGGGAGGGAGGGCCGGGCGCGCGAGGGCCCGCCCCTTCGCGCGAGGCGGCCGGGCGCGCGAGGCGGCCAGGTGCACGGGACCCGCCTCATGCGTTGGCAGCCAGGTGCACGGGGCCCGCCTCATGCGCAAGGCGGCCAAACGCACGAGGACCCGCCTCGACGTGCGGGGCGGGTCCTCTCGATGCGCCTTATGCGGGGCTCTACGCCTCAGCGGCCTCCTCGGCGGCAGGCTCGGCAGCCTCTTCGGCAGCCGGCTCAGCGGCGGCCGCGGCAGCCTCGGCCTTGGCGGCCTCCTCGGCGGCCTTGGCAGCCTTGGCGGCGAAGGCGGCGGCGCGCTCGGCCTTCTTGGCGGCCTTGGCCTCGCGCTCGGCCTTCTTGGCGGCCTCGCGCTCGGCGATCTCGGCGGCACGGGCGGCCTTCTTGGCGGCCTCGCGCTCGGCGACGAGGTTCTTGGCGGAGCCGAAGCGGTCAGCGAAGCGCTGGACGCGTCCACCGGTGTCGATGAGCTTCTGGGTGCCGGTGTAGAACGGGTGGCACGCGTTGCAGATGTCGATCTTCAGCTCAGGCTTGGTGGAACGCGTGGTGAAGGTGTTGCCGCAGCTGCACTTCACGACGCACTCGACGTACTTCGGATGGATTCCTTGCTTCATGGGTTCACTCCTTGTGGGTTCTCTTCCTTGGTTTCCGACCAAGGTCAACGCCTTGGTTTCCGACCAAGGCAGGACAAGCCTGTCTATATTACCAAACGAGGAGAGAAATGCAAGAAGAAAAAGAAGCCACAGCGGTAGAAAAGAAAGCTCTCCGAGAGAAAAGAACGACCCGCAGGGCGTGATCCCACAGGTCGTTCGTAACGTCAGCGAGGGTTCTTGCGGTGCCTGAGATAGCCCCGCCGCAGGGCCAAGTGGGCTTCGCCCACGCCGAGCCCTGCACAGTAAACAGTCCTGCGGACTGTTTAGGACCATCTATGCGCCCGAGAGGGCGCGCCCTGAGCAGCTTCGCTGATCAGGGCTCCAGGTGCCGCAAGAAGCCGCAGCGTCGATCTATTCCGCCGTTGCGTCAGCAACGACGGAATCATTCACCCAGAGGCCGTGGAGGTTGCAGAACTCGTAGACGGCCACGGGGGCGTCGCCCGCGGCGACCGCGAAGTCAGCGACGGGGGCGTCAGCCGGGGTGAGCGGGCGGACCTGGCAGCCCTTCTCCGTCACGAGGCAGATGAGCTGGATGGAGTGCTCCTCGGTCATGGGGTGCTCGACGCTGCCCACCTGCACGTGGACGTTCGCGCCGTCAACGGTGACGGCCGGCACGTGCTTCTCGAGCGCCGCGTCAACCGCGCCCGCCACGAGCTCGACCATCTTCTCGCCGCAGCATACCAGCGGCACGCCTGCGTCGACGACCTTGACCGCGATGTTCCCGCAGTGCTCGCACCTGAAGAATTTGACCTGCATGATGGTTCTCCTTCGTCTCGTCTGTCAATGCTTAAATGTTACTCTTTTTCTAACATTTTAGGAAGGCCCTCTTGCGGCTTCTTCATGCGAACGGCATAAACGAGCACGCCCACGCCCACCGCCACGAGGGGGAGCGACAGCAGCTGCCCCATGGTGAGCCAGCCGCCCCACAGATACCCGAGCTGGACGTCGGGCTCGCGCACGAACTCGATGGCGAAGCGAAACGCCCCGTACATGATCAGGAACACGCCGAGGAACGTCCCGCGCGGGCGCGGCGGCACGCGGCGCGAGAGCGCGTAGAGCACGAGGAAGATGACGACGCCCTCGAGCAGCGCCTCGTAGAGCTGCGAGGGGTGCCGCGGCATCGTGCCGGCTGCGCCGCCGAACACCACGCCCCACGCCGCGTCGGTCGGCGCGCCCCACAGCTCGCCGTTCACGAAGTTCGCGCAGCGCCCGAAGAACAGGCCCACCGGCGCCGCGATGCAGCCGAGGTCGGCCAGCGTGAGGTACGGGATGCGCGTGAGATGCGCCGCCACGATCCCCGAGAGCAGCGCCCCGATGAGCCCGCCGTGGAAGCTCATGCCGCCGTGGTTCGTCGCAAGCACCTCGAGCGGGTGGGCGAGGTAGTAGCCGTCGCCGTAGAAGAGCACGTAGCCCGCGCGCCCGCCGACGATCACGCCGATGATCACGCACACGAGCACGGTGAGCAGCGCGTCGAGGTCGACGCTCACCTTCCAGCGGTGCGCCACGCGGTAGATAATGAGGGCCGCGCAGGCGAACCCGAGCACATACGCGATGCCGTACCAGCGCACGGAGAGGGGCCCCAGCGAGAACGCGACGGGGTCGAGCACCTGATAGATGTCGTTGAGCACGGAGAGCTCCTATTCCAAGCCCATGCCCGCGCCCACCTCGACGGCGGCGAAGCGCACTTCCTCGCGCAGGTCGGGCGGGATGGGCTGAAGCGTCGATACCTTCGTCGCGCAGTGGTTGCAGTGGAGCGAGAAGAGGGCGAGGTCAGGGCGCAGCACCATCAGGGAGTCGTATGCGCGCAGGTCAAGATCATGAGCTCCGCACGACGGACAGGTGAGCATGGGCACCTTGGAACCTCCTCGCTTGAAAAACGATTCCAGCTTCCCCCATTGTAGCAGAACGCGCGCGCCCGGCGCGGCGAACCTGCGGCAGGTCCGGCGGGTCCGAGCGCGCTGCGGCCCGCGGCCCGCAGCGCGCGGGGCCTCACGCCC
>NZ_JAAVTO010000054.1 GCF_013185065.1 Adlercreutzia sp. ZJ473 | reverse complement strand
CGTCGCCGCCGCTCGCAGCGCCGCCCGCGCCCGCGTCGCCATCCGCGCCGTCCGCGCCCGTCAGCGGCTCGCCCGCGGCCAGCAGCTGCTCGTCGCGTGCGCGCGCCTCGGCCTCCTCGCGCTCCTTCGCCGCCAGGATGTCGCCCTCGCGCTTGAGGTAGGCGTCCCACTCGTTGTCGAGCAGGGCGCGGCACGCCTCGCCCTCGACGGTCTCGCGCTCCAGGAGCACGCTCGCCATCAGGTGCATCTGGTCAGCGTGCGCCGACAGGATGGCGTAGGCGCGGTCGTGCGCCTCCTTCATGATGACGGCCACCTCGTCGTCGATGCGGCGCGCCGTCTCCTCGGAGTAGTCCTGCGTGTTGCCGTAGTCGCGGCCGAGGAACACCTCGTGGTTGGGCTGGCCGAACACCTGCGTGCCGAGCGGGCTCATGCCGTACTGCGTGACGATGGCGCGCGCCATCTTCGACGCCCGCTCGAGGTCGTTCGAAGCGCCCGTGGTGATGTCCTCGCAGAAGATCTCCTCCGCCACGCGGCCTCCCATGAACACGGCCAGGTCGTCCTTCATCTCGCCGAGCGAGTTGAGCATCTTGTCCTCGTCAGGGATCGAGAGCGTGTAGCCGAGCGCGCGCCCGCGCGAGATGATCGAGATCTTGTGCACGGGGTCGGCGTGGTCGAGCAGATGCCCCACCAGGGCGTGGCCGCTCTCGTGGTAGGCGATGGTGTGCTTGGTCTTCTCGTTCATCACGCGGCCCTTGCGCTCGGGGCCGGCGATCACGCGCTCCATCGACTCGCTCACCTCGCGCATGGTGATGATCTTCTTGCCCTTGCGCGCGGTGAGCAGCGCGCTCTCATTCATGAGGTTCGCCAGGTCGGCGCCGGTGAAGCCCGGGGTGAGCTTCGCCACGGCGTCGAGGTCGACGTCGCTCCCGATGGGCTTGTCCTTCGAGTGCACCTCGAGGATGCGGCGGCGGCCCTTCACGTCAGGCGTGTCGACCACGATCTGGCGGTCGAAGCGGCCCGGGCGCAGAAGCGCCGGGTCGAGCACGTCGGCGCGGTTCGTGGCGGCGATGAGCACCACGGACTCGTTCTTCTCGAAGCCGTCCATCTCGACGAGCAGCTGGTTCAAGGTCTGCTCGCGCTCGTCGTGCCCGCCGCCGAGGCCGGTGCCGCGCTGGCGGCCCACCGCGTCGATCTCGTCGATGAAGATGATGGAGGGCGCCGCCTCCTTCGCGTCCTTGAACAGGTCGCGCACGCGCGAGGCGCCCACGCCCACGAACATCTCGACGAAGTCAGAGCCCGAGATGCTGAAGAACGGCACGCCCGCCTCGCCGGCCACGGCCTTCGCGAGCAGCGTCTTGCCCGTACCCGGAGGGCCCACGAGCAGGCAGCCGCGCGGGATCTTCGCGCCCATGGCCTGGTACTTCTCCGGGTTGGCCAGGAAGTCCTTGATCTCCTGCATCTCCTCGACGGCCTCGTCGACGCCCGCCACGTCAGAGAACTTCACGTCGGGGCGCTCCTCGAGCGTCTTCTTCGCCTTGTTCTTGCCGAAGCCCATCTGCTGGTTGGTGCTCTTCTGCATCTGCGAGAAGAAGAACAGCAGGATGCCGCCGATGAGCAGGATGGGAAGCAGCGAGGAGAGCACGCTGAGCCACGGGCTCGGCAGCGTCACCTCGTACTGCACGTCGGGATGCTCCGCGAGCAGGCTGCCGAGCGAGTCGGCGCCCACGTAGGTGGAGGTGTAGTTGTGCTCGGTGCCGAGCGTGGCCGGGTCGAGGTCGGAGGTGCCGATCCCGCCGAGGGCGTCGCCCGTGCGCGCGTCCTTGAGCGTCGCCATCTTCGCGTTGAGCGCGTCGAAGGCGCCGTTGAAGGCGTCGGCTGCGCTCGCGCCCGCGGTGGCGGCCGGGTAGTAGGTGCCCGTGACCGTGTAGTCGCCGGCGCCGTACGTCACCTTCGTCACGCGGTTCTGCTCGACGGCCTGCACGAACTCGGAGGTGAGCAGCGTGTCGGTCTGCTTGGCCTGCGTGCCGTTCGCAGCGAAGAGCTGGCCCCCCACGAAGAACATCACCATGCAGATCAGGACGACGGTGATGATCGTGGTGCGCGCGTTCGGCTGCTGGGGCTGCGGGGTTTTCTTGTCGTTGTCTGCCATGGGAAGCTGCCTTTACTGGTAGATCTCGGGCTTGAGCACGCCGATGTAGGGAAGGTTGCGGTAGCGCTCGGCGTAGTCGAGGCCGTAGCCTACGATGAACTCGTCGGGGCATTCGAAGCCCACGTAGCGGCAGTTGATCTCCGCCTGGGCCGGGGTGTTCTTGCGCAGCAGTGTGGCCACCTCGACGGAGGCGGGGTTGCGCGACGCGAGGTTCCTCATGAGGTAGGCGAGCGTGAGGCCGGAGTCGAGGATGTCCTCGGCGATGATCACGTGGCGCCCCTCGATCTCGGTGGAGAGGTCCTTCAGGATGCGCACCACGCCCGAGCTCTTCGCGCCGTTGCCGTAGGAGGACACGGCCATGTAGTCCATCTCGAGCGGCAGCTCGACGGCGCGCGCGAGGTCGGCCATGAAGACGGCTGCGCCGCGCAGCACCGAGACGAGCACGATGCCGTCCGCGGCCGCGTCGGCGTAGTCGCGCGTGATGTCCGCGCCGATCTGCGCTACGCGACGCGCGATCTCCTGCTCGGTGAACAGAACCTGTGATACGTCGTTGTGCACGCTGTACCTTTTTCCTCATTCCTGACGAAAGCGCGCCTTGCCGCAGCCCATCTTCCGCAGGCCCCGCTTTCCCCTGCGAGCCGGCGCGAGGATGAGGCGAAAAGGCGAGTCGCTCCATCACTTTTACGTGTTACGGGCATCAGTGTACCATTGTAGGTTCCCCCACGAGAGACGATACGGTAACGGCACATCAATACTGCATCCGCCCTCATGAAAAGCGCAGAGGAGGGCCGACGGGAGCGCGAAGGGGACGCGAGGGAGCGCGAGGGGACGGGCGCGGGCGGCCGAGCAGGCGGCTGAGCGGGCGGCGCAGGAGAGCGCCGAGCAGCCGGCGCTCGAACGCGGAAGGGGCGCAGGAGAGCGCCGAGCGGACGGCGCTCGGACGCGGAAGGGGCGCGGGGCGGACGGCGCGCGCCCTAGCGGCGGCGGTCGAAGCCGGAGCCTTGGTACCAGGCGGACTTGTCCTGGTACATGCGCCGGTCGGCCTCCTTCAGCACCTCCTCGAGCGAGTAGTCGGGGAACTCGCCGCGCGCGACGCACCCCACCGAGAGCGCCAGGGGGCACTCACACCCCGGGAAGGAGCCCTTCCAGCTGAGCGCCTCCTGGGCGATGTGGGCGAGCAGCTCGTCCATCTGCGCGGAGTCGGCGGGGCTGATGACCGCGAACTCGTCGCCGCCGATGCGCGCGACGACGCTGTCGGACCCGAAGGTTTCGCTCAGGAGGTCCGCCGCGGCGCAGATCACCTCGTCGCCGGCCAAGTGCCCGAAGGTGTCGTTGACGTACTTCAGCCGGTTCAGGTCGAAGACCGCCAGGGAGAAGTCGTCCTCGGCGTGCTTCTCGAGGGCCTGGGTGTAGTAGATGCGGTTGTACAGCTTGGTCAGGCCGTCATGGTAAGCCTGGTCGACGGTCTTGTTCAGGTAGTACTGCTTCTGGACGGCCAGCACGCCCATGCCGCCGAAGGCGGCGAAGTACAGCACGGGGAAGCGCGCGATGAACGTGGCGGTGTAGTGGTCGACGACCATCTGGCTCAGCGGGGTGCAGAACAGCGCTATCAGGAACAGCTGGAAGTACGTGCTCAGGAAGAAGGCCACCCTGATGCCCAGAAGGCTCGGGCCGATGACGGGGACCAGCAGGATCCACAGGCAGGCGAAGCCCTCGTTCTGGCCCGACAGGGCGTAGAAGGAGAAGGTGACGGCCACCATGACCGCCGTGATGACGGACGACGCCAGGGCCTTCTTTCGCTTGGCGCACAAGGCGGCGACGAGGAACCCCGCCACGAGAAGCCCGGTGCTCGCCGTCATGAGCCACCAGCCCTTCGCGATGTTCATGGCGGTGAGGATCGCGGAGATGAGGGCGAGGAAGACGGTTCCCAGAAGAAGCGTGCGCAGCTGCAGCTCCCTGGCGGAGTCAGTTCGCAGATCCTCGAAGATCGTCTCTTTGACTATGTCCCACTTCGTCATCAGCAGGTCCTCGCTCGGTAAGGCAACGCGCATCTTTTCATTGTAGGACGCGATGCTGAAAAGCACCTGAAGAATGTTCGAGAATCGTCATGAACGGATGCTTTTTCGCACCGACCGCCTACTCCTCGCAAAAGCCTTGCCTATCAGGGATTTCACGCCGAAGTAATCGGCGTTTCGGCGAGATAGTGTCGGGGGGCCGACAGCGTCGGCAGCGGCAGCGGCGCCGACGCCCGCAGAGCCGCCCGCGCGGCCCGCAGCGGCGGGGCAGGGCAGGAACGCCAGCGCCCGCGGCACGTGGATGAGGGCGGCTTCCTCCGCCGACGCCCGCGGCGCAGGGGCGAAGTCCCGCGGAGACGAAAAGAGCCGCCCGAAGGCGGCTCGACACATCATGGTCGGGTTGACAGGATTTGAACCTGCGGCCTCTGCGTCCCGAACGCAGCGCTCTACCAAACTGAGCCACAACCCGAAGGCTGTCTCGCGACAGCGGACGATATGATACCACATTGAGCGGCAGGCGCAAGCAAAAAGTTTGACAAACCTGCGATCAGACGGCTGACGCCCAGCGCCCGCCAGCCCCGCAGCTCCCCGCGTCTCGGCATCGCGCGCCCCTGCTTCCCGCGTCTCCCCTGCGCACGCCCCTACGCAGACGCGGCGTCGCGCTGCTCCACGTAGGCGCGGGGAACCACCCGGCACGTGACGACGCCCTCGCTCATCACGTCGCCTGCGTCATCGTAGGCCGTCACGTTCCAGAAGTGCTTGACGCCGCCCGCGCGCCCGCGGGACGGCTCCTCGCGGTCGAACTCCGCCACGCCGCGCACGTGCCCCTCCCTGCCGCTCTTGCGGTGGCGCACGTGGACCTCGACTCCGAAGGGCTGCTCAGCCTCGGGATCGCAGCGCAGCTCGGAGCCGCGGCTCGCGACCGACTCCAGAAGAGCGATGGTGGCGCCGCCGTGCACGAAGCCGAACGGCTGCGTGATGGCCGGCGTGACGGGCATGCGCGCCTCCACGCGGCCGCGCCCTTCCGCGAAAAACTCAACGCCCAGGGTCTCGATCAATCCCCCGCCGCTCATCTCCCCGCCGTCGCCCAAGTCGCCATCGTTCATGCCGTCGCCCATGCGCCCTTCCTTTCGCCGCGCCCTTCTCGCCTCGCTGCGCCCGCTACTTCTCGGAGCGCCCCCTCGGCTTCGCCTGCGCACCCTTCTCGACGCGCGGGCGCGGCTTTTCCTTGGCGCCCTTCTCGACGCGCGGCCGCGGCTTTTCCTTGGCGCCCTTCGCCTTCTCGGCGGCGCGCTCGGCCCTCAGCTTGCGGCCAGCCTCCACCGAGGCGCGCACGGCCTCCATCGAGAACGGGCGGTCGAAGGCGTTGCGCTGGAAGAACAGCCAGGCCACGAGCGCTATGCCCGCCACGCCCACCTGGATGGTGCCCTGGAACAGAAACTCCGCGCCCGCGATGATCGACAGCAGGCTCAGCGTGATGGCCCACGCCGTGCGGAAGCGCATGACGAGGCCCACCGCGCACACGATGAGCACGATCGAGCTTATGATCAGCGGGATCCCCACGAACAGCGCGCTCATGTCAACCCACTCGGTCAGCATGGTGAACGGCGCGAACGTGCCCGGCACGAACGACAGCCCGATGTTCACCACACCCACGAGGAACACGAGCGTGCCCGAGATCCATCCGATGTCCTTGTGCCGCTGCTCTTCGCTCGCCGTCTTCTTCGACGTGAAGAAGCCCGACTGCGACAGCAGCACCGCGCCGATGCAGAACGGCGCCCAGAACATGATGCCGCGGTACACCAGCGCGATGGCCGTGGCCGTGGCCAGCGAGCAGCCGTACGCCGTGAGGATGGCCGCGATGGCCGCCTCCACCACGCCCACGCCCTGCGGCGTGGGGCTCAGGATCACCGAGATGGCCGCCACCGCGAACGCCGCCACGAGCGCCGCCACGTTCTCGAAGCCGAACGAGTAGCCGATCGCCACCAGGCACGCCATGTTGAGCAGCGCCGAGAGCGACGCGTAGCCCACCGTGATGAGCGTGCCCTTCGGGTTCGACGCCAGGATGTTCGCCGTGTTCACGAACGAGTGCGCCGTGTGGCGGCCCCACGCGGCCTTGAGGCTCCGCCTCACCAGGCCGAGCACCGCGTTGATGGGGCGCTCGAGCCAGATGAAGAAGCGGAACAGCACGCGCGGGCGAAGGTGCCCCACGAAGAACATGCTCGACAGCACCACCAAGACGCCCGCGAGCGTCAGGCCGCCGATCAGAAAGAGCGTGTTCATCTGGCCCGCCAGCAGCATGGTCACGAACCCGATGGTGGATATGACGAAGATGGCGGCGAAGTACCCGATCTGCGAGAGGATCGCGCCGCCGGTCGACTGGCCCGCGTCGCAGCCCTGGCGGCGCGCGTCGTCGATGATGAACGCCACGCCCGTGGCGCCAGAGAACAGGCAGAACGTGTTGATGAACACGAGCGAGTAGATGAGGATGACGTTGTGCCAGAAGCCCGTGCGGTGCCCCACCGCCTCGAACGCCGCGTCGTAGGAAGCCGCCTGCACGAAGTGGCGGGCCAGCATGAGGATGCACGACACGACGAGCGGGAGGAGCGCGCCCGTCTTCATGGTGGTCAGGATGTTGGAGATGTAGTCGGCATTGGCGATGAGGAAGCACACCGTGACGATGCCGAGTATCAGCAGCAGCGCTTTCTTCAAGCAGCGTCCCTTCCTCGTCTTGGCAGCGCGCAGCGCCGCAACCCAAGAATACCGAATGGATATTATAACCCGACGCGGCGCGACAACGCGCGAACGTAACCAAGCGGTCAGCGCCCTCGCACACAATAAGCAGCGCGAGCGGCAGGCCGAGCGGCGAGAGCCCGAAAGCAGAGGGCCGTCTGGGAGCGGCAAGCGGCGAGCAGCGGAGAGCAAGTCGCGCGGGCCCTGCCGGAAGCCCGCGAACAGCGCCTTTTGCCAACTTGCCCGCCGCCCTGTTCGCCCGTTGCCCTGCTTTCTCGTTGCCCTACCTGCTGATCGCCGACAGACACCGACAACGGCGCTTTTCCATCCACCCCTCAAGTGATTTTGGATGAAAGAGGGGCGTTGTCGGCTTTTTCCCGAGAAAAGTGGATGCGAAAAGCCCGTTGTCGGTGGTTTTTGGGGCTCGAAGCACCGACAACGGGCATTTTCCATCCAGCTTTTTCGAGCTGTGGATGAAAAGAGGGCGTTGTCGGTGCGGCAAGAATCCTGAGGATTAGGAGGACTGCATGTACACGCCCCCTGAAGAAAAGAGCAGGGCGCTGAAGGGGCACAACGACCTCCGATGCGTCGAGCTCACCGTCAGGCGCCTGGGCTATCCCAGCAGGGAGCGCCTGCGATGCTGGGTGGCCGAGAGGGGTGCCCCGGGGAAGCCGAGGAAGCCAGGCCCGCCATGCCGATCGCGGCCAAACTCGAGGCGCCCTCGATGCTGGAGAGCGGCGCGGCAACGCGCGAACGTCACTAAACGGTCAGCACCCTCGCACACAATAAGCAGCGCGAGCGGCAGGCCCCGAAGGCAGAAGACTGCTTGCAATCAACAGGATCAACGGATATAAAGGAAATCAAGAAATATAAAGAGAATCAAGGAATACCCATCCATGGAGTCATCATGAGCTCATACGCCCCGCAGGAGAACCCCTTCACCCCGACGTTCGGCGAAGTACCCGCGCACATGGCAGGACGAGCCATCCTCGTCAATGACCTGAGACGCGCGCTCAGCAGCGCCAAGCGCCACCCAAACCTCACCACAGCTATAACGGGCGCGCGCGGCTCAGGCAAGACAGCTCTTTTGTCCTTCGCCGCCGAGGAGGCCGAGCGGCGCGGCTGGATTGCCGTGAGGACCGTGGCGCTGCCGGGAATGCTTGACGACGTGCTCATATCAGCACGTCGAAAGGCCGCCCACCTCCTGTCCCCCAAGGCCGCGCGCGTCACAGGCCTGGAAGTCGGCCAAATGCTCGGAGTCGAATGGGAGCGCGAGGACGAACCCACCAATTGGCGCAACGAAATGACCGGCCTTCTCGAGCAGCTCGACGAAACCGAGACGGGGCTTCTCATCACCGTTGACGAAGTGCAGCCCAAGCTCCCCGAAATGGTGCAGCTCGCCGCAATCTACCAGATCTTCGTAACCGAGGGTCGTAAGGTGGCCCTCCTCATGGCCGGGCTCCCGCACAACATGCTGGCGCTTGAGACGGACAAGACCGTTTCGTTTCTCCGCCGCGCTCAAAAATGGCAACTCGGGCGCATCGAAGATTACGAGGTCGAAGACGCCATGCGTCGCACTATCGAGGAATCGGGCAGATCCATTGCGCCAAGCGCGCTCAAGAAGGCTGCAGCGGCCGCCAACGGGTTTCCCTTCATGATGCAGCTCGTCGGCTTCCGCATGTGGGACCAGCATCCGGGGCAAAGGGAGATCACCGACGCTGACGCAGATGCCGGAATTCTGCTCGCCAACAAGGAGATGCGCGAGGGGATCGTCCGGGCAACGTATGAGGCCCTTTCGCCCGTCGACAAGGCGTTTCTCAACGCAATGCTGCCCGATGACCGCCTGAGCGCCATGAGCGACATTGCTCAGCGCATGGGAAAGACCCGCTCGTATGCCACGCAGTACAAAAACCGACTTCTCGGACACGGCATCATCGAAGAAGCGCCGGGCGGCGTCCGCTTTCAACTTCCCCTCATGCGAGAGTACATCGCCGACCAGCAGCTATAGAGCATGGCAGCGCATGAGAAGCGCCTCGGCCACACATGCGCAGAGGGGGCTGCAGCCATGGAAAAGGGGGCCGCGGCTAAGCCGCAGCCCCCTCGTCTCGCCCCAAGCGGTCCTCGCCTCAAGCGGTCCTCGCCTCAAGCAGCCCCTTCGTCTCGCTTCAGGCAGCTTTCGCTTCAAGCGGCCCCTCGTCTCGCCTCAAGCGGCTCTTAGTGGTGGAACAGGCGCATCCCCGTGAAGGCCATGGCGATGCCGTACTTGTCGGCCGTCTCGATCACGTTGTCGTCGCGGATGGAGCCGCCCGGCTCGGCGATGTAGGCCACGCCCGACTTGCGCGCGCGCTCCACGTTGTCGCCGAACGGGAAGAACGCGTCGGACCCCACGGTCACGCCCTCCATCTTCGCGATCCACGCCTTCTTCTCCTCCGCCGTCAGCGGCTCGGGCTTCACGGCGAACACCTGCTGCCACTCGCCGTCGCGCAGCACGTCCTCCCACTCGTCGGAGGTGTACACGTCGATGGCGTTGTCGCGGTTGGGGCGGCGGATGCCGTCGACGAACTGCAGGCCGAGCACCTTGGGATGCTGGCGCAGCCACCAGTTGTCAGCCTTGTCGCCCGCCAGGCGCGTGCAGTGGATGCGGCTCTGCTGGCCGGCGCCCACGCCGATGGCCTGGCCGTCCTTCACGTAGCACACGGAGTTCGACTGGGTGTACTTCAGCGTGATGAGCGCCACCATCATGTCGATCTTGGCGGCGGCGGGGATCTCCTTTTTCGCCGTCACCACGTTGGCCAGCAGCTCCTCGTTGATCTCGAAGTTGTTGTGGCCCTGCTCGAAGGTGATGCCGAACACGTCCTTGAGCTCCTGCTCGGCAGGCTCGTACGCCGGGTCCACCTTGACCACGTTGTACTTGCCCTTCTTCTTGCTCGTGAGGATCTCGAGCGCCTCGTCGGTGTAGTCCGGGGCGATGATGCCGTCGGACACCTCGAGCTTCAGGTAGCGCGCCACGTCGGCGTCGCACGTGTCGGACAGCGCCACCCAGTCGCCGTAGGAGCACAGGCGGTCGGCGCCGCGCGCGCGGATGTAGGCGCAGGCGATCGGCGAGAGCTCGCCCTCCTGCTCGACGAAGTACATGGCGCGGTCGGTCTCGGTGAGCGGGTGCCCCACCGCGGCGCCCGCCGGGGACACGTGCTTGAACGACGCCGCCGCCGGCAGCCCCGTGGCAGCCGCGAGCTCGCGCACGAGCTGCCAGGAGTTCAGGGCATCGAGGAAGTTGATGTAGCCGGGCTTGCCGTTCAGCACCTGGAGGGGCAGGTCAGAGCCGTCCTTCATGAAGATGCGCGAAGGCTTCTGGTTGGGGTTGCAACCGTACTTCAGTTCCAGTTCGTTCATGGGTTCTCCTTTTGTCATGGTCTATCGAAGCGGGGGCGGCGTGGGGCGGGGCGGTGCTCCGCGCGCAGTTCCGCAGCGACCGGAAATGCCCTGCGGGCATTTCCGCAAAGCGAGGACTGTCTGAGCACGGAGCACTGCCCCGCCCCACGCCGACCACCTCGCAAATCGCAGTTTCGAAGCCTAGTCGCCGAGGTTCTTGTTGTAGAGGGTCACTTCCCCGCCGACGTTGGCGTAGAGCGACACCTTGTTGTCGGCGTTGAGCGCCGCCCACACCGCGTCGGGCTCGGGCAGGGCCACCTCGACGGGCTCGCCGGCGAACGTGGGCAGCGGGTCGCCGTCGCCCTGGTACGTGCTGATGAAGTAGCCCACGCCTTCGTCGGCGCCCTCGTAGGCGAAGAACTCGCGCAGGCAGCGGCCCGACTCCTGGTGCTTCAGGATGGACAGCTCGAAGGTGCCGTCGGGGTTGACGATCGCCGAGATGCGCGGCGTGAAGTTCGGCGCGTCGGGCTCGAACTCGCGCTTCATGCAGCCCGCGCGGAAGTCGCCCGCCTCCACGATGGTGTCGGTCTGGTCGCCGTTGGTGACCACGAGCGCGTCGCCCATGGCGCGCACCGGATGGTAGATGATGAGGCTCGGGTCCTCCAGAAGCGCCGGGTCGTGCGCCTCGGTGCGGATGCCGTCCTCGGTCTTGACGAAGATGCGGTTGCGGCTGTTCCGGCTGCGTCCCATGATGAAGTAGTAGACGCGGTCCGCTCCGACCACGATGCCGCGGCCCGGATACGAGTTGTTCTCCAGCAGTTCGATGAGGTCTTGCATCAGCACTCCTTGTCAGTCGTCCCTCACATCGGCACGCCGAGCACCCGGCCGCCCCCGCAAACGCGAAAGGGCAAGCCACTCTGCTCGAACGGCTTGCCCAGACGGTCGGCTCATCTCTGCGCGCCGCTCCCCCGTGGTGACCCACGCTAGCCCGTCAGTCACGACGCGTTTCTTCTTCCACGCAGAATACCACGGCAAAGCCGCAGGCGAAAGGGCGCGCAGGCCAAGCGGCTACCGCCCGAGGCTCCGCTCGTGGCGCTCGCGCGCCTCGGCGCTGTAGCGCTGGCGGTAGCGCACGTCCACCAGCTCGGCCACGATGGCGATGGCGAGCTCCGCCGGCGTCTTGGCGCCGAACTTCAGCCCGATGGGGCGCTTGATGCGCTCCCAGTCCTCCTGCGTGGCGCCCTTCGCCAGCACCAGGTCGTGCACGGTGTCGTTCTTCCCCTTGCAGCCCATCATGCCGATGTAGCGCGCGCCGCACTTCGCCGCCCACACGCAGCCCTCCGGGTCGAACATGTGCCCGCGCGTGAGCACGCACACGTAGTCCTCGGGGCGCGCCTCGTAGGCGGACAGCCCCTCGAAGGTGCCGCCCGGCAAGAGGATGCGCCGCGCCGCGGGGAAGCGCTCCTCGTTGAGGTAGGCCGCGTCGTAGTCGACGGCCACCACGTCGAACCCCACGTGGGCGGCAAGCGCGCAAACCTCGCTCGACGCGTCGGACGCGCCGAGGAGCCACACGCGCACCGGCTCGAACAGCGCCACGCTCGCCCAGGTGAGGCCCTCGAACTGCTCGTTGTGCATCGAGGGGCCGCGCGTGACGTCCTTCATCTGGAACTTGTCGCGATCCGAGTACGCGCGCGACGCCACGATCTCCTTGGCGTCGTTGCAGAAGAACACGAGCGGCTCGCCGTCGGCCGAGCCCGCCTCGCCGTACTTCTTCGTCACCTCGTTGTCGACGTTGGCCTGCGCCGCCGCGGCGTCGTAGACGACCTTGAAGCCGAGCCACGCCAGGTCGCCCTCGTCGATGGCGCGCAGGGCGCGCTCGAACGTGGGGATGTCCGCCGGCGTCAGGCTCGCGGCGATCACGTCGAGGCACGCCGGGCTCACGTGCTCCTTGCCCGCGAGCGCCTCCTCCGAGAAGCACGGGAAGTCATCGGCGGAAAGCCGGGGCGTGCGGCCCTCCCCGAGGTCGGCGATGATCTGCTTGAGCGTGGATTCGATCATGGAGCTCCTCTCTCTCGTTCGGCGAGGGCGGGCGGGCGCGGAGTCGGAGGGTCTGGCTGCGAAGGGGTTGCGCATGCGGACGCGCCGCACCCGGGGCCAGATCCTTCGACTCGCTTCGCTCGCTCAGGATGACATGAGGAAGACGCGTCCCGCGGCAGGGCGCTTGTTATTCCGAGATGTGGATGATTCTGCTCTCGTCCATGGTCATGCGGCCCTCGGCGATGGCGCGCAGGACCTCGGGGTAGAGCACGTGCTCCACCGCGTGGATGGCGCTCTCCAGCTCGTCGATCGTCCAGCCCTCGCGCACCTCGACGGCGCGCTGCGCCACGATGGGGCCCTTGTCGTAGTCCTCGTTGGCCAGATGGACCGTCACGCCCGTCACCTTCACGCCCGCCTCGTACGCGTCGGCGATGGCGTGCGCGCCCTTGAACGAGGGCAGGAGCGCCGGGTGCAGGTTGAGCACGTGGTCGGGGAACGCGTCGAGCACCACGGGGGTGAGCTTGCGCATGTAGCCCGCCATCACCACGTACTCCGCGCCCGCCGCCCGCATCTCCTCCACGATGCGCGCGTCAGCCGCAGCCGGGTCGGCGTACGCGTCGCGGTTGAGCGCCGTGACCGAGATGCCCGCCGCCTTCGCGCGCTCGATGCCGTACGCGTCGGGGCGCGACGAGATCACGTGCACGACCTCCACCGGCAGCCCGGCGGCCGCGGCGTCGATGATGGCCTGGAGGTTGGTGCCGCTGCCGGAGAGCAGCACGCCGATCTTAAGCGCTGAAGCCATAGAGCCCGCCTTCGTTCGCATACTGGACCTCGCCCGTGCCGGACACGACGCGCCCGACGCGGTACGTCGTCTCGCCCGCCGCGGCGCATGCGGCCTCGACGTCCTCGGCCTGCGCGGGATCGACGATCAGCACGAGGCCGAGGCCCATGTTGAAGGTCTTGAGCGCCTCGGCCTCGGAGAGGTGCGCCGCGTCGCACACGTACCTCGCCACGGAGGGGACGGGCCACGTGCCGAGGTCGACCTCGGCGTCCACGCCCTCGTTCAGCGCGCGGTTGAGGTTCTCGGAGATGCCGCCGCCCGTGATGTGCGCGAGCGCGCGCACCGCGCCCGGGCACGCGCCCACCACGGCGCGCACCGGCTTCACGTAGATGCGCGTGGGGGTGAGCAGGGCCTCGAGCACGCTGCGCCCCTCGAGCTCCTCACGCGGCGCGCGCAGCTCCTCGGGCGTCTTGCCCTCGACGCACACCTTGCGCGCGAGCGAGTAGCCGTTGGAGTGCAGGCCGCTCGAGGCGAGGCCGATGAGCACGTCGCCCTCGCGCACGCTCTCGGGGTCGAGCATCTTCGGGCGGTCGACGATGCCCACGCAGAAGCCCGACAGGTCGTAGTCGTCCGGGTCCATCACGCCGGGGTGCTCGGCCATCTCGCCGCCGATGAGCGCGCAGCCGGCCTGCTTGCAGCCCTCGCCGATGCCGGCCACGATGTCGGCCACGGCCTCGGCCCTCAGCTTGCCGATGGCCACGTAGTCCAGGAAGAACAGCGGCTCGGCGCCCGTGGCCAGGATGTCGTTGGCGCACATGGCCACCAGGTCGATGCCCACCGTGGAGTGCTGCCCGAGCATCTGGGCCACCTTGAGCTTGGTGCCCACGCCGTCGGTGCCGCTCACGAGCAGCGGGTCGGCCATGTCCTTGGCCGCCGCGATGGAGAACAGGCCGCCGAAGCCGCCGATGTCGCCCACGACCTCGGGACGATACGTTTCGTGGACCACGCCCTTGATGGCGTCAACCGCACGCGCCCCCTCGGCCGTGTCCACCCCGGCCTGGGCGTAAGTCACCTGATTTTCCATGAGCATCCTTTCCAGGGAATTACCGATACCCGAATTATATACGTTCGCAGGTCATTCAGGCGTTCGCAACGTCGCAGGTCGTTCGCAGGCCATTCGCAGCGTCAGCGAGGGCTCGCGCGGAACAGCTCCTCGGGAATCTCCACGGGGTAGCGGCCGGTGAAGCACGCCTCGCAGAAGCCCTGGGTGCGCGCGCCGGCCACCGACCGGCGCAGGCCCTCGATCGAGATGAACGCCAGCGAGTCCGACCCGATCCACGCGTTCATCTCCGCAAGCGTCATGTTGGCCGCGATGAGCTGGTCGCGCGTGTCGGTGTCGATGCCGTAGAAGCACGGCCACGTCACCTCGGGGCTCACGATGCGCAGGTGCACCTCGGCGGCGCCCGCGTCGCGCAGCATCTGCACGAGCTTCTTCGACGTGTTGCCGCGCACGATGGAGTCGTCGATCACCACGAGGCGCTTGCCCGCGATCACGCTCGGCAGCGGGTTCAGCTTCAGGCGGATGCCCAGCTGGCGCATGGCCTGGGTGGGCTGGATGAACGTGCGCCCCACGTAGCGGTTCTTCACGATGCCGTCGGTGTAGGCGATGCCGCTGGCCTCGGCGTAGCCGAGCGCCGCCGGCACGCCCGAGTCGGGCACGCCGAGCACGAGGTCGGCCTCGACGGGCGCCTCCTGCGACAGGATGCGGCCCATGGCGCGACGCGCCTGGTAGACGCTCTGCCCGTCGAGCAGGCTGTCGGGGCGCGCGAAGTAGACGTACTCGAAGATGCAGGCCGCGGGCTCGAGCGCGGGAACCGCCTGCTCGGAGTCGACGCCCGCCTCGGAGAAGCGCACCACCTCGCCGGGGGCCACGTCGCGCACGTACTGCGCGCCCACGATGTCGAGCCCGCACGTCTCGCTCGACACCACCCAGCCGCGGCCCTCGGGCAGACGCCCGACGCACAGCGGCCGGATGCCGTGCGGGTCGCGGAAGGCGTAGAGTGCGCGGGGGGTGGCGAGCACCATGGCGTAGGCGCCCTTGAGGTTCTCCATGGCATACCCGATGCCGTCGCGCAGGCGGTGCGTCCGGCGCGTGACGAATCCGATGGCCTTGGCGGCCACCTCGGAGTCGGTGCCCGCCCGCAGCTGCACGCCCTCGGAGATGAGCTGCGTGCGGATGCGCGCGGTGTTCACGAGCGTGCCGTTGTGCGCGAGCGCGATGAGCTCGTCGTCGATGGCCGAGATGTGCGGCTGGGCGGCCTCCCACGACGCCTTGCCGCCGCTCGTGGAGTAGCGCACGTGCCCCACGGCCACGTGCCCCACGAGCGCGGCGAGCGCCGCCTCGTCGAACACCTGGGTGACCAGCCCCAGGTCCTTCGCCACCATGACGGTCTCCCCGTCGCCTACGGCGATGCCCGCGCTCTCCTGCCCGCGGTGCTGCAGCGCCTGCAGCCCGTAGCAGGTCATGCGCGCCACGTCCTCGCCGGGGGCGTACACGCCGAAGACCGCGCACTCCTCCTCGAGCCGGTCGGGCCGCTCGCCCGGCATGGTCGACATGCTCACGAAGCCCTCTCCTCTGCCATGTTGCTGATGTCTGAGACGTCGTCGGGGCTCACCGCGTCGGCTCCGCCCTCCGAGCTTGCGCCGCCCGACGAGAGCGCAGCCGCGCCGCCTGCGACGTTCGAGCCGTTGAGCGAGGCGGTCCCGCCCGCGGGGAGGTACTCGACCACTTCCGCGAACGTGACGAAGCGATAGGTGTCCTGAGCGTTGTCGCAGGTGGAGAACGCGAACACCTGCGCGATCTCAGACGCGGGGCGCGGCGCGGGGTCGGGCGTCACGAGGGAGTCGTCCATGCGCTTCTGCACGTAGGCGGCAAGCTCGTCGGGCGTCTGGCTCGGCACCACGACGGTGGTGTCAGAGCCCGCGATGCGGTCGACGGCGAACGTGCTCAGGCGGAAGTTGCCCTCAGGCGTGAGCACGTAGATGGTGCGGTGCGCGTTGAACACGCTCGGGTCGGTGAAGCCCGCGAACGGGGCGAACATGGAGCCGTTCGCCATGTTGTGCCCGTAGACCACGTTCACCTCGTCGGTGAAGTCGCCGCTGTTCTCGCCCGAGAGCATGATGCAGCCGAACTCCGCGCCGAACTGGCCGGTGGTGTCGCCGCCGAAGGTGTGGTTGAGGTAGTAGCTGTCGTCGTGGTCGCGGTGCACGATGGGGTAGTTCACGCCGATGCCGGGCACGTACACCCAGCCCACCACGTCGGGGTTCACCGCGCGCAGGGCTTCCCAGTCAACCGAGAAGTCGGCGAGCGTGGCCGAGGCGGCGTCCTCGGGGACGGTGAGGTTCGCGCTGGCGATGTCGTCGTAGGCGCGCTGCCCGTTCCAGTACGTGAAGCCGATGTAGGCGAGCGCGCCGAGCGACGCCACGAGCACCGCGAGCGCGAGCAGGAACACCACGCGCCACGGGCCGCGCTTGCGGGCGCGCGTGGCGTAGCGCCCGCTTTCGCGGCCGTACTCGGTTTGCTGCGTCGGGGGCACCGCGGCTTGCGGGCGCGCGGGCGCGGACCCAGCGACTTGCGAACGGCCTGCAGCTTGCGGGCGGCTTGCGGGCGCGGCTTGCGGGCGGCCTGCGGTCC
>NZ_JAAVTO010000053.1 GCF_013185065.1 Adlercreutzia sp. ZJ473 | reverse complement strand
GACCGCCGGCTCGCGCACGGCCCCTTCGCCACGCTCCGCCGCCACGCCTGAGCCAACGCCCGCCGGCGCACCGGCACGCGCCGAGCCCGCACCGGCACCCGCGCCCACGCTCGCAGCGCCCGCTCTCACCACGTGCGCCACCGCCGAGTGCCCCGCCTCGAGCGCCTCCACGCGCTCGGCGAGCGCCTCGAGCGTGAGGTCGGAGTCGGGCCGCACCATGCGCGTGAGCGCGATCTCGAACGACAGCCGCGGGTTGGTCGACGACTTGAGCTCGGCTGACAGGTCGCCCAGAACGCCCAGCAGGCGCGCGAGGCGGTCGGGGCCGAAAAGCGGCAGCTCCTCGGCCAGCTCGCGCCGCACGCTCTCGCTCACGTCGAGCGCCACGTCGGCGCCGGTGAGCGACAGCACGTACATGTTGCGCACGTGCTCGGCGAAGTCGCGCGTGAACTGTGCCAAGTCGGCGCCCGTCTCCACGAACTCGGCCGTCCAGCGGAAGCACGACGCCACGTCGCGCGTGCCCACGAACCGCACGATCTCGCCCAGCTCGCTCACCGCGAGCGACCCGAGCATGCGCTCGGCGACCTCCATGGTCACGCGGCCCTCGCCGAACGCGATCAGCTGCTCGAGCGAGGTCAGCGCGTTGCGCATGCCGCCTTCCGCGCGGTGCGCCACCAAGTCGAGCGCCTCGCCCTCGAACTCCACGCCCTCGGCCACGCAGATGGCGCCGAGGCGCGATACGATGGCCTCGTTCGAGATGCGGCGGAAGTCGAAGCGCTGGCAGCGCGAGTGGATGGTCTCGGGGACCTTCTGCGGGTCGGTGGTGGCCAGGATGAACACCACGTGGCTCGGCGGCTCCTCGAGCGTCTTGAGCAGCGCGTTGAACGCCGCCGTCGACAGCATGTGGACCTCGTCGATGATGTAGATCTTGTAGCGCCCGCGCGTGGGGGCGAACTGCACGCGGCCGATGATCTCCTCGCGCACGTTCTCCACGCCCGTGCGCGACGCGGCGTCGAGCTCGTAGACGTCGGGGTGCTCGCCCGCGGCGATCATCGCGCAGTCCTCGCACGTGCCGTCGGGCTCGGGCGTGGGGCCGCCCTGGCAGAGCAGCGCCTTGGCGAGCAGGCGCGCCGTGGTGGTCTTGCCGGTGCCGCGCGGGCCCGTGAACAGGTACGCGTGGCTCACCTTGTCAGACTCGACGGCGTTCTTGATGGTGCGCTCGATGTGCTCTTGCCCCACCACGTCCTCGAAGATCTGCGGACGGTATTTGCGATACAGTGCCTCTGCCATGCGGTGCGCCTCTCTCAGTAAAAGGTTACCCGCCCATCATAGCGCAAACCCCCGTCCGCGCGCCCGCGTCAAGCCATGCGCGCCCGCGTCAAGCCATGCAAGCCCGCGCCGGCCATGCAAGCTCGCGCCAAGCCGTGCGCGCGCCGGCCAGCCCCTATTTCTTGTTCTTGCGGGAGCTCATGGCGGCCTTGACGGCGCCGATGATGGCGGGCGCGACCGACACGGCCACGATGCCGAGCACGATGACCTCGAAGTGGTCCTGGACGAGCGGGATGCCGCCGAAGAAGTACCCCACCAGCACGAACAGGCTCACCCACGAGATGCCGCCGACGCAGTTGTAGAACGTGAACTTCGCGAAGTTCATGTGGCCGGTGCCCGCGATGAAGGGCGCGAACGTGCGGAAGAACGGCATGAAGCGCGTGATGACGATGGTGAGGCCGCCGTACTTCTCGAAGAAGTGGTCGAGCTTCTCCATGCGCTCGGGCGTGAGCGCCTTCACCTTGCCGGAGTCGATGATGCGCTTGCCGAAGAAGCGCGCGATCCAGTAGTTCGACGTGTTGCCGAGGATGGCCGCCGTGTAGAACACGAGCAGCGTGGCCACCACGTTGAGCCCGCCGCCGTCGGCTGAGAACACGCCCGCCGCGAACAGCAGCGAGTCGCCGGGGAGGAACGGGAAGAACACCAGGCCCGTCTCGATGAACACGATGAGGAACAGCGGCGTGTAAACCCACACCGGCCCCAGCGCGATGATCCACGCGGCGATCTGCCCGCGCGGGTCCTTCAGCAGGTTGACGAAAAAGTTGATGATTTCCACAAAGAGCCCTTCACACGATAATGCCAACCCGGAGGTTGGCACTGCAAGCGAGCATTTCTTTGGCCGCAAGCCGCATGACGGCGGCTGCGCGCGGCGTGCAAGCCAGCGCGAGCGCAGGGCGCAGCGCGCGGAGAAGTGCACCGAACAGGCATGGGCGCTCGTCAGCGGTCCCTTATGGCTGCTTCCTCCCGGACCTGACCAGGTTCGGAACGTGGCGCCGCCCAGGCCCGTTCGATGCACTCGCAAGCACCCGACCTAGTATAGGGGAACGAAGGGCAAACCCGTCGAAATCAGCAGGTTCTCCAAAACTCCACGAGAAGGCGGCGGAAGGGGCGAAAGAGGCTGGCTCGGCGCCGAGGCTACTCGGAGGCCGCCACGCGATAGGCGTTGCCCTCCTGGCCTCCGCTTTCGTTGAAGCGGGGATGCGACTCGATCACGCCCTCGGACCGCAGGCGCACGATCGCGCGGTCCACGGTCTTCGCGCTGCACTTCATGAACTCGGCGATCTCCCGCTTGGTGCAGTACGCGTGACCGCCGCCCATCGTCGAGCGCTCGACGATGAAGCCCAAGATGCGCTGCTGCAGCGGCGTGAGCCGGGAGGCCCCCTCCTTGCTGCTCAACCTGCCCATAAGCCACCGTCCCCCTCTCTACGGCGCAGTTCGAGCGCCGAACGCGCACCGCGGCAAGTTCGGGCCCCGCCGTGGCGCAAAAGACCCTTCAAGCTATTCACCTGCAGATTTGCCGAAGTCAGCCACATTCGGCGCGAGCATGATCAGCAGAGAGAGCAAGATGCGATAAAAAAGACCACCCCGCCTCGGGGCGGCATTCCCTCTGTTGTCTTTCATGACCGATTTCTGGCCATGTCCTTCAATTTGTGAGGCCCTGCGAAAAAGCACGCCCCACCATCACAAACACAGGAAAGGTAGACTTTTTGCAAGAGGTCGGCGAACGTGGAAAGAAGCTGGGAAAGAGAGGTTTTCCAGCGATTTGACACGGAAATCGCGTTGAATGCGCGCAAAGGAAGACGTTGCGAAAAAGTCTACCTTTTCTCACTGTGGTTTTCAAGTTGTTCGTGACAAATACTTTGTCGTTAAAGACAAATTCTTTGTCATTCGTGACAATTTATACGCAACGTCTTCCTTTGCGCGCATTCAACGCGATTTCCGTGTCAAATCGCTGGAAAACCTCTCTTTCCCAGCTTCTTTCCACGTTCGCCGACCTCTTGCAAAAAGTCTACCTTTTCTCACTGTGGTTTTCAAGTTGTTCGTGACAAATACTTTGTCGTTAAAGACAAATTCTTTGTCATTCGTGACAATTTATACGGTGCGTCGCTCCAAGTCCTCCCGCTTCCAGCGGTCGAACGTGGCCGTGCTCACGCCGAGGGCGGCTGACGCCTCCTTGCGCGTGAGCAGGCCCGCCAAGTAGCCCTCGAGCACGTCCCCGTAGGGCTCGGGACGCTCGAGGCGCGGGCGGCCGAAGCGCACGCCGCGCGCATGGGCTGCGGCGATGCCCTCGGCTTGGCGCTGGCGTATGTTGTCGCGCTCCACCTGCGCCACGTAGCTCAGAAGCTGCAGCACCACGTCGGCCAAGAAGGCGCCGGTCACGCCGTCCACGCGGGTGCGCGTGTCGAGCAGCGGCATGTCGAGCACCACCACGTCGACGCCGCGCTCCTTGGTGAGCACGCGCCACTGCTCGAGGATCTCGCTGTAACAGCGGCCCAGCCGGTCGATGCTCTTCACCACCACCACGTCGCCCGCGCGCAGCCGGCGCATCAGCCGCCGGAACCCCGGGCGGTCGAAGTCGCGCCCGCTCGCACGATCCTCGTAGATGAGCCGCCGCTTGACGCCGAACTCCAGCAGCGCGTCGATCTGACGCGCCAGGTTCTGGTCACGTGCCGACACGCGCGCGTACCCGTACACCACCGCCTTGCGCGCGCTCTCGCGCCTGTCGGACGGCTGCGCCGCCTGCGGCTCCGTCGCCTGTGACCCTGTCGCCCTCGTCTCCGCTTCCACCGTCAAAGTCTTCCGCTCCATACCTCAACCTCGCTTTCCTTCGAATTACCTAGCCGTAGGGTTGAGCGTTTTTCGCGTCTCGTACTCCCGGAATGAAAAAGCGCCCGGCCAGAAGGCCGGACGCTCGAGGTAAAGCAATGCTGGCGCGTGGGGGCGCGGCACGTGGAGACGGCCGCGCGGCAGCGCCTACAGCGTGCGGAGGCTGACCTCCTTGAGCTGCCGGCCGGTGACGGCGCTCGGCGCGCCCGTCATGGGATCGCTTGCGCTCGACGTCTTCGGGAACGCGATGACGTCGCGGATGGAGTCCTTGCCCGCCAGCAGCATGACGAGGCGGTCGAGGCCCAGCGCGATGCCGCCATGCGGCGGGGCGCCCAGCTCGAGCGCGTGGATGAGGTGCCCGAACTTCTCGTCGATCTGCTCGTCAGTCAGGCCGCACACGCGCAGCACGCGGCGCTGCTCCTCGGCGTTGTGGATGCGGATGGTGCCGCCGCCCACCTCGAAGCCGTCCATGACCAAATCGTAGCTGTAGGATCCGCACGCCAGAGGCTCGGTCTCGATGCGGTCCAGGTCCTCGTCGAGCACGTGCGTGAACGGGTGGTGCTCGGCGGCGTACTTCTTCTCGTCCTCGTCGTACTTGAACATGGGGAAGTTCACCACCCACAGCAGGCTGTGGCCCTCGCGCGGGATGCCCAGGCGGTCGGCCATGTGCAGGCGCAGCGCCGAGAGCACGGCGTTGGCCACCTCGGCCTTGTCGGCCGCGAACAGCAGCAGGTCGCCCGCTTCCACGCCCATGGCCTCCTTGAGGCGCGCGTACACGTCCTCCTCGAAGAACTTGATGATGGGGCTCTTCTCCTTGCCGTCGGACGTGAAGGCGATCCAGGCCATGCCCTTCGCGCCGTTGGCCGCCGCGATGTCGGCGAGCTTCTCCACGTCGCCGCGGCTCCAGTCGCCGGCGCCCTTGCAGTTGACGGCCTTCACCACGCCGCCGGCCTCGACGGCGCGGGCGAACACGCCGAAGCCGCAGCCGCGCACGATCTCGGTGAGGTTCACGAGCTCCATGCCGAAGCGCGTGTCGGGGCGGTCGCAGCCGAAGCGCTCCATGGCCTCGGCGTAGGGCATGCGCTCGAGCGGGAAGGCGTGCTCGACGCCTGCGGCGGCGAGCGTCTCGGCCATGACGCCCTCCATCATGTTCATGACGTCCTCGCCCTGCACGAACGACATCTCGATGTCCACCTGCGTGAACTCGGGCTGGCGGTCGGCGCGCAGGTCCTCGTCGCGGAAGCAGCGCGCGATCTGGTAGTAGCGCTCGACGCCCGCGCACATGAGCATCTGCTTGAACTGCTGCGGGCTCTGCGGCAGCGCGTAGAACTTGCCGGGGTTCGGGCGGCTCGGCACGATGTAGTCGCGCGCGCCCTCGGGCGTGGAGTTAGCCAGGATGGGCGTCTCGATCTCAAGGAAGCCGCGCTCGTTGAGGGCCTGGCGCATCGCCTGGGCCACCGTGTGGCGCAGGCGCAGCGAGGCGTACATCTCGGGACGGCGGATGTCGAGGTAGCGCCACTTCATGCGCGTGGTCTCGTCGGTCTCGATGCCGTCTTCGATGGAGAACGGCGGGGTGACGGAGGTGTTGAGCACCTCGATCGCGCTCGCCAGGACCTCGATCTCGCCCGTGGCCATGTTGGGGTTCACGGCCTCGGCGGCGCGCTCGCGCACCTTGCCGGTGACCTTCAGCACGTACTCGCGGCCCAGATGCTCGGCGCGCGCGAAGTCCTCCGCGCTCACGCAGTCGGGGTCGACCACGATCTGCGTGTAGCCCTCGCGGTCGCGCAAGTCGCAGAAGATGAGCCCGCCGTGGTCGCGGTTGTGCCACGCCCAGCCGGTGAGCACGACCTCGCGGCCCGTGTCCTGCGCACGCAGCTCGCCGCAGGTGGCGGTGTGCATGCAGTATTCGTTCTTCAGATCTGCCATGACAGTTCGTTCTCCTTGAGCCTCTTAGCTTCCACCCCTCGCCTGCGCGCGACGGCGCGCGAAGGCACGGCATGCGCGAGACGCGATGCGCGACGGCATGGCCGCGCGTCGCGGCGGCCCGCGCGGCACGCAGGCACGCCGTCGCAGGCGCGCAGGCGAGGGGAGCTTATCCCAAACTTGATTATTGTACGACAGAAGCCCCGCGTCTGAGCGGGAAAATCACTCCCCCGCGGCTAATTCCCCGCTAAGAGCGCGGCCGAGCAGGGGGCGCGCCACGCGGCGGCAGGCCCGCGCACGGGAACGTGCTGCGCGGCGGCAGGCCCGCGCGCGCTGCCCGCCTAGCCCTGCGCCAAGAGCGCGGGCACCGCGTCCTCGAGCGCCACGAGGCGCTCCTCGTGGGTGCCCATGTCGCGCAGCTTCACCTGGCCGGCCGCCAGCTCGTCGGGGCCGAGGACGGCCACGTGCGCGGCGCCGAGCTTGTCGGCCAGCTTGAACTGGCTCTTCAGGCTGCGCTTCTGATGGTCCATGTCGGCCGCCATCCCCGCGTCGCGGCAGCGCTGCACGAGCGAGAACGCCGCCGTGCGCACGCTCGCGTCCACGCACGCCACGAACAGGTCGCACCTCTGCGCGCGGGGGAACTCCACGCCCGCCGCCTGCAGCGCGAGCACGCAGCGCTCGTACCCCAGCGCGAAGCCGAGGCCCGGCGTGGGCCGGCCGCCCACCTCCTCGGCCAGCTTGTCGTAGCGCCCGCCGCCGCCGATGGCGTTCTGGCTGCCCATGCCGTTGTCCACCTGCACCTCGAACACCGTGCGCGTGTAGTAGTCGAGGCCGCGCACGAGCTTGGCGTCCTCCGCATAGGCCACGCCCGCGCCGTCGAGCAGCGCCTTCACCGTCTCGTAGTGCTCGCGGCAGTCGTCGCACAGATGGTCGGTGATCTTCGGCGCGCCCTCCATCACGGCCGCGCAGCCGGGGTTCTTGCAGTCGAAGGCGCGCAGCGGGTTCAGCTCCGCGCGCGTCATGCACGTCTCGCACAGCTCGTCGGCATGCTCGGCCATGTAGGCGCGCACCTGCTCGCGGTACGCCGGGCGGCATGCGTCGCAGCCCATGGAGTTGACAAGCAGGCGCGTGTCGGAGGCGGGAATGCCGATCTCGCGGTAGAAGCGCATGAGCATGATGATGGCCTCGGCGTCGACCGTGGGCTCCTCGGCGCCCAGGCACTCCACGCCCACCTGGTTGAACTGGCGCTGGCGGCCCTTCTGCGGGCGCTCGGCGCGGAACATCTGGCCCGCGTACATGAGCTTCGCCGGCGCCGCGCCCTGCGGCACCAGGTCGTGCTGCACCACGGCGCGCACCACGCCCGCCGTGCCCTCGGGGCGCATCGACAGGCGGCTCTTGCTCTTGACGGTGCCGCCGGAAAGCAGCTTCTTCAGGTTCTCGCCCGAGAGCGAGGTGAACATCTCCTTGCTCACCACGTCGGTGGCCTCGCCGATGCCGCGCACGAAGAGCTCGGTCTGCTCGATGACGGGCGTCTCGATGGGCACGTAGCCGTACGCGCCGAACACGCGCGCCGCCACCGCCTTGAAGTGCGTCCAGAACAGCGCCTCGTCGGGAAGCAGGTCTTTGGTGCCTTCGGGTGCTTGGATTGCCATGGGTGAGTCCTTCTCTGCCGTAATCGTAAACCTGACCATTGTAGCGCAGACGCGCGGAAAGCGGCGAGGCATTCGCACCGCCCGGGGACGCGGGCGCCCCCGCTGCCGGGGATGCGGCCGCCCGTGGCCGCCCGCGGACGCAGGACTCCCTCGCGTTGTCACCCCGCCCCCGGCAGGGCCCTTTCCCCGCGTCGAATTCCCTCGAATTTATCCGCGGGGACCCCTGCGCCAGGCCGCGTTAACTTATATAATGGCCTGCGATGCGCACGAGCCTGCGAGCTGCCTCGTGCAGAGAGCCAACTTCCGAGCATATGAGGTCATTTGATGAGCAAGCCACGCACCGAAAGAGAGACGCGCAACCGCCTTCTGGCGATCTGCGCAGCCGCCGCCATCCTCGCCGCGGCGCTGCTCCTGTTCATGAACGTGAACTCCCAGCGCGTCATCAGCCAGACCAACGAGTACCTCGAGACGTCAGCCAACCAGACGGCGCGGCGCATCAACGACGTGTTCGACGGCGCCCTCAGCAACCTGAGGGGCGCCGCCAAGATCTGCGAGCGCGCGCTCAAGGACGAGGACATCAGCGCCGAGGACGTCATCGCCGACTACGCCAGCTCCCAGTTTGACAACACGTTCTACGTCACCGCCGACGGCACCGCCTACAACGGCGGAGGCGTCATCGCCGACGCCTCCGACCGGCTCTACTACCAGGCGGGCATGCAGGGCGAAAGCGGCGTGTGCTTCGTCGAGAACGCCCTGTTCGACGGCAACAACATCCTCGCCTTCTACGCCCCCGTGTACGACGGCGACAACGTCACCGGCGTCTTGGTGGCGGTGCTCCACGAGGACACCCTCGTCGGAGCCATGACCACCGAGTTCTACGGGCAGACCACCCCCACCTACCTGTGCACAGCCGACGGCACCGTGGTCGCGCAAGCCGACCCCACCAGGGAGGACGCCGAGAACATCAGCGAGGTGTTCGCCGACAAGGAGTTCGACGGGGAGAGCATCAACGACCTGGTCGAGGCCACCTCCGCGGGAGCTGCCGCCGACTTCACGTACCGCACGTCCGCAGGGACGGGCAACACCTTCCTGATCAAGCTCCCCTCCTACGATTGGGTGCTCGTGCGCTCGTTCCCCTCGGCCATCACCAACAGCATGATCTCAGAGGCGAACGCCTCCGGCGTCGTCGTCATCATCGGCATGCTCATCGCGAGCGTCGTCGTCATCGCGGTCTTCCTGCTGCAGGCGCGCGCGAAAAACCGGGAGCTGCTGCTCGAGCGGCAGGAGGCCAACCGCATCATCGACGCGTCGACGAACCTCTTCAACAACCTGCTGTCCGTCAACCTGGTTGACGGCACCTACGAGCTTCTGAAGAACGACAACGCCGAGAGCAGCCTGCCCGCGAGAGGCAGCTACCGCGACCTGCGCGCCCACTTCAAGGCGCAGATAGACAGCTCGGCCAGCGACGCGCCGGCCGCCCTCTTCCTCGACGAGAGCGACGCGAGGAAGGCGCTCCGCTCGGGAGAGCCCTACGTCAAGAACGAGTGGCGGACGACCGACGAAGCCGGCGGCCGCTGGCTCCAGTCCTCCACCCTGTGCCTGAACCGCGACGCCGACGGCGAGCCGATCAGCCTGCTCGTCGCCGTCCAGGACATCACGAGCGCCAAGGAGCGGGAGATCGCGAGCCGCATCGCCCTGGAAGACGCGTTCCGGGCGGCGGAGCACGCCTCCCGGGCCAAGAGCGACTTCCTGAACTCCATGTCGCACGACATCCGCACGCCCATGAACTCCATCATGGGGCTCACCGCCATCGCCAGCATGCACGCGGACGACCCCGACCGCGTGCACGAGTGCCTCAACAACATCACCGCCGCGAGCAAGCATCTGCTCGGGCTCATCAACGAGGTGCTCGACATGGCGAAGATCGAGTCGGGCACCATCGGCCTGGCAGACGAGCCCTTCAACCTGTCCGAGTCCGTCGAGAGCCTCATCAGCATCATGAACCCCCAGATCGCCTCGAAGGGGCAGGAGCTCAAGGTCGAGCTGACGGACATCAAGCACGAGCACGTGATCGGCGACCCCACCCGCCTCCAGCAGGTGTTCGTGAACATCATGGGCAACTCCGTGAAGTTCACCCCCGAGGGCGGCACCATCGGGCTGCGCATCGCCGAGCTCCCCAGCCGCATCCCCGAATGCGGCTGCTACGAGTTCACCTTCAGCGACACCGGCTGCGGCATGAGCGAGGAGTTCCTGAAGGTCATCTTCGAGCCCTTCGCGCGCGCCCACGACTCGCGCACGACCAAGGTAGAGGGCACGGGCCTCGGCATGGCCATCGTGAAGAGCGTCGTCTCGCTGATGAGCGGCACCGTCGACGTCACGTCGAAGGAGGGCGAGGGCACCACGTTCACCGTCGTGGTTCACCTGAAGCTGCGCGACGGAGGCCGGGAGGACCTCAGCGATCTGCAGGGCGTGCGCGTGCTGGTGGTGGACGACGAGGAGGTCGCCTGCGAGGGAGCCTGCACGCTGCTCGAGAACATCGGGATGCGCTCCGCCTTCGCGCTCTCCGGCCAGGAGGGCATCGACGCCGTCCAAGCTGCCGAAGCCGACGACGACCCGTTCCGCGCCATCATCCTGGACTGGCGCATGCCCCAGATGAGCGGCTTGGAGGCGGCGAAGCGCATCCGGCAGGTGGTCACCAAGAGCGTGCCCATCATCATCCTGTCCGCCTACGACTGGTCAGTGATCGAGCAGGAGGCGCGCGAGGTCGGCGTGGACGCGTTCATCTCGAAGCCGCTGTTCCGCAGCCGCCTGGTGCGGGTGATGCAGGAGGTGCTGTCGGGGAAGACCGCGGGCGCGATAGACGAGCGGGCCATCCTCGAGGGGCTCGCCTTCTCCGGCAGGCGCGTCCTTTTGACCGAGGACAACATGATGGCCGCTGCCATCGCCCAGGAGCTCGTCGGCATGACCGGAGCCGTCGTGGAGCACGCCGAGAACGGCCAGATCGCGGTTGACATGCTGCTCGACCGCGACCCCGGCTACTACGACATCGTGCTGATGGACATCCAGATGCCGGTCATGGACGGATACGAGGCGTCGAGCGCCATTCGCGCGGCGGCCGTCGCGCGACCGGACCTGGCGGAGATCCCCATCGTGGCGCTCTCCGCCGACGCGTTCGTCGAGGACATCCGCCACGCGCACGCCTCGGGCATGAACGACCACATGGCCAAGCCCCTGGATATCGAGTCGCTCGCGCGCATGCTGAACAAGTGGATGCCGCGATAGGGATTTCCGCCCAGAGCAAGAGGGCGCCCGCCTGCTGGCGGGCGCCCTCTTGCTCTTGCTTTTTGCCTTGGCCCTTGCCTAGTGGTGGCAGGCGTTCTCGGGACCCATGGTGGGCACCTCGCCCGCAGCCACCAGCTTGGCGACGTCGCCCACGTTCGGCGTGCGGTTCTCGAAGTACACCGTGATGCCCGCGTCGGCGAAGCCCATCATCGGGCGCATGCCCATGCCGGCCGCCACGATGGCGTCGACGCCCGCGTCATGCAGCAGCTTGACGGGGCGCAGGCAGCCGCCCTCCTCGTGCGGCGGGTTGTCGAGCACGCCGACCGCGGTGATCTCGCCGTCGGCGATGTCGACGATGGTGAAGCAGTCGCAGTGGCCGAAGTGCCCGCTGCGCTCGCCCTCCAGGCCCGCCTCGCCCAGCGTGGGCACGGCCAGCTTAAACGTGTTGCTCATGAGTCTCTCCTCTGCAAATCGGCCTTACAGGTGCGCGACTACCAGGTCGCCCATCTGCACGGTGCCCACCACGTGGTCGGCGGGCGTCTCGGCGTCCTTGATGTCGCCGGTGCGCCAGCCCTCGTCGAGCACCTCGGTCACCGCGCGCTTGACGTCGTCGGCAGCTTCCGTCATGCCGAAGCTGTAGCGCAGCATCATCTCCACCGAGAGGATCTGCGCGAGCGGGTTGGCGATGCCGCGCCCCGCGATGTCGGGCGCGCTTCCGTGGCTCGGCTCGTAGAGCGCCACGCCGTCGCCCAAGCTCGCGCTCGCCAGCATGCCGAGCGAGCCCGTGATCTGCGCGGCCTCGTCAGACAGGATGTCGCCGAACATGTTCTCGGTCACCACGACGTCGAAGTCGGCCGGGCGGTTGATGAGCTGCATGGCGGTGTTGTCCACCAGCAGGTCCTCGAGCTCCACGTCGGGGTACTCCTCCCCCACGCGGTGCACGACCTCGCGCCACATGCGGCTCGTCTCGAGCACGTTGGCCTTGTCGACGCTCGTCACCTTGCCGCGGCGCTTGCGCGCAGCCTCGAACGCCTGGCGCGCGATGCGCTCGATCTCGTACTCGCGGTACTCGAGCGTGTCGTAGGCGCGCTGCCCGCGCGCGCCGCCTGCGCCGGCGCCCTCCTCGTCGTAGAAGCGCTCGCGCTTCCCGAAGTACAGGCCGCCCGTGAGCTCGCGCACGATCATCATGTCGACCCCGTCGATGACCTCGGGCTTGAGCGTGGAGGCGTCAGCCAGCGCGTTGAAGATCTGCACGGGGCGCAGGTTGGTGTAGAGGCCCAGCGCCTTGCGGATGCCCAGAAGCCCCTGCTCGGGACGCGACTTGGCCGGGTCGGTGGTGTCCCACTTCGGGCCGCCCACCGCCGCTAGGAGAACGGCGTCGGAGGCGTTCGCCACCTCAAGCGTCTCGTCCGGCAGCGCCGTGCCCGCGGCGTCGATGGCGCAGCCGCCGATGAGCGCCTCGGTGCACGTGAACGTGACGCCGTACTTCGCGCCCGCTGCGTTCATCACCTTCACGCCCTCGGCGATGATCTCCGGCCCGATGCCGTCACCCGGCAGCAGGCAAATCTTGTAGTTCGTCATGCTCTTCCTTTCAAAACCCGAGTCCGCGCACGTTCCGCGCAGACCCCTTAGCGCAACGCGTCTGCGCCGTCGTCGGCAGAGGCGCACGCGCACGCGCCCGCCGCGGCAACCGCCGCCGCCACGGCAACGGCGCCCGCCGCTCTGCTCGCGACGCCCGCGTCATCGCCGGTCGGCGCCAACGGCGTGCCCGCGCTCGCAGCGCCGGCCGAGCCCGAACCCGCGTCCGCAGCGTCAGCCGAGCTCGAGCCCGCGTCCGCAGCGCCAGCCGAGCCCGAGCCCGCGTCCGCGCCTTCGCCGCCCGCGCTCGCGGGTGACACGGTGAAGCTGACGCGCCCGTCGTCGACCAGCTCGTAGTCCACCGCCTTCTCGCCGGCAAGCCCCGCGGCGCGCACCCAGTAGGTGCCCTCGCCGAGCGCCCCGAGCTTCGAGGCGTCCACGACGGCTCCTGGCGCGCCTTTGCTATCGTAGCAGAACTCCAGGCGCGCAAAGAGGTCGTCTCCGTCGATGACGTTCTGCAGCTTCGCCACCACCTTCGAGCGCACGTCGGCGGCCGAGACGAGCCCGTCGATCCCCTCCCACGCCAGGCTCACCGGGCGCGGCAGCACCGTGATGGGAACGCCTTCCTTCGACCACATCTCCTGCTCGGGGCCGAAGGGGTCGACCGACACGTACGCCAGCGCGCACGTGGCCCCCAGCCCCGCTCCCGCGTGCGCCACGTCGAGCGGCGCCGAGGCTCCCTTCAGCTTGTAGTAGTCCTTGCCGCACCTTCCGCCGCCCGCGAACTGCGCGCTCGCGAAGTCATCGCCGTAGGTGAGCGTCACCTGGTCAGGCGGCACGGCGCAAGCGCCGGGTATGATCTCCGGCTGGAGCGTCTGGCGCTCGTAGACGCTGCGCGCGAGCACCGCGTCCGTGAAGTCAGACGGGATGATGCCGATGAACTCGTATTGGTGCGACGACGTGTTCACGCGGCTGTTGCAGAAGTAGGGGCTCCGGTATAGGTGCTCGTTCATCGCCTGGGCGGCGTAGAACGGGTTGCTGTACGAGTGGACGAACCGCGAGCTCGACGTGTAGTTGACGGCGTAGTTCGCCTTGGGGACGTCTGCATCCTGCTCCTTGTCGTCCACCATGACCTTGACCTTCTGCGTGTTGTCATCGGGGAGCTTCACCGCGTCCGCGAGCGCCGCGTCAACATAGGGAGGCTTGTCGTCAGCTGGGACGTTGTAGTTGTCCTGCGCGTACACGGTCGTGTAATGACGATCCACGGCGTCGCCGCTCTTCTCCTCGACCAGCTCCTCGTGGATGAGGCCGAGCCCGTCTTCGCCGCTCTCCTCCACCTTGGAATCCCAGTCGTGCAGGTCGATGCCGTACTGGTACTTGTCCTTGTCGGCCCCTTCCGGCGTGAAGCGGCGCAGGAGCACGATCTTGCCGCGCGCCTCGCCGAGCGTGGGGACGCGCCTTCCGTCGTAGAACCACGTCTCGTCTGAATCGTCCTTCTTCTCGCCCAGGTACTTCGCGAAGGCGCTCGTGATCTTGGCGTTGTCGCCGTCGGAGTTCGTGGCCAGCATGACGATGGTCTCAGTCGGGTTCGCGCCCAGGAAGGTCTTGCAGTACCCGAAGACGTCGGAGAGCTTCAGGCCCGCATGGTCCTTGCGGTACGCGTACATGCCGCCGTGGTTCACGCCGGGGTCGTCCCCGTTTCCCAGGCGCATGTCCAGGTAGCGAATGCCCAGGTTGAGCTGCGTGGGGATGTAGTCCTGCTGGCACTTTGCCATGGAAGTCTGCGGCTCGGTGTCGTTGTCGATGCTGAGCGCGCCTGAGTCGTGCGTGCCGGGCAGGGAGATCTGCGAGAGAAGCGCGTCGCTGCTCACGGGCGCCATCGCGCCCATCCAGCACGGGCCAAGCGGGAAGCTGCTGTACTTCTCGCAGAAGTCAGAGCTGGGGTAGCGCTCGTCCGTGTCATCGTCCGAGCTGCCCGCCACGCCCACGCCGACGATCTCGACCTCCCATGCCATCGCGTTCCCGCGCTGCACCACCTTGTTCTCGTTGGCGTCGTCGTTGACGTTCTCGAGCGAGAGGTACTTGCCGCTGTTCACGTTCTTGATGAGGTAGGTGCCGTCGTCTTGGCGGCGGAACTTGAACACGCGGCTCTTCTTCTTGTCGTAGTCGCCGCTCCACACGTGGATGGCCTTCCCCTCGTCCTTGCTGTCGTCGTCAACCGACCAGACGTTGTTCGACGAGAGCTTCTTCTCCTCGAAGTTGGACATCGTGTGGATGGAGTATCCGCCGTAGTCGCTATGCCACGACAGGTGGTGCTTGCTCGAGGTGCCCTGCTGGTAGAGCCAGCACACCTGCCCGACGACCGTGCCGTCGCCGTGCACGCTCACCGTGCGCAGGAAGCCCTTGGGACGCAGGCGGATGATGTAGTCGGAGAGGTTTTCGCCCACGTTGTTGTCGTAGTCATCCGCCCAAGCCGGCTGCGCGCCGAGGCCCGGCACGCCAGATGCGCCAGGCGTGTGGGGCGCGCCTGGCGCGCCGACGAGGAGCATCGAGGCCGCCAGCGCCGACGCGGCGAGAAAGCCGCGACGCGAGAGCGGCGTGCGCCATGCGGCAGATGGCGCGGCGGATGAGACAAGCGCGCCCGAGGGAGCGTCTCCCTCGGGTCGCGTGAGCCAAGATGGGGTGAGTTGCCGGAGAAGATCTGATGGGTCTTGCGGGCCCGATGCGCCTTGCGCCATGATCACACGCTCCTTCGAGGTCGGAACGTCCGCATGCTCGAAACCCGCATGCGGGCACATGCGCCCATGATAGCACCGCTACGCTTGCGCCAGCTTCGCCTTCCAGCGATTCACCAAACCTCCCGCCTCGATGATCTCGGCGATGAACGGCGGGAAGGGCTGGGCGGTGAACGTCGCGCCCGTGGTCTCGTCGGTGATCAGGCCCGCGTCGGCGTCGACGCTCACCACGTCGCCCTGCTTGATGGCGTCGACGGCCTCGGGGCACTCCATGATGGCCAAGCCCGTGTTGATGGAGTTGCGGTAGAAGATGCGCGCGAAGCTCTTGGCGATGACCACGTCGACGCCCGCGGCCTTGATGGCGATGGGCGCGTGCTCGCGCGAGCTGCCGCAGCCGAAGTTCTCGTCGGCCACGATGACGTCGCCCGGGCGGACGCGCTCGACGAACGTGACGTCGAGGTCCTCCAGGCAGTGCTTCGCCAGCTCAGCTGGGTCGGACGTGTTCAGGTAGCGCGCCGGGATGATGACGTCGGTGTCGACGTCGCGCCCGTAGCGATGAGCGGTTCCCTTGAATTGCATCTGCGTCTTCCTTTCGGATGCTTCGTTCTGTCCCTTCGCTCGGAAAGGCGTTAGTCCAGGTCTTCCGGCAGGCCGATGTGGCCGAGCACGGCGCTCGCCGCGGCGACGGCCGGCGAGGAGAGGTACACCTCGCTCGTGGGGTCGCCCATGCGGCCGACGAAGTTGCGGTTCGTGGTGGCGATGGCGCGCTCGCCGGCGGCGAGGATGCCCATGTAGCCGCCCAGGCACGGGCCGCACGTGGGGGTGGACACCGCGCAGTTCGCGTCGAGGAAGATGTCCATGAGGCCCTCCTCCATGCACTGGCGGTACACCTTCTGCGTGGCGGGGATCACGATGCAGCGCACGTCGGGATGCACCGTGCGGCCCTTGAGCACCGCCGCGGCCTGGCGCATGTCGTCGAGGCGGCCGTTGGTGCAGCTGCCGATGACGGCCTGGTCGATCTTCACGTCGCGCGCCTCGGCGACCGGGCGCGTGTTGCTCGGCAGGTGCGGGAAGGCCACCGTCGGCACGATGTCAGCCGCGTCGATGGTGATGACCTGGGAGAACTGCGCGTCCTCGTCAGAGTAGTACGCGGTGTAGGGGCGCTCCGCGCGTCCGTCCATGTAGGCGCGCGTCACGTCGTCGACCGGGATGAGGCCGGCCTTGCCGCCCGCCTCGATGGCCATGTTGGAGATGGAGAGGCGCTCGTCCATGGGCAGGGCCTCGATGGCGGACCCCGTGAACTCCATGGCCTTGTACAGCGCGCCGTCCACGCCGATCATGCCGATGATGTGCAGGATGACGTCCTTGCCGGTCACGCCCGCGGCCAGCTTGCCGTTGATGACGAACTTGATGGTCTCGGGCACCTTGAACCACGCGCGGCCGGTTGCCATGCCCACGCCCGCGTCGGTGGAGCCCACGCCCGTGGTGAACGCGTCGAGCGCGCCGTACGTGCAGGTGTGGCTGTCGGCGCCGATGACCAGGTCGCCCGCGCCCACGACACCCTGCTCGGGCAGAAGCGCGTGCTCGACGCCCATGCAGCCCACCTCGTAGTAGTGGGTGATGCCCTGCTCGCGCGCGAAGTCGCGCACGATCTTGGCCTGCTCGGCGCTCTTGATGTCCTTGTTCGGGACGTAGTGGTCGGGCACCAGGATCACCTTCTCCGGGTCGAACACCCGGTCGGAGATCTGGCGGACGGTTTTGATGGCGATGGGTGCGGTGACGTCGTTGGCGAGCACGAGGTCGAGATCGCATTCGATCAGCTGGCCCGGCTCCACCTCGTCCAACCCCGCATGGGCGGCGAGAATCTTCTCCGCCATGGTCATGGGACGTGCCATGTAGGACTCTCCTCTTCCTAAGTTGCCTGAGGGTGGAAAACCGCATTATTGTACCACTGCGAAAAAGCATGCGAACGATCGTGCATATTTATGACATGCGCGAGCAGATGAGCGAAGTGCCCGAACAAGCGAAGCGTCTGAGCAAACTCAACGTCCCTGGTCGTTCGTAACGTCAGCGAGGGCTTCTGAGGCGTTTCAGATAGCCCCGCCTTGGGGCCAAGTTGGCTTCGCCAACGCCGCGCCCCAAACAAGGGGCTAGGTAAACGCTGATTTATTCCGCCTGCAACAAGCCGCTCGCATCTGCTTTCAAAGTCCGTCGGGGCGGCGGCAAGCCGCCCCTCCATTGGCATGCAAGGGGCTCCGCCCCTTTGACGACCCCCGC
>NZ_JAAVTO010000052.1 GCF_013185065.1 Adlercreutzia sp. ZJ473 | reverse complement strand
GCTCCGGCGCGCCGTCGGCCGCCGCGGCGCCGGCGACCGCTTCCGCGGGCGGCGCTGCGGGCGCGGGCCCCTCTGCGCAGGAGACGACGGCCGCCTTCGATAAGTCCGAGGTCGTCTACGCGTCGCTCTCGGCTGAGGGCGCCCCCGAGGCGGCCTACGTGGTGAACCGCTTCGAGGTGAGCGAGCCGGGGCGCATCGTGGACTTCGGCGCGTACGATGCGGTGATGAACTTGAGCAGCCAGGACCAGCTCGAGCACGACGGGGAGGCCGTGGCCTTCGACGCGCCGGCGGGGTCGTTCTTCTACCAGGGGAACCTCGGCGAGGTGGAGCTGCCGTGGAACGTGGCGCTCTCCTACGCGCTCGACGGGCGCACGGTTGACCCGGCCGACCTCGCCGGCGCGAGCGGCAAGCTCGAGGTGCGCCTGACCACGGAGCGCAACTACGCCGCCGACGTGCCCGAGGGCTTCTACGAGAGCTACATGATGCAGATCACGTTCACGCTGGGCGGGGAAGTGGCGCACGACGTGGCCGCCGAGGGCGCCACGCTCGCCCTGTCGGGAGCCGACCGCACGGCCGCGTTCACGGTGCTGCCCGGGCATGACGGCGACTTCACGCTCGCCGCGCAGGTGAGCGACTTCACGATGCCGGGCGTGCAGATCGCGGCCCTGCCGTACACCTCGGTGATCGAGATGCCCGACGCAAGCGGCATGGTCGACGAGATGTCGCAGCTCACGAGCGCCATCAGCCAGCTCTCCGCCGGCACCTCCGAGCTCGCGGGCGGGGTGGGGGCGTTCGCCGGCGGCACCGAGACGCTCGTGGGCACGCTCAACGGGTATTTGGACGAGCTGGGGGGCGTCTCGGCGCAGATCGACGAGACGCTTACGCGCATCGAGGAGTCCGGCCTGATCGAGAGCTTGGACCCCGAGAAGCTCGCCGAGCTCAGCAAGAAGCTCACCGAGCTCGCCGAGAAGATAGAGGAGCTGGTGAAGTCGGGGGACGTCTCGCTTGGGGAGCTCGGGACCTCGATGGACAAGCTCTCGGCGAGCAGCGTCACGCCCGGTGAGCTGAAGGGCCTCGACGCGGCCGTGCGCGCGGGCGGGACCGAGGCCGATGCGGCGGCCCTCGAGAAGCTCAAGCAGGCGTACGAGGCCGCGCAGAAGGCGGTGCGCGAGTGGGAGGACGTCCAAGGCTCGCTCGAGGAGCTCTTGGGCAGCTATGACGAGCTCGCCGCGCGCCTGAGGGAACTCGCCGCGCAGATCGACGCCGTTGCGAGCGCGTTCAACGAGGAGAACGTCGCGAAGGTGAAGGCGGTCGTCGCGCAGATCCGCGCGTTCTCGAAGAGCTACCCGGAGCTCTCGGGCTACCTCGACGCCTACGCCGGGGGCGCGAAGCAGCTGGCGAGCGGGGCTGACGCGCTCGCGGGCGGCATAGGCGCGCTCGACAGCGTGACGGCGGGGCTGCCCGACGTCATGCGCGCCGAGATCGAGCGCATGATGGCCGACTACGAGTTCCCCCCGTTCGAGCCGACCTCGTTCACCTCCGACCGAAACGAGCACACGTCCGAGGTGCAGTTCGTGCTCACCACCGCCGCCATCGAGAAGCCCGCCGAGGAGCCGGTGGTCGAGGAAGCCCCCGAGCCCACCCTCCTCGACCGCCTCTGGGCGCTCTTCCAGGGGTAGGGCGCGCCGAAGCGGCAGGCGAAGGTGGCGAAGAGGGCCTGCGTGCGCTCACGCGTGCGGGCCTCGAGGGCGGGGTGCTCGCGCGCGGGCTCCAGGGGCGTGCGCTCGCGCGTGCGGGCCCCTGGGGTGTGGCACGCGCGCTCTCGCGGCGAGATGTGTGCCCTTCGCAGGCTTTGTGGGGAGCTTTGCCCGAGGGGTTGCAAAGTCGCGGTGCTTTCATTATTTTAGGTTCTAAACAAATTCGAACCTAAACAGAAAGGGCAGCGATGAACGAGCAAACCTCTGCGGGTGCGTGCGGCTGCGTGGGCGAGGGCGCGCCTGGAGCGCCGGGGGCCCTGGCTTCCGCGACTGTCGGCAACCCCGAGAGCGCGCAGGTCTTCGACGCGCTCCGCGACGAGTTCTTCGATCTCGCGCGTCTCATCCGCAAGAACCGCCTCATGCCCATCATGTCCGTCGACGGCGTCACGCCGACCGAGGCGCGCGCCGTGCGCATGGTCATGGCGGCGAAGAGGAGGTCGAGCGAGAAGCCGGTGCGACCCAGCTGTGTGGCGGCGCTCCTGCACGTGACGCCGTCGGCCTTCTCCCAGGTGCTCAAGAGCCTCGAGGGGAAGGGCCTCGTGGAGCGCGAGCGCGGCGGCGACGACTTCCGCGCGGTGGACATCAACCTGACGCCCGCGGGCCTGCGCCTGGCGCGCGAGGTGGACGCCGTGGCCACGTCGCAGGCTCGCGCGCTCATCGACTACGTGGGCGAGGAGAACTTCCGCGCCCTGCTGCGGACGATGCGCCTCATCGTGGAGTTCCAGGCCCAGCTGCACGACGGCGCCGCCGCAGGCGCTGCGGCGGTCACTGACGCCGATGCGGGCGCGGGCAACGCCTCGCAGCCGGAAGGCGCTGACGCGGGCGCAGGCAACCCCTCGCAGCCGGAAGGCGCGGTCGCTGACGCGCACGCGGACGCGTGCGAGCGCGCCGCCGTCGCGGATGACGCCCCTGCGCCCCGTGGGGGCGGTGAGGTCCCGTGCGCATAGCCCGCTACCTCCTCGAGCACAAGCTGGCCCTGCTCGTGGTGACCGTGCTGCTCATCGGCCAGGCCGCCGCCGACCTGTCGCTGCCGCGGCTGACCTCCGACATCGTTGACGTGGGCATCCAGCAGCAGGGCGTGGAGCACGTCGCCGCCGACGAGCTGACCGAGCGCACCTTCGAGCTCGCCTGCATGATGTCGCCTGAGGGCGACGAGGAGCTGCTGCGCAGCTCGTACGACGCCGCCGAGGGCGCGTGGCGCATGAACGATGCGGGGCGGGAGCGCATCGAGGAGCTTGACTCCCTGCTCACGCTGCCGCTCATCGCCGCGCACGGCGCGCAGGGGCTCTCGGATGAGGTTGACCTCGACCAGCTGCTCGCCGCCTACCAGGCGGGCCAGCTGCCGAAGTCCGAGGTCCTCTCCGCCGTCGAGGCGGCGCGCGCGGCGATGGCTGACGTCGAGGAGTCGATCATCGAGCAGCAGGGCATCGCCGCGGCGCGCGCCGAGTACGAAGCGCTCGGCTACGACTTGTCCGGCATGCAGATGGGCTACCTCCTGCGCACGGGCGCGGCCATGCTGGGGCTGGCAGCGGCAGGCGCCGCGCTCGCCGTGCTGGTGGGCCTCGTGGCGTCGCGCACGGGCGCGGCCATCGGGCGCGACCTGCGCGAGCGCCTGTTCACGCGCGTCATGGAGTTCTCCGAGGGCGACATCGGCCGGTTCTCGGCCGCCTCGCTCATCACGCGCGGCACCAACGACATCCAGCTCATCCAGATGGTGTCGATCATGCTCATGCGCATGGTGCTCTACTCGCCCATCCTCGCCGCGGGCGGCATCGTCATGGTCATGTCCACCAACGCCTCCATGGGCTGGGTCATCGTGGTGGCCATCGTCGCGGTGTTCGCGGTGATCGCGGTGCTGTTCAAGGTGGTCATGCCGAAGTTCCGCATCATGCAGTCCCTCATCGACCGCGTGAACCTGGTGGCGCGCGAGATGCTCACGGGCCTGCCCGTGGTGCGCGCGTTCGACCGCGAGGACTTCGAGGAGGAGCGCTTCGACGCGGCCTCCACCCACCTCATGAAGACCCAGCTGTTCACCAACCGCGCCATGACCTTCATGATGCCGGCGCTCATGCTCATCATGAACGTCACCTCGGTCGGCATCGTGTGGATAGGCGGCCTCTACGTCGACTCCGGCGTCATCCAGACGGGCGACCTCATCGCGTTCATCACCTACTCCATGGTCATCATCATGAGCTTCCTCATGATCGGCATGATCTCGATCATGCTGCCGCGCGCTGACGTGGCGGCGAGCCGCATCAACGAGGTGCTCGCGACGGCGCCCTCCGTCACCGATCCGGCGTCGCCGACGGCGGCAGCGGGCGAACCGGCGGGAGAACTGGCGGACGCCTCGGGGGCGCCTGCCGCGGAACCCGTGCCGGACGCCCCATGTCCGCGCGGCGCCCAGATCGTCTTCGACGACGTGTCCTTCCGCTACGACGACACGAGCGAGTACGTGCTCGAGCACGTGAGCTTCACGGCCGAGCCGGGCAGCACGCTCGCCGTCATCGGATCGACGGGGTCGGGCAAGTCCACCGTGTGCAAGCTCATCGAGCGCTTCTACGACGTGAGCGCGGGCGCCGTGCGCGTCGACGGCGTCGACGTGCGCGCAATGGCTCAGTCCGACCTGCGCGGGCAAATAGGGTACGTGCCGCAGAAGGCGTTCCTGTTCACGGGCACGGTGGAGTCGAACGTGGCCTACGCCGACGAGGGCATGACGGCGTCCCGCGTGGGCGAGGCCCTCGCGGTGGCGCAGGCGGCCGGCTTCGTGGCCGAGAAGGCCGGCGGCCTGGACGCGCCCATATCGCAGGGCGGCACCAACGTCTCGGGCGGCCAGCGGCAGCGCCTGTGCATCGCGCGGGCGCTGGCGGCTGACGCGCGGGTGCTCTTGTTCGACGACTCGTTCTCGGCGCTCGACTACAAGACCGACGCCGACCTGCGCGCCGCGCTCGACGCCCGCGCCGGCGGCGTGACGCGCGTGATCGTGGCGCAGCGCATATCCACCATACAGGGAGCCGACTGCATCGTGGTGCTCGACGAGGGCCGCGTGGCGGGCAAGGGGACGCACGAGGAGCTCATGCGGGACTGTGAGGAGTACCGCGCCATCGCGCTGTCGCAGCTCTCGGAGGAGGAGCTCGGGATGGGAGGTGATGCTGCATGAGGGGCAAGGTCAGAGAACCCGAGGCCGTGAAGGCCGCCCGCGCCGTCATGGGCGCCCAGGCGCTCGGCGCGCAGGACGTCGCCGACATGCCGGCGGCCCACGACGCGATGACGCCCGAGGAGCGCGCCGCCACGCGCCGAGCGCGGGCCGAGGCCGTGAGGCAGCAGGCCTACGCCTCCTCAGGCAAGAAGGGCGCCCCGCGGCGCCGCCCGCACGGCCACGGCGCGCGCATGCCCGGCGAGAAGCCCCGCGACTTCAAGGGCACCATGCGCAAGATGCTCGCCTTCATGGGGCAGTTCAAGGTGCACCTCGTGGTGATCTTCGCGTTCGCCGTCGGCTCGACCGTCTTCAACATCGTGGGGCCCAAGGTGCTCTCCGAGGCCACCACCGCGCTCTTCGAGGGCCTGGTGGCGAAGGTGTCGGGCACGGGCGGCATCGACTACGAGCTCGTCGCGCGCATCCTGCTCACCACGCTGGGGCTCTACGCGCTGTCGGCGGCGTGCTCGTGGGTGCAGGGCTGGGTCATGGCGTACGTCTCCCAGCAGACGTGCTACCGCCTGCGCGGCGCCATCGCGCGCAAGATCGACCAGATGCCCTTCAGCTACTTCGACAAGAACTCGACAGGAGACGTGCTCTCGCGCGTCACCAACGACGTGGACACGCTCGGGCAGAGCCTGAACCAGGGCGTCACCCAGCTCATCACGTCGGTGACCACCATCGTGGGCGTGCTCGTCATGATGCTGTCGATCAACGGGGCCATGACGCTCGTGGCGCTGCTCGTCGTGCCGGTGTCCATCGTGCTGGTCATGGTGGTGGTGAAGCGCTCGCAGAGGCACTTCTTCGCGCAGCAGGCGCTGCTCGGCCAGATCAACGGCCAGGTGGAGGAGACCTTCTCCGGGCACGCCGTGGTGAAGGCGTTCCGCCGCGAGGACGAGGTCGTGCGCGCCTACCGCGCCACCAACGAGCGGCTCTACGAGGCGGGCTGGAAGTCGCAGTTCCTCTCCGGCCTCATGCAGCCCGTGATGAACTTCGTGGGCAACCTGGGGTACGTGGCCGTGGCCATCTTCGGCGCCCTGCTGGCCGCGCGCGGCACCATCACCGTCGGCGACATCCAGGCGTTCATCCAGTACGTGAAGAACTTCACGCAGCCCATCACGCAGCTCGCGCAGGTGTCCAACGTGCTCCAGCAGATGGCCGCGGCTGCCGAGCGCATCTTCCAGTTCCTCGACGAGCCCGAGCAGGACGCCGAGCGTGCGACGGCGCGCACCGACGACGTGGCGTGTGACGTGGAGTTCGACCACGTGAGCTTCGGCTACCGCGCCGGCGAGCCGGTCATCAACGACTTCTCCGCGCGCGTGGAGGAGGGCCAGACGGTGGCCATCGTGGGGCCGACGGGCGCGGGCAAGACCACCATGGTGAAGCTGCTCATGCGCTTCTACGAGGTTGACGGCGGCGCCATCCGCATCGGCGGGGTGGACGTGCGCGACTTCGCGCGGGCCGACGTGCGCGGGATGTTCGCCATGGTGCTGCAGGACACGTGGCTGTTCAGCGGCACGATCGCCGAGAACATCGCCTACGGCAAGCTCGACGCCACGCGCGAGGAGATCGAGGCGGCGGCGCGCGGGGCGTGCGCGCACCACTTCATCACCACGCTGCCGGGCGGGTACGACTTCGTGATCAACGAGGACGCCTCCAACGTCAGCCAGGGCCAGCGGCAGCTGCTCACCATCGCGCGCGCCCTTCTGGCGAACCGGCGCATGCTGATCTTGGACGAGGCCACCAGCTCGGTTGACACGCGCACCGAGGAGCGCATCCAGCAGGCGATGGACAACCTCATGGCGGGGCGCACGTCGTTCGTGATCGCGCACCGGCTCTCCACCATCAGGAGCGCCGACCTCATCCTGGTGATGGATCATGGAGACATTGTCGAGCAGGGCACGCACGCCGAGCTTTTGGCCCTTGGAGGTTTCTATGCCGAGCTGTATAATTCACAGTTCGTAGACTGCATCGACGAGGTCGACTGAAGGCGCGGCGCGTCACGTTGCGCCGCAGGGCGTGGCACGCGCGGGGGCGCGCGCCACGCTGCGCGAGAAGCCGCAGGTCGACCCTGAGCCATAGAGAGACGCAACCTTGATCATGCCGCATATGGAAGACGACTACGTGCTGGTTCCCTGCGAGGGCGCCTCGGATCCCCGGGAGCTTCCCGAGGGCGTGGTGCGCGTGACGCCCGGGGCGCTCGGCGCCGCGCGGCTGATGCCGGGCGCTGGGGAGGGCGCCGCGGATGCGAGTGCAGGAGCGGGCGCCGCGGCCGCCCCTGGTCCCGCAGCTGCTTCTGATGCCGCGGCCACCCCCGGCTCCGCGGGCGCGGACGGCAAGGTGCGCATCGCGGTGTTCGACTTCGACGGCACGACGCTCACGGGCAACTCGCCCGTCATGCTCGTGAGCCACCTGGCGCGCGAGGGCAAGCTCGCCCCGTCGGTGATCGCGCGCATCCTCGTGTGGGGCGGCGCGTACAAGGCGCGCCTGCCCCAGAACGAGAGCTGGGTGCGCGGGCTGGTGTTCTCGGCGTTTCACGGCAAGCCCGTGGCGCAGGTGAACGAGTACCTGCGCGCGTTCTACCGCCGCAAGGTGTCGCCGCGCGTGCGCGCGGAGGCGGTGCGCGCCATGCGGGCGCACCTCGACGCGGGGCACGTGGTGGTGTGCGTCTCGGCGACGTTCGAGCCCATCATCGCGGCGGCCATGCTCGAGCACCCCATCCAGTACGCGATCGCCACGCGCATGAGGGTCGACGCGTACGGCTGCTACACCACGCAGGTGGAGGGGCTGCCCGTGGAGGGGGAGGAGAAGGTGGCCGCCCTCGCGCGGTTCGCCGACGAGCGCTTCGGCGCGGGGAGCTGGGAGGTCGGCTGGGCCTACGGGGACCACCACTCCGACCGCGCGCTGCTCGCCAGCGCCCGGGAGGGCCACGCCGTGACCCCCGACCGCCCCCTCAAGAGAACCGCCCAAGAGCGAGGTTACGAGATCCTCGACTGGGAGTAAATCAAGGGACAAAACGCCATAACCCACGAACCTGGTATCCAGCTAGAGGCAGCCCCGAGGGCCGTGTATGCCCTTGGGCTTCTTGTGTTGTCCGAAACGGAAAACGTCACCTCTCGATTCTCTGCTTGGCGAAAGCTCTCATAGTGGCTGACAGCTAATGATGCGAGAATTCGACATAGTATAATGTTTGCGAGTGTGTTGCGTTGCCGCCATCCATGGGGGAAGCGACTTTCAGCGCATGGGCAAATGAGCCTGGTAGACGAATTGAAGAAGGGCGCTTGATGGGAAGGCCGGAAGACAAATACGTAAAGATCCCCGCTCTTGTTCATGCGACAAGAATCGGCTATACCTATAAGTCCATTCGCGGGATTCAAGAGCAGGTCGACTATGACCCAGATACGAACGTCTTCTTCGCGTCGTTTCGCAAGGGATTGCAGAGGGTCAACGGCAAATCTGTTAGCGAAGCTGAAGCAAAAGAGCTTGCGCGGCAATTGCGGCTAAGCTTGAGCGCAAGCGACCTCGGGCGTGACTTCTTCAACAAGATTCAGGCTGGCGTAGACGGATACAGGCTCATAGACTTCGATAACCCTACAATCAATGTGTTCGAGGTGGTTACCGAGCTTACCTATGCAAACGGAGAAAACGAGTTCAGGCCGGATATCACGTTCCTTGTGAACGGCATGCCCCTCTTCTTCATGGAGGCGAAGCGGCAGAACAACAAGGATGGCATCATCGCCGAGCGCGAGCGCATGCACAAGCGCTTCGAGAATGAAGTTTACCAGCGTTTCGTGAACATCACGCAGGTGATGGCGTTTTCGAACAATCAGGAATATGATGACAACGACAGGCAGCCTATCCAGGGTTCGTACTATGCGAGCAGCGCCTACGGAAAGCTGATGTTCAACCATTTCCGCGAAGAGGACGAGGCGGGCATGCTTGCGTTGGTTCGGGATCGTGACGAGGCCACCGAGAGGTTCATCGTCGAGGACAACAACCTCGCCAGCTATTACGGAACGCCCGAATATGAGCTGTCCGTTGAGCCTACTACTCCTGCGAATCGCATCATCACGTCGCTCTTCAGCCCTGAGCGTGCGCTGTTTCTTTTGCGGTACGGCATCTGCTACGTGGAGAAGGCTGATGAGGGAGGAGTGAAGCATCTTCAGAAGCATGTCATGCGCTATCCGCAGCTGTTCGCCACCAAAGCGGTTGACAGGGTTTTGTCTGAGGGCAGGAAGAAAGGCGTCATTTGGCATACGCAAGGTAGCGGCAAAACCGCGCTCTCGTTCTTCTTGTCGCGCTATCTTCGCGACTGGTATCAGGGCAGAAGCCAAGTGGCAAGGTTTTTCTTCATTGTCGATCGGCTTGATTTGGCGGAGCAGGCCAAGAACGAGTTCGAGAGCCGTGGCGCTTACGTGAACATGGTGAATGGTCGAGAGGATTTCAAGAGAACCTTGATTGACCCGTCTATCGGATCGGGCGGCGTGGACGAAGGCGCGCCGCCAGCGATCACGGTGGTTAACATCCAGAAGTTCGGAGACGATGCATCGGCCGCGAAGTTCGACTACAACCTTGAAGTGCAGCGCGTTTACTTCATTGACGAGGCGCATAGGGATTACAAGCAGAACGGCGCGTTCCTGTCGAACCTCATATCCTCTGATCGCGATGCCGTGAAGATTGCGCTTACGGGTACGCCGCTTGTGGACGGACGTAAGGGGAACGCCACCAAGCAGGTGTTCGGCGACTACATTCACAAATACTTCTACAACCAATCCATTGCAGACGGCTACACATTGAAGCTCCTGCGCGAAGATGTGCAGACTGAGTTCAGGTTGAAGATGCGGGAAGTGGTGCGCGATCTGCAGGAGATAGACAAGCTGGTGAAGCTCGATGACGTTTTCAAGCATGACAGCTACGTAGGTCCGCTTGCCGACTATATGGTGGAAGACTACATGAGAAGTCAGATAGAGCTGAACGACAGCTCAATTGGCGCCATGATAGTCGCGCGGTCTTCTGAACAGGCGAGGAAGATTTACAGGCGCATAAGCGAAATGGACCAGGACGTTTCCGTAGAGCTCATCCTTCATGACGAGGGCACGAAGGAGAGCCGTAGGGCTATCACTGACAACTTTCGCAAAGACGACAGCACCATAGACATCCTGGTCGTGTTCAACATGCTGCTCACGGGGTTCGACGCCCATAGGCTGAAGAAGCTCTACCTGTGCCGTCCCATCAAGGCGCACAACCTGCTTCAGGCGTTGACTCGCGTGAACAGACCTTACAAGGACATGGCGAATGGCTTCGTCGTGGACTTCGCCGACATCACGGAGGAATACGACAAGACGAACCGCGCTTACTTGCGCGAGCTGACCGAGGAGCTGGGCGACGCCACGCAGGAGTACTCGAGTCTGTTTGAAGACCCGAAAGTGGTAGAGGCGGACCTTGCGAGGATCAAAGACGCCTTGTTCAGCTACACGACGAACAACGTGGTGGAGTTTCAGCGTGAGATTGGCGCCATTGACGACAAGGCGGCGCTGTATGAGCTGAGGGCTGCGCTTTTGCGTTACAAGGACTTGCGCAACGTTGCCAGCATGTATGGTTACGATGAGCTGCGAGAGCATTTCAATGTGGACAAGGCCCAGGAGCTTCTGCGCGAAGTGGAGCTGCGCATACAGACCATCAACAACAAAGAGGCGCTTGCGCTGAGCGACATGTCAACGGGCGCGATGAACCTGCTGCTTAGCCAGGTGGAGTTCAATTTCCGAAGGCTTGGCAGGGAAGAGCTGCATATAGGTGATGAGTTCCAAGATAAGCTGAAGCGCACCTATGGGGCTTTCGCAAGCAACATAGATCCGAGCGATCCGGAGTATGTGAACCTATTGGAGGAGCTGAGAAGCAAGTTCAAAAAGCTTAACATCGAAGAGATGGACAGCGCAGATATCGTGAGGAACATGGAAGAGCTCGACCGCATGCGGGAGCTCGTAGACAAGATTAACCGTGAGAACGCTGCTCTCGTGAAGAAGTATGACGGCGACGAGAAGTATGCGCGTGCCCATAAGCGGGCCATGAGGACGCCGCCGCCCTTGACGACGAGCCCGAGCGAGATGTCTGCCATTCTGAGGCGCGTGAAAGACGAGGTTGATGGGATGGTGCTCTCGAACAGCGGAATCGTAGGCAACAAGTCCTACTTACAAAGAGGCATAGGCCGGATTCTCGTGGAGAGTTGCAAGGCGGGTTCTGTGGAGTGCAGTGCGGCCCAGATCACGGGGCTGGCAAGCTACATTGCGAGCGAGTATGTTGAAGAGAGGGGCAAGGCAGCGTAAATGGACAATGCTACCAACCTGCCCGGCACGGCAGTGCTGGCTGATACCAAGGCGATGATAGACGGGCTGAAGTCGGTCTGCGCGAGCGCGGGTCTTGCCAACGATAGCTCCGAGTACAAGATCATCACCGAGGCATTCTTGTACAAGTACCTGAATGACAAGTTCTTGTATGAGCTGAAGAAGCTTGACGAGTTCAAGGGCGCGGGCGACATTGAGGCAAGGTTCGCGGCGATGGGCGATGACGAGCGCGAGATGCTCAAGATCGAGCTCGACGCCGATACGGCGTACCTACGCCCCGAGTATCTCATCCCCTCGCTGTTCAACAGGCAGGACATGTCTGGCTTCGCCAAAGAGTTCGATGATGCTTTGGTAGGCATTGCTGCCGATAACGTGGACATATTCTCGGTGCGCACAGGGCAGGGGCAGGCAATTAACCTGTTCAGCGGCGTGACGCGCTTCATAGTTGAAGAAGGCAAGCGCGACAGCTTCGCCAAGCAGTTGGTAAACAAGCTCGCTGCGTTCTCGTTTGAGCGGGCGTTCGATGAGAAGTACGACTTCTTTGCTGCCGTCTTCGAATACTTGATAAGCGACTACAACAAGGATTCCGGCACTTACGGCGAGTACTTCACGCCGCATTCCATCGCGACGATCATCGCGCGCATTCTTGTTCCTGATGGGGCAAGCGATGTGACGGTGTATGATCCAGCGGCGGGGACAGGCACGCTGGTGCTTGCGGCAGCTCACAGGATCGGCGAAGACAACTGCACCATTTACACCCAGGATAGAAGCCAAAAGGCGAACGAGTTCATGCGGTTGAACTTGATCCTGAACAACCTGACCCATTCACTGCCGAATGTGATCCATGACGATACGCTTGAGAATCCTCGCCATTTGGAGAAGGGCGGCAAGGCGCTCAAGAGATTCGATTATATAGTGAGCAATCCGCCCTTCAAGGCAGATTTCTCCGATACGCGCGACAAGCTGGCGGGCGCAGCGTACCGTAAGAGATTCTGGGCGGGAGTCCCCAACATCACGAGCAAGCCCGAGAAGATGGAAATCTATCTGATGTTCCTCCAGCACATCGTGGCTTCCATGAAGCAAGGCGGGCATGCTGCCGTGGTTGTGCCGACGGGCTTTCTAACTGCGAAAGGGAGGATTCCGCTCGGGATTCGCAAACGCATGGTGGATGATGGGTTGCTGCGCGGCGTGGTGAGCATGCCGTCGAACATCTTTGCCAACACCGGAACGAATGTGAGCATCGTCTTCTTGGACGGATCGGCTGAGCATGACAACGCGATTTTGATGGACGCCTCTAAGCTGGGAACGAAGAAGAAGCTCGACAGCAAGAACCAGCGCACGTTCTTGTCGGATGCGGAGATCGATCGCATAGTCGGCGCCTTCAATGCTGGTGAAGAGCAGGAGGACTTCAGCGTTGTTGCCAGCTATGGGGACATAGAAGCGAAGGGCTATTCGTTTAGCGCCGGACAGTACTTTGAAGTGAAGATCGACTACGTTGATATCACACCCGAAGAGTTCGATGCTGAACTTGCAAGGCGCATGAATAACCTAGCAGAGCTATTTGCCGAGGAAAACCGTCTTCAAGCAGAGATCGAAGCGCAACTGAAGAAGGTGCGCCTTGGATAACTGGAATGAAGTAGTATTAGAGAGTATTTGCAATAATAATAAGAAAGCAATTATTTCGGGCCCTTTTGGGTCGAATATATCCAGTAAGTTCTTTACGGAAGAAGGAATTCCTGTCATACGGGGAAATAACCTGTCTTTGGGCGATTCGGAATTTATTGATGATGGATTTGTTTTCATAACTGAGGAGAAAGCAAAAAAGCTAGACTGTTGGGCGGTAGAAAATGATCTGGTTTTTACATCTGCTGGAACTTTAGGACAAGTAGGTATAATTCCGCACGAAAGCAACTATCCAGCCTATGTAATATCAAATAAGCAATTGCGTGCAAGAGTGGATGATAGCATCGTTCTTCCAAAGTATGCATATTATTGGTTTTCCACGAAATGGATGATTTCTTACTTTGCGCGAAATGATATTGGTAGTACTGTTCCGCTTTTGACCTTATCTGAACTAAAACGCGCTCCTATACGGTATCCAGTCAATCTGGGAGATCAATTCAAGATCGTCCAGTTAATTGATACCATAAACGACAAGATTGCCACCAATAAAAAACTCATTGAAGAACTGGAAGAAACCGCGCGGCTGATCCACGATTACTGGTTCACGCAGTTCGACTTTCCCGACGAGAACGGCAAACCCTACTGTTCGAGCGGCGGCAAGATGGTCTGGAGCGAAGACCTAAAACGCGAAATCCCAGATGACTGGGAAGTCGGTGTTATCTCGGATTTAGGCGAAATTGTTTCAGGTGCTACTCCGTCTACGAAAAATAGTGATTACTATACTGATCATGGGATAGCCTGGATTACTCCTAAAGACTTGTCCGAATCGGGCGGCAAAGCGTTTGTTTCGCATGGTGAAAGAGACATAACGCAAGCTGGCTATGACTCGTGTTCTGCAAAGATGATGCCTCCTGGTTCTGTCGTAATGAGCTCGCGAGCTCCAATAGGTTATTTGGCAATAGCAAGTGAGCAGTGCTGCACGAACCAAGGTTGTAAGTCCTTTGTTGCAAATAAGGGGTATAGTCCGTTGTATATTTATTTAACCTTGTCTAGGTTTATGCCTGTTATTGAGTCATGGGGCGCAGGAACAACTTTCTCTGAGGTATCTAAAGATTCATTGGCTGACGTGAAGGTCGTTCTGCCTCCAAAGAGACTTGTTGAGGAGTTTGAAGCATCAGCAAAGTCTTTGTTCCATCAGATATATGTCTCGGAAAAGCAAATTGATGATTTGAGTGCTGCGCGAAACTGGCTGCTTCCGCTGCTTATGAATGGGCAGCTTGTGGTCGAATAGGATACAGCAATGGTCAATGAGTGTAGCGACGATGGTTTTACGCAGAAGTCCATCGACGCTTTCAGCGAAGCGCTGACAACTGGGGATGAGTGTTCGATTAGGCAAGCTAAACATGAGCTCCTGACTGACACCATCAGCTTACTGGGCATCGTGGTCAACTACATCGCACTTGAGCAATGCGGCGTTGCTTTCGATTTCGGGGTAAGCCGTATCCTCAAAGGCACTCGTCTCTATCGCATACGTAGCTATAGCCCAGATATCAACTACGATGACCCATCTGAATGGGGGCCTAACCCCAAGCGGACTCAAGGGCGGGCAAACCGTGAAAAGCAAGAGGCACTTTACCTCGGTAGCACTGAAGCCGTTTGCCTGCTGGAGACTCATACGGGTGTCGGGCGACGATATGCGCTGGGCACGTATGAATGTGTCGACGATATCTTTGTTGGCGGATTCCTGCGGTTCGACGAGGCAAACGAGCTGCATAACATTGCCGGAATGGCGCTGAACGCCTTCCTTATTGCGCCTTCTCGTGGTGAACGAAACACGGATTTGTTCGAATTCCTCGATGGGTATTATGGCAAGATCACGCTTGATGACCTGTGCGGGCTCTCATACATAACGGGAAAAGGTGGCTTGGAGTTGCCGTTCAGGTTCGGTGTGCTCAACCAGCGCAACCAACTGTACGAGATGACGAACGCATTGTGTGACATCCTTGCCAAGAGAACACCGGAAGGTATCAGATACAGCTCTTGCTACTTTCCCATGGAAGCGCCTGGGATAGCGTGTACGGACTTCAACCTCGCGCTTTACAGAGGCGGCGTGGATAAGCTCAGATTTTTAGGCTATGAGATCAAGACAAACGAAAACCCAATGACGGCGGTGGATGTAGCTAGACGCCTGATTGAGAGTGCCAGTTAGGAAGTACTGTTTTCTGGAACTCTTCTTCACGATTTGAAATTAGCAGTAAAGAACAGGGGTAGGCATAGTGAACGCTGAAGAGCGAGAGAAATTCTGGGATGTACTTAAGAATCTTCATGATAACAAAGAGGAGAGCACTCGCTTATTAATGAACGTTTCGCCGTGGCCTAAGACACTATGCAGGTTTAGGTCTGTTAACGAACGCACTCTCCAGAACTTAAATGAAAACAAGCTGTTCTTTTCGTCTGCGGATCATTATGATGACCCATTCGATACCTATTTCTATATAAATGTTGGTCAAATGATTCCGATTTACGAAGAGATACGAAGAGGTCTTCTTGATGGAGATAAAAGTACTGCAGATATGCTACGTTCGATAGTTCAATTCGCAGGACAAGACCCGGAAAAGTTTATCGATACGCTACTCAATACCCCGCTGGTTTTTTCAAGGCTAGAAGAGCAGTTAAGGATGGTGCGCAATTCTATTCAGCGCAGATTGTTTTCAATCTGCTTTTCTGAAGATCCGTACAATGAGACGCTTTGGTTAAAGTATGCCGAAAACTACAGTGGCTTCGTATTGATATATGACCTCAGTAATCCAGGTACTTTTCTGTGCGGGAAAGAGGAAGCCTGCCTGAATTGTCTTTTAGCAAGAGAGCGCCCAAACATTTACCCGGTTCATTACTCGGATGAAAAATACGACGCAACCAAATATGCAGTCGGAGTTTTGTTAATGAACAGAATTGCCATGCAGAACAATATGGATTATAAGCCTCTTTATAATCTCATGCAGAATTCTCTCATGTGGGAGGCCGAACGCATTTCTCTGACCAAGAAGAAATGTCATGAGAATGATCAGGAATGGAGAATGATTCGTCCGGCAATCAGCGAGCAGCAGTCATGCGTAAAGATGAAGCCAACTACAGTGATAATTGGACTAAAAACCCCAGAATACGAAAGCAGACTTATTGTCTCTGCTGCAGTAAATGCAGGGATAAAGGACATACGTAGGCTGCGCATCAATAGTTCTGACGAGTTAGATAGTGCTCCGATACCGGAGGGGTTGTATCATATCTGAGATTGTTGGGATTTGATTAAACCAGTCTATATTTCTCTAGATTGAGGTCGACTACGCGATTGGTGAGAGCTAGCTTGAGGGCGAAAGTGTGTCCGATGCCGCTGCGGGCGAAGTGACCTATGTGTTGAGCATCAATACAAGGAAGCTCCATCATCCAGACTGCGTGTCGGTGGACGAGACAAAGAGCACGAATCGTGAGAACAGCGACCTTGAGCGTGGTGAGGTAGTGAAACTGGGATATGAACCTTGCAGGGCTTGCTATCCGTAGGATATTGGGGTGATCCGAGAGTAAGTCTTGGACATACGATTTGCCTATTCCTCCTGGCTGGTCGTTTCGAAGCCAAATGAACGTGGGATAATGAGCTGTCAAACGAGTTAGGGGGAGGAGGGGAGCATGGCAATTCAACCAAATGCTGCGGCGATGAATTGGGCAATCGAGAGAAGCGGCCTAGACCGCGATAGCCTTGTCAAGAAGTGGCCTAAGCTTGAGCAGTGGATCGACGGAAGCCGCAGTCCGACGATAAAGCAGATCAGAGACTTCGCAGATACCGTGCATATCAATGTGTCCTCCTTGTTTTCCGATACCCTCCCGGACCTTGGATTGCAGATCGCTGATTTTAGGACAGTCGATGATCGCGGAGCGGCATATCCGACTCCTGAGCTATACGATACGATCAACCTCATGATGCGTCGCCAGCAATGGATGCATGATTATTTCTCCCATGAGCGCTATTCCGCTGTGGATTACGCAGGCTCCTTCGCTGATAAGCCTATAAATCATGAAACAGCGGAACATCTTGCAGGATGCTTGCATGAATTGCTGGGGCTGGCAGACAACTGGGCTGAAGGGTGCAAAACGGTAGGCGATGCCTTCAAGGCCCTAAAGGAAAGCATTGAGCGAGTTGGCATCTCCGTCGTTGTGAATGGCGTAGTGAACGACAACACGCACAGAACATTGAAGGTTGATGAGTTTCGAGGATTTGTCTTGTCCGACACTGTAGCTCCCTTGATCTTCATAAACGGCAGAGACGCCAAAACGGCGCAGATGTTCACGCTTGTCCACGAGTTAGCTCACTTGGCTTACTCCCAGACGGGTGTCAGCAATCCGTCTGATGAGCTGGATGGAAAAGGCAGTGACATGGAGAAGTTCTGCAACAGGGTGGCTGCAGATTTCTTGGTTCCAACTGCCTTGTTGCTGCAGAAGTGGGAGCACGCAAGCATCGGTGCCTACGAGAAGACAGAACGAATCGCGCGACAGCTAAAAGTCAATTTCGTTGTGGTTGCCCGCAAGGCGAGGGATGAGTAATAAACGCTCGCGGTACCGCCAATCAACTGACTTGGTACCGTGGTCAACGATTTTTGGTACCGCGAGTAAACGTGCGTGGTACCGCTATCCAGCCTGCTTCTTCTTGGCGAAGTACTCGCG
>NZ_JAAVTO010000051.1 GCF_013185065.1 Adlercreutzia sp. ZJ473 | reverse complement strand
CGGCCCGCAGCGCGCGGGGCCTCACGCCCGTCCCGCGCGCGACGGGCGCCGCAGCCCCCGGAGCGGCGCGCCCCGCCCTAGAGCAGGAAGCGGTTGGGGTTGCCCTGGCGCTTGAAGTCGGCGGGGCGCTCGGCCATGGAGGGGCCGTGCGCGAGGAAGTGCTCGCAGAAGCGGCAGATCTCCTTGACGGCGGCGTCGTAGTCGCGGTCGGGGTTGAGCAGCAGGTCGAAGTCGTCGCACACCACGTGCGTCTTGCGCTGGCAAGCGGCGAAGTGGCAGTCGGCCGGGCACGGCTCGCCCGGTATGTTATGGGGACAGCGCCCCCGCATCTCGTCGTCGCATCCGCGACGCTCCCAGCACCTCTCCATGAGTGCTCCTCCTCTCCCTCGTGAGACCACAGTCGAAGGGCGCGCCTTCTCGCGCGCATGAAAAGGGGCGAGCCGCCAGGCCCGCCCCTTGCTTGCTCAGGCGCGCGTTTACGCCAGGTCGGCCGGAACGACCTTCGCCACGCCCGGCACGCGCTCCTTCAGGATGCGCTCGACGCCGTTGGCCAGCGTCATCTGCGACATGGGGCAGCCCTTGCACGCGCCCTGCAGCTCGACGGTGACGACGCCGTCCTCGGACACGTCGACGAGCCGCACGTCGCCGCCGTCAGCCTGGAGGCTGGGGCGGATGAGCTCGAGCACCGCTGCGACGTCAGACTTCTCTACCATGATGAACTCCTTATCTGGGATGTTTTCTTCGAACGCATTCTATCATAGCCGACGCCGCCGCGCGCGGCCGCGAGAAACCCCGTCCGTCACGAGACGGGCATCCAGTCCTTCCCGATGATGACCAGCACGTTGGTGTCGAAGGTGTAGAAGTCGCCGCCGTTGATGACGCGCCCGCCGCTCGCGGCGCGCGCGACGGCCTTGGCGGCGCCCTCGTAGGCCCCGTCCTTGTAGATGACGAACGTCTCGGGGTAGACGGTGCCGTCGTCGACGTTGCCGGTGCCCTCGACCTTGAAGCCCGCGGAGGCGAGCATCTCGCCGAGGCGCCCTGCCGCGCCCGTGGTGCCCGCGCCGTTGCGCACCTCGACGGTGACCTCGGCCGGGTTCACGCCCGCAGCCGAGCTGTCGACGATCGCCGGGTCCTCCCCCGCCTTGAAGCGCGCGAGCATGTCGGCCCACTCGTCCTCGTAGTACTCGAACAGCGGCTCGGCCGCGTCCGTCGCGTAGCCGGGGAGCGCGCAGACGTAGGTCGTCACCTGGTCGAGCGGGCGCAGGGCATCGCCGAGCGCGATGAGCTGGCTCGACGTGAAGTCGCAGCTCAGGTAGTCGCCCGCCTCGCCCACGAGCGACGCGAAGCTCAGGCCCTCGGAGGCCAGCGCGCGCTGCGCGAGCGCGAGCGTGAAGGCGACGCGGTTGGCCGAGGCCGCGTCGAAGCCGCCCGAGAAGTTCAGGGCGCGCAGGTACACGAGCGCCTCGTCGCCGCCGAGGGTCTGCTCGCCCGCCGGCAGGACGACCGTGCCCGCGCGCGGGTCGTCGACCTCCTCGGCGAGCGTGAGCGCGACGCCGCCCACGGCGTCGACCATGCCGGACAGGCCCTCTTCGTCGGTAGCCGCGAAGTGCGCGACGTCCACCTCGGCGAGCTTGGCCACCTGCCTGATGAGCTCGGCGTCGCCCCCCAGCCCGCGCGCGTCGTAGAGCGGATGGTCCTTGCCGTCGGACAGGCGCATGTCGAGGTTGGCGGGGATGGACGCGAAGCTCAAGACGCGCGCGCCCTCGTCGACGCGCACGAGCAGGTACGCGTCGGTGGCCGCGCCGCGCGCCTTCGCCGCGCTTCCGAGCTCGGCGGCGCACAGCACGTAGTAGGGCTCGCCCTCCGCGGGGGCGATGAGCGCCTCCTTGGCGTTCGAGGAGCCGAGCGCCAGCTTGGAGTCAGACGAGCTGAAGTAGGTGTAGGCACCCACGCCCGCGGCCACGGCCACCACGAGCACCGCCACGAGCGCGAAGAACAGGATGCGCCGATGGCGCGCCTTGCGCTGGATCTCCTGCACGTAGCCCAGGCGCGACACGCGCCGCGAGTAGGCGCTGTCGCTCTCGCCGCTCTGCGCCGAGGTGCCCACGTGGCTCACGTACCCGCGCGTGGCCTTGTTCGCGCGGCGCATGTTCGCGAAGTCGACGCTCGACGCGTTCGACGGCGCGTGCTTGCCGCGGCGCGCGGGCGCGTCGCGCACCACGTGCGAGCCCACGGTCGACGACTGCATGCGCTTCGACATGCGCTTGGACTGGGAGGCGCTGAAGCCCTTCTTCCTGCCGAGCATGGACGTCCTAACGCGCGGAGCCGTCAGGGACGCGCTCGACGTCGGCGCCGAGGCTGGCGAGCTTGCCCACGTAGTCCTCGTAGCCGCGGTCGATGTGCTCGATGCGGTGGACGCGCGTCTCGCCGTCGGCCACGATGCCCGCGAGCACGAGCGCCGCGCCGGCGCGCAGGTCGGTCGAGGACACCGGGGCGCCCTGCAGGCCCGCCACGCCGCGGATGAGCGCGTGGTGGTCGTCGATGGTGATGTCGGCGCCCATGCGCATGAGCTCGGCGGCGAACATGAAGCGGTTCTCGAACACGTTCTCGGTGATGACCGACGTGCCCTCGGCCAGCGCCGCAAGCAGCATGAACTGCGCCTGGAGGTCGGTGGGGAAGCCCGGGTGCGGCAGCGTCTGGATGTCGGCGCACACCAGGTCGCCCGCGCGGCTCACGCGCACCCAGTCCTCGCCCGTCTCGACCTCGCACCCCATGGCGCGCAGCTTCATGATGGCCATGCGCAGATACGCCGGGTTGATGCCGTGCGCCGTGACGGGGCCGCCCGTGAGCGCGCCGCCCGCGAGGAAGGTGCCCGCCTCGATGCGGTCGCCCACCGTGGTGTGCTCGCAGGGGTGCAGGTCGGCGAGCGGCACGCCCTGGATCTCGATGTGCGAGGTGCCCGCGCCGCTCACGCGCGCGCCCATGGTGTTGAGCATGCAGGCCAAATCCTCGATCTCCGGCTCGCACGCCGCGTTCTCCAGATACGTGGCGCCGTCGGCCACCACGGCCGCCATCAGCAGGTTCTCGGTGGCGCCGACGCTGGGGAACTCGAGCATCACGTGCGTGCCGACAAGGCCGTTCGGCGTGCGCGCCACGAGCACGCCGTGGTCGATGCTGAACTCGACGCCGAGGGCCTCGAGCCCCACGAGGTGCATGTCGATCTTGCGCGCGCCGATCTGGCAGCCGCCGGGCATGGCCACGTGCGCCTCGCCGAACCGTCCGATGAGCGGCCCGAGCACCGAGATGCTCGCGCGCATCTTCGAGACGAGCTCGTAGGGCGTCTCGCACGAGTCGACGGGCTGCGTGTCGATGACGAGGTCGTGCCCGCGGCGCTCGACGGTGGCGCCGAGGCGCTTGAGCACCTCGCCCATGAGGCTGATGTCCGAGATGAGCGGCACGTTGTGCAGGGTGGTGACGCCCTGTCCGAGCAGCGACGCCGCCATCAGCTTGAGCGCCGAGTTCTTCGCGCCCGCGACGCTCACGTCGCCGGCAAGCGTGTTGTTGCCGCGCACGATGATGATTTCTGAGGTCATGTCTATCCTTAAGGACAAGCCGCGCGCACCCGGCGAGCGCAAGCCCGCTCCCCCCGGCGCCCCGCGGCAGGTCATTCGTTCTCGATAACGCGTCTATTATAGGAAATCCCGCCGCCCCCGCGCGCTCGCGCGCCTCAAGACCTCAAGCTTTCTATATCAGAGGTCAGGCAGCCCCTGCCGTACTCCCACTTCGACACCGCCGTCATGGAGACGTAGAGCGCGCAGGCGAGCTCCTCCTGGTTGATTGCCAAGACATGGTTTTAGAGTCGAGGCGAAGAAGGAGTGGCGGGAGTGTCGTCGAGATCAGCCTCATCCTGCTCGACGCTGGCCACGAGCTTCCTCAGCTGATCGGCAAACTCCCAGAGCTCGTCGAAGAGCACTTGAGTCACGATGTCCCACTTGGTGTTCTCGTAGTCATGCACGAGGCGATGGCGAAGACCCGCAACCTTCGACCAAGGGATGTCGGGATGAGCCTCCCTCGTCTCCTTCGAGAGATGCGACACGTACTCGCCGATGTTGTAGAGCGGCGTGGTAACCGCCCACTGAACGAACTGATCCGATTCGACCAGCTCGCGCGTAATGCCCCTCTCCTCCATCATGGCATGCAGATCGTCTGCGAAGGAGAGGATGCGCTTGACCTTTCGCAGGTCGGACGGGGTCATGCGATCACCCGCGCATCGGCGTGGATGCGCTTCATCAGGTCAGAGCCCTCGCGTATCTCCGACTCCTCGTAGACGTCGACGCGCTTGCCCGACGCGTTGTAGAGGTCGTCGGCTATGGCGAAGATGTTCGTCGGCACGAACCGCTCGCCTCCCCTCACGAGGAGGTCGATGTCAGACTCAGGAGTCGCCTCGTTGCGCGCATATGAGCCGAAGAGCAGGGCAGACTCGGCGCCATAGCGGTCGAGTATGGGCTTGACCAAGCTCTGAAGATCATCGAACGTATACACGACTTCCATGTCAAAGCACCTCCCGTCGCTGCAGAGTATAGCACGGCCGAGACGCTCAGCAGGCAGGGCGGAGTCTTCCCGGAGTCTTCCTTTTCCTGGGACCCTTCCTCCTTCGGCTGCTGGCTCTCTTCCTGAGGCGTCAAGTCCTTCTCCTCGCCTGCCGTCTATCGACTTTCGGCAGAATGCGCGAAGAGGACCGTTACGGTGCAGGCCGCGGCGCCCAGGACCCAGGGAAGCCAGAAGAACCTGAGGCAGAACGCTGCGAAGACGACGCCGGCCTCGCCCCAAGCGTGGCTGGGAGCGGCGCCCATGGCGAACGGCGCGAGCAGCATGCCGAGTGCGAGCGCAGTGGACGCGAGCACGATGGCGCCGCAGGTCATGCCCATGCGCCTGCCCCGGCGGCGCGGAGCGGGCGGCTCGCTGCGCTCGTCGGCGTCGACAGGAGCGGGCATAGCGGCGTCTGAGAGCGCCAGCGGCGCGACGGCGACGAGATCGCCCCGCACCAGATCATCAAGCGAGCAGCCGAAGATCTGACACAGGCTTAGCAGCTTGTCCATCTCGGGATAGGCGCGCTCGGACTCCCACTTGGTGACTGACTGGCGGCTCACGCCGAGGAGCACGGCGAGCTGCTCCTGGGTCATGCCATGCGCGGCGCGCAGGTGCCGCAGGTTGTCGCGAAAGCTCATGGACGCGGTTCCTTTCGTCGGCGTCACCCCATTATACGTCCGCAGGCGCGCCCGCGCGCTCTCACGCGGCGAAGCAGCAGGGCGACGGGTGGCGCGACAGATGAGGTCGGCGTCTGTCGGATATGAGGACTGGCTTGACGATACGCCGAGGGTCCGCCCCGATCCACCAACCGCAGGCTGCTTTTTCACGCCCTCTCGGCGCCCGTCAGTTGCAAAGCGCAGGTCAGCTACGGGCGCAAACGGAAAGCGCACCCGGCGCGGCGACCACCTTCTTCAGCTCTTCGGCAAACTCCCAGAGCTCGTCGAAGAGGGCACCCCCTACGACGACACGCCTGATTCCAGTGCGCAAATGAACGTACGTCAGCGCCGGCCTACTTCCCCTGGGAGATGAAGAAGCCCTTGGCCACGAGGAGGGCGAAGCAGATGATCCCCGCATACGGCTGCCTGGAAGCGATGAACACCACGACGCTCGCGATGGAGAGGACCATGCCCGCCGCGAGCAGGCGCCTGCTCCACGTCGGCTTGCCCAGGTTGGACGCGAGCAGCCCGAGCGCGCCCTCCAGAGCCGTGGCGCAGATGAGCGCCGCGAACACGGCTTTCAGCCAGAAGCTGACGCCGGTCAGGCCGATCAACGCCACAGCGGCGGTGGAGTCCGCGCCGTTGCCGAAGGCGGGTATGAGCAGAAGCACGACGAGGAGCACGTCGAGCGCGCCGCAGATGCGCGAACGGTACCTGCCGGCAAGCTCCCTCTTCTCCTCCTCCGCCGCCACGATGATCTCGTCCGGGCATATGAGCTCGTCTATCGACACGCCGAAGAACCGGGAGAGCTCCTTGAGCGAGTCGATGCTCGGGTAGCCCCTGCCGGACTCCCATTTCGACACCGCCGTCCTGGAGACGTAGAGGGCGCAGGCGAGCTCCTCCTGCGTGAGCGAGCGCGCCTTCCTCAGCTCCTGCAGCTTCTCGCCAAACTCCATCTCCGTTCCTCCTCCTCCGGCTTGCCCCTTCTGCGATCTGCGCATGCGACGGCCGACCGGTACATCATGAGCAGCCCGGCCGCCAGCAGGACGGCCCCGACGATGTCCGTCGCCCAGTGGACGCCCGAAACCAGCCTCCCGAGCACCATGAGCGCCGAGAACACGGCCACGAACGCCGTCACGGCGCCCCTGAGGGCGGGGCTCTTCACCCTGCGATCGGCCTGGTACTTCAGCGTCGGCATGACGCTCAGGACCAGAAGCGTCGTAGAAGAAGGATACGACGCTTCCATCATCCCGTCTATGGGTATGGGGCGGTAGTTGATCGGGATCATCTCGAAGACCAGGTACCCGAGGATGACGAGGACGTAATAGACGCCGAGCAGAAGGAGGTCCGCGTCCACCCGAAGCAGGCTCCTGCGCCTGACCAGCTGCACGGCGCCCAGCGCCCCGAACCCCAGGCAGACCGCGATCGGCACGAGGCCGAGCCAGTCCGTGACCAGGTAAACTCCCCAGTGCACGCCCGTCAGCTCGTGAAACCACACATTGAGCGTCGCAAAGCCGACGTCCGTCCCGTTCTGGCCGACAGGCCGCACGTCCACGCATTGGACCAGCGCGGTCCAGAGCGCGAAGGCGGCCAGCAGCGCCAACCCTGCGAGAAGCTCTCTTCTTCCCTGTTTTGCGTTTTGCATGCGCACCACGTCCCTTCGTCTCGCCTTGATGCGAGACCGAAGGTAGGAGGCGTTGGCGGGTCCGGAAAGAGCCGCGACGTCACGTCGGCGGCACGCTTCGTCACATCGGTGACACGCTTCGTCACGCCGGCGGCACGCTTCGTGCCATGCGCCGCCTTCCAGGCGTTTTGCGTGAATGCTGCGGGATATATAATGCAACCAGATAGAAAAACCTTCGAGGTTTTGCAAGGCGGAGTCGCGAAAGCGGTTCCGCCTCGTTGTCTCTCGTCAGCCTCCTCTACCAGCGACGTTGTGCTTTGGGAATCCCGCGATCTGTGACGAAATGCGACGAACCGCCGCGAAGCCGAGCAGATTCTACCGCGTCGATTGGTTATCCTTAGATATGGATGATATAGTTTCCCTTGAAATACGAGGAGACTGGACCATGAAACGAGGAGCGGCAAGCGGCATGCGTCACCTGACTCAACAGCGAAGCCCCTTGCCTTCCGCGTTTTCCGAAGCTCTGCGAGGTTCTTTCGCATGAGGCTCCGCAGGGTGAACGGACTAGCTGCCGCGATGCTCGTCGCGGCATTCTTCCTGCATGCAATCGTGGGCACGCTTTGGCTCCGTTTCGGATTCTCGGATCACCTGGCATGGGTGGTGTGGGTTGCCGTGGGCGTGGCCGGCGCCCATATCGGGCTTTCGGCGGCAACGAGCCGTTCGATGCTGACGGACAGGCAGCGACCGCCCAGCAGACGCAAGAGAATGCACCTCGTTCTCAAATGGGCAAGCGGCGGGATGCTGCTTGCCGCCGCGCTGATCCATATGGCAGCGGGCCTGACAGGCAGAGCGCCCGAGGCACGGTGCTTCCTGCTCGTTGTCGTCGCGTTGCTGACCTGGCACTGCCTTGTGGGCGCCAAGTCATTGCTCAAGGACCTCGACATTCCGACCCGTCTCAAAGGGAGCCTGAGAGCTCTGATGATTACGGTCGCCGCTGTCGTGTGCCTGGCTCTCCTGCTCTGACGCATCGAAGCACGGAGAAGCGCCGCCGGGAAATGCTCACGATGCATGCTGTCGGGAAGCGCTCGCGGGGCACGCGGTCGGGAAGCGCTGCCGGGAAATGCTCGCGGGGCGCGCGGCCCGCGCGGCAATTGGCATCACCTGCTCTGAGCAGGTGCTTCTCCTCGGTTTTGACCCATGAAGGAGCCGCGGTCACAAAGAAGTCCGGCGAGCGTCGCTTAGCCCGCTCGCAAATCGCTCCATCTCAGGCGAGGGATCCTTGGAGTAGAGCAGTCCGAACGGCACGCGATAGGACCAGTCCATGGGAATCGAGACGAAGCCGGGGTGCACGTTGTCCCAAGCGTCGAGCGTCTCGAGGAGGATGGACCTGCGCTCGCACTCGTTGAAGGTGTCGATGCTGTAGAAGCTCGGCGTGTCAACGATCTCGATGCCCGGGTGATGGCTTTCGATCTCGGAGCGTATGGAGTCCAGCACCGGCGACGAGCCGGGCTTCACGAGCATGAGGGACTGGCCGCTGAGGTCATCCCAGGTTAAGGCGGACTCGCACGCGAGCGAATGGCTCCTCGGCACCGCGATCTTGCATTCGTAGAAGCCGAGCTTGAGCACGTTGCACATCTCATGCCATGCAGGCGCGTCGCACGGCCCCAGAAAGCAGTCGATTCGCGAGCCCAGCTCCCCTATCACGGAGTCCAGCTCCGTCCCGTCATCGAACGAGACGATCTCTATCCCGTAATCCGCGTCCATGTCGTTTCGGGACCAGATGTCAAGAAGGCGCGAGCAGGGGCGCAAGAGCGACGTCCCGACCTTGACCATGGGCTTTTCCGCTTCAGACGCTCTCCTCATCTCACGAAGCGTCGAATCGGACATCTGCCGCATCCTCTTCGCAGCATCCAAGAGGATCCTCCCAGCGTCCGTCAGCCCGACTCCGCGGTTCGTCCTGTGGAAGAGCTTGACCCCCACCTCGGCCTCAAGAGAGTCCATCTGCTTCTTGACTGACACGGCGGAGACGAAGAGCTGCTTGGCCGCAAGCGAGAAGCTGCCGGATTCCGCGACAACTATGAATGTGCCTATCCGCCGATTGAGCATCGCCAGTCTCCTGATGTCGAATATGTTAACCATAGGTTAAAGCCATTTAACCTATTGAACCATTCCCCGCGCGCTGCGTAAAGACTAGATTTGACTAGTCACTTGATTGGTCGCTTTGGATGGAAGGTCTGTCCTCGAGAAGAAGGAGCTCAGCTATGACAAGGAAGATCGTGGTTATCGGCGCAGGTCCCGGCCTCGGCAACGCCGTCGCGAGGCGATTCGGCAAAGAAGGATACGAGGTCGTGCTCGTATCGAGGAGCCAGGAGAGCCTCGATGCGTACAAGAAGGAGTTCGAGGAGCTCCGGATACCTGCTTCGGCATATGCCGCCGACGTCACCGACATCAAGGGCTACGACGAGGCGATAGACCGGATCCACGCAGATCACGGCGATCCGGACGTGGTGGTGTACAACGTCGGCATCACCTCTTTCGATGAGGAGCCGCTCACTGCGGAAGACGTCATGAGGCACTTTGCGGCCGACGTGGCAGGCGCCTACGAAACGATCCAGAAGTTCGCCACTCCTGGGTTCGCCGAGAACCAGGGCTCCGTCATCCTCACCGGAGGCGGTTTCGCGGAATCGCCGTATCCGGGCTTCGTGGCTCTCTCCATGGACAAGGCCGCGCTCCGCAACCTCGCGCTTGAGAAGAACCAGGAGCTCGCAGACAGGGGCATCTACGTTGGAACCGTCATGGTCTGCGGAACCATCGGCGGCGACGAGCACTTTGCAGCCGACAACATCGCAGAGGCTTTCTGGGCCCTCAACGACACGCGCGACACCTACGAGGTGAAGTATCAGTAATCCGTTCATCTCGAATCGATCGCATGCCGAAAGGACGAAGATGACCACGCTCTTCATAAACGGAAGCCCCAACAGGAGCGGGAACACGGCACGGTTGGCCAAAGCCCTCCTCGAAGGAACCGCGCATGACACGTTGAACCTCGTAGACTACAAGGTCTACGGATACGGTCAGCGCTTCGGCGACGACCAGCTCGACGAAGTGCTCGCCGCCATGGACGGCGCAGACACCATCGTCATCGGGTCGCCGGTATACTGGCACAACCTGAGCGGCTTGGTTCGCACTCTGCTCGACCGCCTCTACGGGGCGCTCGACCACCGCCGCTTCAGGGGAAAGCGCCTGGCCCTCCTCTACCAAGGCGCTGCACCTGCTCCTTGGATGATCGAGGCCGGCGAGTACTCCATCAAGAAGTTCTGCGAGCTCTACGGCCTCGCCTACCTCGGGATGGCCACCACCGAGAGCGAGGCGAAGAAGCTGAGGAGGGAACTGTAGCGACCATCATGGATAACGCGAAGTTCAAGTTGACGATTGATGTTCAGCCTTTACACGGCGTTCACGTTCAACAACTTCGTCTTCAGCGCGATCGAAAGCGCCCCGAGTGATTCTGGATGAAACGAGGCCGTTATCGGCGATTTCTCGGGGAAAGTGGATGCGAAAGCGCCGTTGTCGGTGGTTTTCGGGGCTCGAATCGCCGATAACGGGCGTTTTCCATCCAGCTTTCCAGAATGGTGGCTGCAAAGAGGGCGTTGTCGGTGTTTCGACCCCAAGGGCCCAGGGCGGACGAGGCGGCCCGGATGGGGCGGCCTGGGAAGCGGTTTGCCCCGTTTCATTGCCCCCGTTGCGAGTTGGAAAAAGCGGCTGCAACAGGAGTCCCGAACAGCCGCATCATGGACCCGATCGGCGGTCGCCGCCCGCAGGGGCGAAGCCTTCGACGCGCACCCGCATTCCAGGGTGGCTGCCTGTCCGCCGCGCTTCGCGCGGTGGACAGGGTCACGACCCCAGAATGCAAGAAGCCCACCACATGTTGCGGCGGGCTTCTTGTTGAGGGGGCTTCTGCTACAGCCCCTTCAGGCTATGTGACTTCATCCGAGCGCCCGCGCGGGCGCTTGCGCTGTCGGCTACTCGCCGAGGGCGAAGCGGGTGAAGCCCTTGATGGCGATCGTGCCGCCGAGGACCTTGGCGCACTCGTTGACGTAGTCGGCGACCGTCTGGTCGGGGTTCTTCACGAAGTCCTGCTCAGCGAGGCAGTTCTCCTTGTAGAACTTCTCCATGCGGCCCATGGCGATCTTCTCCTGGATGTTCTCGGGCTTGCCGGACTCGGCGGCCTGAGCCTTGTAGATGGCCATCTCGTGCTCGGCCACGTCAGCCGGCACGTCCTCGCGCGTGGCGGAGACGGGGTTGACGGCGGCCACCTGCATGGCCACGTCGCGGCCGCACTTCTGGAAGTCAGCGGAGGCGGGGTCGATGCCCTCGACGTCGAAGGCCACGAGCACGCCGATCTTGCCGCCGCCGTGGATGTAGGAGGACACGCCCGCGCCCTCGGCCACGGCAACGCGCGCGAGCTGGGTGTTCTCGCCCATCACGTGGATGCAGTCGGTGACGACGGCCTCGACCGTCTCGCCGTCGATCTCGGCGGCCTTCAGGGCCTCGACGTCGGCCGGCTTGGCGGCGAGCGCCGCGGTGGCGATCTTCTCGGCGTAGGCCTTGAACTTCTCGTTCATGCCCACGAAGTCGGTCTCGCAGTTGAGCTCGACCACGGCGCCGCAGGTGCACGCGTCGTTCACGAGCGCCATGACGGTGCCCTCGTTGGTGGCGCGGCCGGCCTTCTTGGCGACGGCAGCCAGGCCGCGGGTGCGCAGCACGTCGACGGCCTTGTCCATGTCGCCCTCGGCCTCGGTGAGGGCCTTCTTGCACTCCATCATGCCAGCGCCGGTCATCTCACGAAGCTCTTTGACCATAGAAGCGGTGATAGCAGCCATGGGAATTCCTTTCTGTGGGAAGGGGTGGTTTTCGGGAAGCGCGCGGAGCTCGCCGATGAGCCCCGCGCGCGCTGTTCCAAGCGAAGCAGCTTACTCGGCAGCAGCCTCGGCGACGGGGGCCTCAGCCTCGGCGGCCTCGGGCGCGGCCTCGCCCGCCATCTCGGCGGCGGTCACGTCAGCGCCGGTGCCCGCGATCACGGCGTCGGCGATGAAGTCGGCCAGCAGGCGCACCGAGCGGATGGCGTCGTCGTTGGCCGGGATGCCGTACTCGACGTCGTCCGGGTCGCAGTTGGTGTCAAGCGTGCCCACCACGGGGATGTTCAGGCGCTTGGCCTCGTGGATGGCGATCTCCTCGCGGTTGGTGTCGATCACGAAGACGGCGTCGGGGACGCGCTTCATGTTGCGGATGCCGTTGAGGTTGGTCTGCAGCTTGCCGAGCTCCTTGTGCAGCAGGATCTGCTCCTTCTTCGGCAGCAGCGCCATGCGGCCGTCGGCGTCCATGGCCTCGAGCTCCTCCATGCGCTCCACGCGGGTGCGGATGGTCACGAAGTTCGTGAGCATGCCGCCGAGCCAGCGGGCGTTCACGTACGGCATGCCGCAGCGGTTCGCCGCGTCGGCCACGGCCTCCTGGGCCTGCTTCTTGGTGCCCACGAACAGCACGGTGCCGCCCTTGCGGGTGAGCTCGGACACGAAGGTGTACGCCTTGTCGAGGCCGATGAGGGTCTGCTTGAGGTCGATGATGTAGATGTCGCCGCGGCTGCCGAAGATGTAGGGCTTCATCTTGGGGTTCCAGCGGCGGGTCTGGTGACCGAAGTGGCTGCCTGCGTCAAGCAGCGTGGAAATGCTGACTTTCGTCATGTCTCTTCTCCATTCGTTAGTCCTCTGCCTGCGGTCAACCCTGCGTCCGCAGCCTTTTTCAGGTGGCCACTGGCGGATCAGGTCACGCAAGCATGTGTGATAATCCTGCTGTTTACACAGCCTGTCTAAGATAGCACAACCCCCTCGCATTGCAAGGGGGTTGCAGGAAAATACCGCGCCGATCGCAGCAAGGCCTTCGGCCGATACCCTCGGCTGAGGCCTTCGGCTCTGCGGCTGCGGCGCTCCGCTCAATGGCGTGGGGCGGGCTGCGCCCTCCGCCCGTCCCACGCCCGTCCCACGCCTGCTCTTCGCCTACTTGTACTGGCTCTCGTGCTTCTTGAAGAAGTCGAAGCGCGGGGGGAGCTCCTGGATGCGGTGGCGGGCGTCGTCGATCTCGGCGGCGGTGCACAGCTCGTCGTTCGAGTCGAAGTCGTAGTTCCAGCTGAAGAACTCGTCGAAGCTGAAGCTCAGGTAGTCGCAGATCTTCTCGCAGCCCACCGGCACGATCGGGTGCATCATGAGCGTGCAGACGCGCAGCAGGAAGAAGCAGTCCACGAGCACCTGGCGGCGCGCGTCCGCGTCACCGGCGGCGTCGGCGGCCTTGATCTGGTCGGCCCAGTACTTGTTCGACCAGCGGATGAACTCGTCCATGAGCGACATCACCGAGTGCAGCTCCACCTTGTGCATGAGCTCGTCGTAGCTGCGCAGCGCGCGGCGGGCGCGCACGCCCACCTCCGGCGTCACCGGGCCGAGCGGCAGGTACCCCTCGCAGCTCTTCTGCGCCTCGTAGAAGCAGCTGCGCGCGAGGCGGTTGAACACGTTGGTGAGCAGCGCGCCCTCCTTGAGCGCCGGGTCGGCCACGCGCGGGTCGCTCCGCTTGGCCTCGTCGGGGTCGAAGGGCTTCGGGGAGAAGCCGACCGACTTCTGGTCGAGGCCGAGCGCGAGGAAGTGCGCGCGCAGCTGCTCGGGCGTGTAGTGCTCGAGGAGCTGCTCGCCCGTGGGCGGCTTGACCTTGCCCGACGAGGACGCCTTCGTCTTGCCGAACAGCAGGTGGTGGTTGGCCACGAGCGTGGTCTGGCGCAGCGCGAGCGCGTCGTCGCCGCCGTCGAGCAGGCCGCCCGGGCGCAGCGCCTCGAACAGCGCCGGCTGGGCCACGCCGTAGAAGTACAGGTTGTCCTGCCCGATGAACTGGTACACGCACGCGTCGTCGGAGCACCAGAAGTCGCGCCAGCTGCCGCGCGGCAGGCCGCGCTCGTCGTTCACCGCGCAGGTGAACGAGATGGGCGCCCACAGCGACTCGGGCCAGCACCACACGGTGAGGCCCTCGACGCCCTCGATCACCGGCGCCTGCACGCCCCACTCGATGTTGCCCGTGATGCGGAAGGGCACGAGCGTCTTGGAGGTGCGGAAGCGGATGTTCGCGCGCGCGAGCACGCTGCGCGCCTCGTCGCGCGCAGCGATGGACTCGAACTCGATCTCGAAGCTGGCCTTGCCCTTCTCCGCCGGGCGGTACGCGTGCCGCGGCAGCTCGTCGGCGACGGCCTCGTACGCCTCATATGCCTCGTTCTTCACGAAGATCACCGGCGGCGCCAGGAACTCCGCGATGGTCTGGGGCACCACGGGGCGCACCTCGGGGTCGGCCGCGAGGTCGGCGGCGTGTGCGCGCAGGAAGTCCGCGAAGGCCGGCAGGTCGAAGTACCAGTTCTCCACCGGGCGCATCTCGGGCGCGGCGTCAGAGAGCGTCGAGATCGGCGCGATGAGGTCGGCAGGCGCGTACTGGTGTCCCAGGTCGCACTCGTCGGCGTAGGCGTGCTCGGACTTGCAGCCCTGCACGGGGCAGCGCCCGACCACCTGGCGGCCGTTCAGGAACGTCTCGGCCTGGGCGTCGTAGAACTGCAGCGTGGAGGTGCGCTTGAGCCAGCCGTTCTCGTAGAGGCGCTCGATGAACGCGTTCGTGACCCGCTGGTGCACGTCGGCCGCGTGCCCGATGCCCGAGCCGTCGAAGATGTCGAGGCTGACGTGGTACGCCTCGAGCACGGACTTCTGCGCCTCGTGGTTGCGCATGACGTACTCCTCGATGGAGCCGTCGAACTCGCCCGCCTCGACGAGCTTGCGGTAGCCCTCGTTGATGGGGCTGCCGAAGCAGTCCGTTCCCGACACGAAGCGCACGTTGTCCGCCCCGATGCGGTCGCGCAGGAAGCGCGCGAACGCGTCAGCGGGCACGAACACGCCCCCGATGTGGCCGAAGTGCAGCGGCTTGTTGCCGTACGGCATGCCCGCCGTGACGACCGCGCGGGCAGGCCACTTGACGCGCTTGTTATCTCTCAAATCCGACATGGTTTTCCATCTCCTCCAAAGCGGCGGCGAGCGCACGCGCGTCGGCGCTGCCGCGGCTCTCACTCATCAGATCGAGCAGGTCGTTCAGACCGCTCGCGCCCGGCCGCAGGTACACCGTGTCGCACTGCGTGAAGCCCGCGAGGTCGCCCGCCTTGGCGACGGCGTCCTCGAGCGTGCCGATCTCGTCGGCCAGGCCGTTCTCGACCGCGTCCATGCCCGTGAAGGTGAGCCCCGTGGCGAGCGCGCGCACCTCGTCGACCGTCATGCCGCGGCCCTCGGCCACCGTCTCCACGAACGTCGCGTTGATCTGGTCGACCATGGACTGGTAGTAGGCGCGCTCGTCCTCGGTGAGGGCGCGCGTGCCGTAGCTCGAGTCCTTCGACTCCGTCGACGTGATGTTGTCCACCGTGATGCCGAGCTTGTCGAGCAGCTCCGAGATGTCGGTGAGCTGCATGGCCGTGCCGATGGCGCCGATGGCGGTGGTCTTGGCCGTGAAGATGTAGTCGGCCTGGCTCGAGATCTCGTAGGCCGCGCTCGCGTTCATCGACGCGCTCGAGACCACCACGGGCTTGGAGAAGTCGCGCACGTAGGCGGCCATCTCCTCGCCCGCCGTCGCCGTGCCGCCGCCCGAGTCGACGCGCAGCACCACGGCCTTGATGTAGGGGTTCTCCTCCGCGCGGTCGAGCTGCGCTTTGAGCCCCTCGGGGCTCGCGGTGGTCCCGTCGTACTGGATGGTGCCCGAGATCTCGATGATGCCCACCGAGTTCGTGGTGACGTAGTCGGAGGAGACGTCCTCGCCCAAGGCGCCGAAGGGGTTGGCCACCGTGCTCATGGCCGCGTTGCACGACGCGAGCCCGAAGAACATGAGCGCGAAGAAGAGGACCACCGCCACGAGCGCGACGATCCAGCCCTTGCCCTTCTTGGGAGCGGGCGCGGGCGGGGCCGGCTGCGGCGCGTAGGCGGCCTGCGCGAACGCGGGCTGGGACGCCGCGCCAGGATACGCGCCGAAGCCCGGCTGGGGCGCCGCGGCCTGCGGGGCGGCCTGGGCCTGCGGAGTCTGCGCGGCCTGCGCGGCCTGCGGGGCGGCCTGCCCCGGGGCCGCTGCGCCCGCCTGCGCGGACGCGGCGGCGTTGTAGGTTTGCTCGTAGGCGTTGGGCGCCGGGGTGCTCCCGTCGCCCCAGACGCCCTGCTGCCAGTTGTTCTGCTGGGTCATGGCTCCTCCTTGAGCCTAGAACTCGAAGCCCTCGTCCGACTTCCCGTGGCTGCCCTGGGCCTTCTTCGCCGTGCGGATGAGGAACTCCTGGTTGGTCTCGGTCTGCTTCAAGGACTTGATCAGCATGTCCATCGCGCGCTCGGTGTTGTTCATGTTCGCCAGGATCCTGCGAACCGCCCAGATGAGCGGGGCCTCCTGCCCGTCGAGCAGCAGCTCCTCCTTGCGCGTGCCCGACGACACCGGGTCGATGGCCGGGAAGATGCGGCGGTCGGCCAGGTAGCGGTCGAGCTTGAGCTCCATGTTGCCCGTGCCCTTGAACTCCTCGAAGATGACCTCGTCCATCTTCGAGCCCGTGTCGATGAGCGCCGAGGCCAGGATGGTGAGGCTGCCGCCGTTCTCGATGTTGCGCGCCGCGCCCAGGAAGCGCTTGGGCGGGTAGAGCGCCGTGGAGTCGACGCCGCCCGAGAGGATGCGGCCCGAGGCGGGCTGCGCCAGGTTGTAGGCGCGCGCCAGGCGCGTGATGGAGTCGAGCAGGATCACCACGTCCTTGCCCATCTCTACGAGGCGCTTCGCGCGCTCGATCACGAGCTCGGCCACGGCGATGTGGTTCTCGCACGGCATGTCGAACGTGGAGGAGACGACCTCGCCGCGGATGGAGCGCTCCATGTCGGTCGCTTCCTCCGGGCGCTCGTCGATGCCCAGGTACATCAGGTGCACGTCGGGGTTGTTGGCCGTGATGGAGGCGGCGATGTCCTTCAGCACGGTGGTCTTGCCGGCCTTCGGCGGCGACACGATGAGGCCGCGCTGCCCCTTGCCGATGGGCGCGGCCAGGTCGATCACGCGCGCCGTGATGGTGTTCTTGCCGTGCTCCATGAGCAGGCGGTCGTCTGGGAACACCGGCGTGAGGTCCTTGAAGTGCGGGCGAGCTCCCAGCTCCTCGAGGGGGATGTCGTTCACGGAGATGACCTTCTGGATGGCCGCGAACTTCTCGTTCTCGCGCGCGGGGCGGGTCTGCCCCACCACGAGGTCGCCCTTGCGCAGGCCGTTGCGGCGGATGGTGGAGGCGCCCACGTAGGCGTCGCCCTCGCCGGGCAGGTAGCCCGCGGCGCGCAGGAAGCCGTAGCCGTCGGCGAGGATGTCGAGCACGCCCGTGACCTCGACGAAGCCCTCGGCCTTCACCGCGGCGTCGTACACCAGGCCCACGAGCTCGGCCTTCTTGACGCCCGTGCCGTCGACGCCGAGCTCGGCGGCCTTCGCGCGCAGCTCGGCCACCTTGAGCTCCGCGAGCTCTTCCTTGGTGACGCTCGGGACCACCTCGCGGTTGACGCGGTTGTCGCGCTGGCGGCGCGGGCGGCGGTCGTTGCGGTCGCGGTTGTCGCGGCTGCTGCGGTCGTTGCGGTCGTTGCGGTTCCCGCCCTTGCCGTTGCGGTTGCCGCGCGGGTCGCGGTCGTTGCGGTCGGCGCGGTCGTTGCGATCGCGGTTGGGGCGGCCCTCGGCGCGGGGGCGCTGGTAGTCGCGCGGGCGCGGGGCGTCGGCGTGCGCCTCAGGCGCGGGCGCGACGGCGGCGCCAGCGGCAGC
>NZ_JAAVTO010000005.1 GCF_013185065.1 Adlercreutzia sp. ZJ473 | reverse complement strand
ACCTCCTTTCATCGGCTGGGCCGCTGCGGGGTCGCTGCGGCCTCCGCACTCAACCGTACGCGTTCGGCTGAGTGTGAGAAAAGATGTCGAAAATGAGCAGGTGTTCGGCTGGCAATGAAAATTAACGGGACGTGCGGGCGTTGCCGCGCTTGTGGAGAAACGGTGGAGCATGAACTTGCCTCTTGCGCAATTCGTCAGAGCGAGTAATATATATCCTTGCCTTTTGAAAGGCACCAGATGATGCGGGGTGGAGCAGTCTGGTAGCTCGCCGGGCTCATAACCCGGAGGTCGTAGGTTCAAATCCTGCCCCCGCGACCAAACTGACCAGCAGGTCGGATAATCTGAAAAGGTTGTCCGACCTGCTTTTTCTTTGTCAAAACACCCATCGTTCAAACATGCCCTGAATCGCCTTGGCACCAAGTTGGCACCAGCCTTGGCACCAAGTTGGCACCAAAGGCATTGTAGACCATTCGGACAAAACCGCGAATACCGGTATTTCTCCACAGTTGGTGTCGCCCTGACGAAAGCATCGTCAACATGGTTTCGCCCTGGCGATAGCAACGCTTCACCGGGGCGGCACCTATGGTTCCGCCATGCCGACAGCAACTCGCCTTGCTGCTCTCGCCCTGCCGAAAGCGTTTAAAAAGAAGAAACAAAACAATGAAGAACAAAAAGCCGACCTGGGATCGCCTGCCTGTTGCAAGGGGGTTGCGCGCCGCTTTCGGCTGCCTCAACCCAGGTTGCGAGTCCCCCAAGCGCGGTTTCGCATCCCTCAAAGCCCCTGGAGCCGCGAGCCAAGCCTGCATAGCATGGCAAGGCAGATGAAGGAGGCAGCATGGGAGACGCCGCAAGGCTCGTAAGCGCAGGCGAGAGCAGGACCATCACCGCGAAGGAGGCGGCGGTTCTGCTCGGCGTGTCGCAGTCGACGATATACCGGATGTTCAACTCGGGCGAGCTTCCGTCGTTCAAGGTCAGGAACGCAAGGCGCACCTCTACGGCGGCATGCGAGGACTACATTCGCAGGCAGCAGGCGCGTGAGGCTACGCTATGCAGAATCCGCCGAGGATAGACGGGGGCAAGCAGGAAGCCATCAGATACCGATCGGGCCGATTCGCGACCATCCCCGCGAGCCTGATCGAGTTCCTCGTGCGCGTGAAGGTGGGCAGGAGCGGGTTCGCCGTCATCGCGTCCCTCTGCCGCTACGTGACGCCGAACGGCACGTTCAAGGCGTTCTCGCGAGAGAAGATGTCGCGCGAGACGACGCTCACGCCCGCCCAGGTGTCGCGGGGCATGGCCGAGCTCAAGGAGAAGCTCGTGATAGAGCCGGTGCCCAGAGCATCGGCCGATGGCCGCTGGAGGCCCGACCGCTCGAACTTCGGGCACGTCGCCACGTACCGCTTCACGGACGAGTGCTGGAGGTTCATCTCGCGGGACCTCCCGTAGCGCGAATGGACAACCTCGCGCAAAATGAAAGAGAATATACTCGTGGAAGAAGTGTAGGCCCCCGACAAGACGCACGCGCAGCAACATGATGGACAGAAAAAGGCTCTTCTCAGGCGAGGCCGATCCTTTTGTGTTGCGCGTGGGATGCGCGACCCGCCGTTTGCTCCGGGCGCAGCTCGCGTGGTCGAGCATGCCACGCCTATCGGACTAGGAGATGGCCTCCGACAACCGAGGCGTTCCCGAGGCGCAGCATGCGCCGCGGAGGCGCATGCTGCCTCATGCCGTCGCCGTCAGCGCGATTTAGGCAAGCGCAATCCCTCTATCGGATTCCCAAAACCCGATTTCGACTTCCCGAATCCGACTTCAACTGCCTGGACGGCCTTGCTAGCCTCGGATGCGAACCTACCGCAAGGGATCTAGGCGTTGGCCATTTCCTCTCGCTTTGAAGGAGCAGCTGCGGCCACATGCGTTGATGCGCCCCAAGGCAGGCGAGGGGAGGATGAGGGGTTGAGGGCGAGATGGCCGGCTCAGGGAAAGGGGCCCTGGAGAAAAAGCAGCGCTCAGGGGCAAATCTTCCGCGGGTACACGAATACGCGGAAGGAATGAGGGATAATAGGGCGGAGGCGAGAGAGAGGCGCGTGACTTGAGCACAGGAGAGCGCATAAGGCGGGCCCGAAAGGTGGCGGGGCTCACCCAGGCCGAGCTCGGCGAGAGGATCGGCAAGGGGAAGAGCCTGATATGGAACTACGAGACGGGCTACAGGACGCCCGACCGCCAGGCACTGCAGGCGATCGCCGACGCCCTCGGCGTGACCGCGCAATCGCTCGAGGACCGGCACCTGGACTCGGTGCAAGACGTGCTCGAGGTGCTCTTCCGGATGGAGGAGGCGGGCTTCGGCATAGAGCCCGTGCGCGTAGGCTCCGCCATGGCCATAGCGGTGGACCCCGACGCGCCCCACGCCCCGAAGCTGGAGATGGCTCTGGAGAGGTGGGCGGAGCAGAGGGACGCCCTGAAGGACGGGCGGGTGTCGGAGCGCGAATACGCCGTATGGCGCGGGTCGTTCGACGTCGACGGCGAGGAATAGGCTGGGTGGTGCGGGCAATGAACCTGGGACACGAGGACGAGCAGAGGGAGTTCAAGAGGTCCACCTCCGAGATGAAGGAGGCGATGGCGTCCATTGCCTCGATCCTGAACAAGCACGGAGAGGGCGAGCTGTACTTCGGCGTGCGAAGGGACGGCGAGGTGTGCGGTCAGGACGTGTCCGAGTCGACGCTCCGCGAGATCAGTCAGGCCGTCGGCAACCACATAGAGCCCTCCATCTACCCGTCGGTGACGCACGAGAGGACCCCCGAGGGGAAGGACTACGTCAAGGTCGCGTTCAGAGGCGATGCCGCTCCCTATTCGTGTGCGGGGAGGTACCGCATCCGCGTCGCGGACGAGGACGTGCTCATGAGCCCCGACGAGCTCCGCTTGCAGTTCAGGGAGGTCGAGAGCAGCGTCAACCCCTGGGATGGGCGCGTCTCCGGCAAGACCGTTTCGGACGTGGATGAGGAGACGCTCCGCAAGTTCGTCGAGCGCGGGCAGGGCAAGGGTCGCATCCCCTTCGGGTACACGAATGCAAAAGACGTCTTGGAGCGCTTGGGGCTGCTCGATGGCGACAACTTGCGCAATGCCGCAGTCGTGCTGTTCTGCCCTTCGATATACACGGGGCTCAAGATGGGCATCTTGGCAACGCATGCCAGAACGGACATCCTCGACCTCAGGCAGGAGGCGGGCGTCTTCTTCGACCTCGTGGACAAGGCGGAGTGGTACATCATCACCAACACGCGCAACAGGGTCGACACCTTCACGAGCGGGCCGAGCCCCGTTTATCCCGAGATCCCGCGCGATGCCCTGCGCGAGGGGCTCATGAACGCGTTCGCCCATCGCGACTGGCAGACCACGGAGGCTGTCGTCATAGACATATACAACGATGCAGTTGAGATATTGAGCCCCGGCTGGTTCATCAAAGGACAGGATCCCGACAAGCACCTTTCTGGCGAGAGCAAGTCCTCCATCACCCGCAATCCGCTTATCTCGAGGACGCTCTACCGCTCAGGCGACATAGAGGCCTACGGCACTGGCATCAAGCGCATCAAGGACCTGTGCGACGAAGCCGGCATCGAGGTCGAGTACGTGCGCACGGTCGACGGCACCAACCTGGTGTTCCACAGGAACGATCCATTCGGGCGCAGCATGGTCGTGGATGCGGTGCCGGATAACCCGACAAGCGTCGGGACAAATGTCGGGATAAACGTCGGGATAAAAGATGTGCGGGCTGCAGAGGCAGGGTTAAGCAGAACCGAGTTCGCTGTTCTAAGCGAAATAATCGCAGACCCGCATGTTACCGCTGCGGAGGCTGCCGCGAAGCTTGGCCTCACGGAAAGGTCCATTGAACGCGCGATAAGGGGATTGAGGGAAAAGAGCCTGATCAAGCGAGAGGGTTCTCGCAAATCCGGCGCCTGGGTCGTGATCGGGGAAGACGAGTAGCCTCGCGGGCGAGAGGAATGATGCCTGCCTGCGCGGCCGCGGCTGCGCATCGGGCGAGGGTAGGGTCTGCGCAGGACAGAGGGCCCGTCCGCTGGGGCAAATCGTCCCAGCGGGTCATGTGAAGCTCGCCACCATCTCGGACGCCTGGAGGTCGTCGGTGCAGATGGGGAGGTACTCCGCGCACTCGAAGAGCATCGGGCATTCCTTGCAGGCCTCGAACAGCCCGTAGCGCGCAAAGCTCTCGTCCGGCTCGCCGAACGCCGCCCAAGCGTCGTAGGCCGCGCTGCCCGCGAGGGCGGGCTTGCAGGCGGGGCGCGGCATGTAGTTGAAGTTGGAGTAGAGGATGCCCCGGTCTTCCACCCACGTGCCGAACGTGCGCACGACGCCCGCCTTCGACATGAGCAGGAAGCGGGAGCCCTGGGTGGATCCCTCGATGATCCGCAGGGCGCGCTCGTCGCCCAGGAGGTCGCCTGACATCGCCTTCAGCGGAACGAGCACCGACTTCGCGAACGCCATGCTGTCGGAGGTCGCGTCGTCGGTGTCGAGGCCCGAGAGCGTCCCGTTGTGCATGAACCCGACCTCGGCGCCGATCTCGGTCATGCGCATCTTCGCGAGGCTGTCCTTCACGGCGAAGGGGTGGCAGCATCCCGGGACGACCGCGCCGTGGGTGGCGATGCGGAAGTGCAGCGCCACGGGGGTAGAGGCCGCGTCGATGCCGGACATGGCCTCGTCCAGCGCCTCGAGGAACGAGGGCCAGGTCATGAAGCCCTTCCGGATGTTGACGCGGTTCCCGTCCGGCCACATGATGCCGGCGCCGTCCGGGTTGTTGTCCCAGCAGGCCCGGAGCGTGTCCGTGCCGGGGAGCTGCTTGCCTTGCGGCTTGTAGACGATTATGCACATGCGAAATCTCCTTCCGGGACGATGAGCTCGCGCTCGATCAGGTAGTCGTGAAGCTCCGCGGTGTCCACGGGGCACGCGTCCATCACCGCGTCGCAGAGGCCGTACCAGCCGTAGCGGTCCATCTGCGAGGGGTTGGAGGCTTTGACGAGGTGGCAGAGCCCCGTGACGAACTGCAGGGTGGCCAGGATCGTCTCGGGCTTGAGCGTGCCTCGGAATAGGCGGAACTCTATGGTCGCGTCGTTGGCGACGTTGACGGCGTGGTAGCGGTCGCGCTTGGCGAAGCTGCTCACGCGCTTGGCCTTCTTGGCCCAGCCGGCGTCTTCCTTGGGGGCGTTGCACTTGGGCGCCCAGCGGTCTATGCAGTGGCGCTTGCGGCGGGAGAAGATGACGATGGGCTCGAAGAGCCGGTCCACCGTCTCGATGAGCTTGAGCTCGGTGAGCTCCTGCGACGTCCGGCTTGCCCCGAAGAACCCGCGGCTGACGTGCACGTGCAGCCCGCAGGTGTTCGTGTCGTGGCTTCGCATGCCCTCGGCGAGCGCCGATGCGCAGATGTCGCGCCACATCTCCTTGCCCGCGTCCGACGTCATGTACTCGGGGCTCATGGGGTGGGTGACGAGCTCGCAGCCGTCGTCCAGGCTGCCGTCGTGCTTGAAGTAGAGCACTTGCGGGCCGTACGCCTCGGATATCCGCTTCGCCGCGGCCTCGGCGTCGCCGCAGTCCATCTCGAGCTCCACGCCGAGGTAGAGCCCCGACGGATCGCCGCCTTCGACGTCGTGGAAGACGGGCTCGGGCTTGAAGCTGTAGGACATGATCGCCCGCCCGGTGTTGTACGCCGAGCACGACCAGCAGTACCGCCCGTCGTTCGTGAGGCGGGTGTCGCTGCTCCTGAAGAGCCTGCCGCAGCAGTCGCAGCGGGAGAAGCTCGGGAGGCACTCGTCGCAGACCAGCCGTCCGTCATGCGCGGTCGTGGGCTCATGGGACTCGGTCTCGTGCCGCTGGCCGCAGAAGCCGCACGTGTAGGTGAGCGACTCGGCGCAGCCTCGGCAGAGGGTGTGCAGCTCAGATGTGGCGATCATCCCCTCGGCGAGATGGTAGCTGCCGCAGCAGTCGCATCGGGCGTACCTCGTCTCGGCGCAGCTCGGGCAGACGTCGGGAACCGGCGAGCTCGCGGGCTCGAAGACCGATTCGCAGTGCCCGCAGAAGCTCAGCAGAGCCTCGCGCTGAGGAGGGTTGGCCCGCCTCGCTCTGGTCCTCGTGGTCGTTCTTGGCATTTGGATCGCCCCTTTCTCTTGCGTGCCTTGCGCGCCCGAAAGGCGCAGGCGGCGCGCGGGCGCGGCAAGGGGGGAAGCGAAACCCGGCAGGGCTGGAGTTCTTCTCGGGCCTTGGGAGCGGGAGCGCGCCGAGAAGAAGTTTTCGCGGCCCTTGCGCGCATGAGCGGACGCCTGCGAGCATGCGGGCTGCTAGGCGCGCCGAAAGGGCGGCCTGCAAAGCCGATGCCCACGAGCCAAGAGCGCGGGCATCCCATCTCAGGGCACTCGAATGACGCTGGAAGCCCCGCATCGCGTCTTCCCTCTGCCCGGCGGCCGTCCGACTCGGAAAAACCACAGTCTGTTCGATTGACGGATGCGGCGAGCGGGAGCATCATTGGGTCATGTAACCGAACAAATGTACCTACATCGAGGAGGTGCGCCCTTGCGCGAGCGCGTCGTGATGCACATCGACATGAACGCCTTCTACGCGTCGGTGGCCCAGCACCTCGACCCGTCGATCAGGAGCAAGCCGGTGGCCGTGGCCGGGGACCCGGAGCGGCGCAGCGGCATCGTCCTGGCGAAGTCGCGGGAGGCCAAGGCGCGCGGCGTGAGGACCGCAGAGGCGATATGGCAGGCCAAGCAGAAGTGCCCGGACCTCGTCGTCGTGCCGCCCGACTACGACGCCTACAAGAGGTACTCGAAGCTGGCTCGCATGATCTGCTACGAGTACACGAACCAGGTTGAGCCGTTCGGGCTGGACGAGTCCTGGATGGACGTGACGGGGTCGCTGCACCTGTTCGGCGGAAGCCCCATGCTCGTGGCAGGAGAGATCTCGGAGCGCGTGAAGGACGAGCTTGGGATCACGGCGTCTGTCGGCGTCTCCTGGAACAAGGTGTTCGCGAAGCTCGGGAGCGACACGGACCCGGGCGACGGCGTCGTCGCCATCACGAAGGGCAACTACCGAGACGTGGCATGGCCCATGAAGGCGTCGGAGATGGTCTACGTGGGGCCTGCGACCGCGAGGAAGCTCCATGACGCCGGGTACGAGACGATAGGCGACCTCGCGCATGCCGGTGACTACTTCCTCGACAAGAGGTTCGGCAAGATAGGGAGGATGCTGCGTTCGTTCGCACGCGGCGAGGACCAGAGCCCCGTCAGGGTCATGGATCCCGCGAGGGCGGATGCGGACTACGCCGTGAAGGGCATCGGGAACGGGCTCACAGCTCCGCGCGACCTCGTGTGCGAGGCGGACGTGAAGGCGCTCGTGTGGCTGCTGTCAGAGTCGGTGTCGCAGAGGCTCAGGGAGTCGCATCTCAGGAGCAGGACCATATCCGCCGGCGTCAGGCGCGCCGCGGACCTCACGGGATACTCAAGGCAGACGACCCTGCGTGCGCCCACCTGCCTGACGTCCGACGTCGCGAACGTCGCCATGGACCTCATGCGGGCGAGCCAGCCGCTCGACGAGGAGCACGCCATACGCGCGATCCACGTGCGCGCCACGAACCTGTCCTCGATGCTGGAGCCGACGCAGCACGACCTCTTCGGGGACGTCGAGAGGGTGAGCAAGCTGGAGAAGCTTGACCTCGCGATCGACGAGCTGCGGCGCAGGTTCGGCAACAAGTGCGTCCATCGCGCCGTCGAGCTCACCGACGAGGTGATGTCCGGGCTCGACGTCAAGCGCGACAACACCGTCCACCCCATAGGGTTCCTGAGGTAGGCGATGGGCGTGGTCCAGGGAATAGACGGAAGGGTGAAGAGGTACGTCTGCGTGACGGCGCGCATAGACGAGGACGGCAGGTGCCGCCCCATGTCGGTGCAGTGGTGGGACGGCCGCACGTACCCCATAGACAAGGTGACATCCGTGTGCCGCCGCTCCTCCAAGCGCGTCGGCGGCGACGGCATGTGCTATACCGTGATGATAGACGGCAAGGAGACGCTCCTCTTCCACGAGGACCCGAGATGGTTCGTGGAGGAGAAGGTGCCGGAAGGGCACGTATGCTGAGTGAGGACGAGGTCATGTGCGGAAGATACGTCATATTCACGTTCGACGAGGTGCTCGAGGTGATAAGGGAGATCGAGGTCGGCGCCCCCTTCAACTTCGAGCCGGACTGGCCCGCGCGCAGGGTCCAGGCTTACCCCAACTCCGCGGCGCCGCTCATCGTCCCTCGGTTCGACACCGCCATCGGCATGGTGGAGCTTCAAAGCGGCAGCCTTTGCGCCCGAGAGATGGGATGGGGCTTCGAGGAGCCGTGGAGGCCGGGCGTCATCTTCAACACGCGCATCGAGAGCGCGATGAGGCCCACCTGGCGCGACTCCATGGAGCACAGGCGATGCGTCATCCCCGTCGCGTCGTTCTACGAGACGCACAGGAGCGAGACCCATGCATCCCCGAAGACGGGGAAGCCGGTCAAGCGCCAGTACGAGTTCAGGGTGCCGGGCAAGGACGTGGTCCTCATAGGCTGCACCTGGAAGGGCGACCGCTTCTCGATGGTCACGACCGAGGCGAATGCCGACATGGCCCCGGTCCACCATCGGATGCCCCTCGTCGTCCGCCAGGAGGAGCTTCCCCTCTGGTTCGGCCCCGACTATCGGCGGCTGGCCGACCGCTCGTCAATCAGGCTGGAAGCGGAGCCTGCCTAGGGGCTGCTGCTGGGACAAATTGTCTCAGCGACTGAGACGAACACGGCGAAGCCCAGCTCGCTTGCGTGCTCGAAGGGGACGTCGAAGGCGAGTTCGACTGCGACGGCGCGTTCCGGCAGGCGGATGCCGCGCTTGCCCATCGCCGCCAGGACCAGGGCCCTGATATCGCAGGCGGCCAGGTCCGTCACGCCGGTTATGCGGAGGCCTGGCGCGCCGGGCGCCATCGTCGCCGTTGCCGATATGCAGCGCGTGAGTCCCCCTTCGGCGATAACGCTTGCGATCGTCACGTTGTCCACGGAAGCCTCCTTCTGGTTGGCGATTACCTCGATTGCGATCGACGGCTCGACATGCAGGGCGAGCGACTCGCTCTCGTTGGCGATGCGGAGCTCGCTTCTGCAACTCATGGTCGCCGTCCTTTCTGCGATGGACTTGGCTGGTGGGGGAGCGCCGCCGGCCCATGGGAGCTGACGACGCAAGGGCGGCTACCTGCGCGGGACGATCCGGCACGTCTCGCCGTGGGGGTAGTTGTTCGGGTTCCAGGAGCAGTCCCCGTCACGGTCGTAGCGCTCGACGTAAGCAGCGCCCGTGCGGTCGTAGCCGTTGACCATGCCAGTGCCGAAGCCCACGACTGGGTGTGCCTTGACGTGGTCACCCACGTCGCGCATCCACACCATGTCCCCCAGCCTCAGCTCCGACACGGGGATCTCCGCTGAATCCAGGTACGCGCCGAGGCGCTCGCCTTCGGGCATGCATGTGTCGAAGGTCTGGAGCATCTCGTCGAAGTCGTATTCGGACTGCTCTCGGGATTCGGGGTACGGGATCATGCTAGAGGTGCTCAGGTCGCTGCTGGGCGGTCGGTAGCCCTTCGGCTCGCAGTACTTGAGGGGCGGCTGGATCGTGTCGCGCCCGCCGTTCCAATGCACGTCCGCGCCGACCTTGCGGTCCCTCGTCGTGATGACGGCTCTATTTCCCATGATTTGCGACTTCCTGATCTTCGGCGAGGCCCCATGCCTTCGCCTTCCGGGCTAGAGGCGCGCCGGGGTCCCGCGCGGGGCGCAGGGGGCCAAAGCGAAAACCCGGAGGGCCTTCGAGTTTTGCCGCCATGGGAACGCCCGGGCGCGGCAAAAGTTTTTCGCGGCCCTTGTGCCGAAGCGGGTTCTCGGCGAGTCTTCCCGCCTGGAGGGGAAGGGGCTTGCGTGGTCGGGAGTCGCATGGGTGGCGGGCTCCCGGCGTCGGGGGGCGTACCTCGTCCTTTGCGTTTGGGCGCGAGCGCGGGGTGTCGATGGGCTCGGGGCTCGGGCTGCCTTGCCGGACGAGCCAGGGTCGAAGACCGCGTCGCCCATCCTCCCGTCCGCCTTTTGCGCCCGCTTTCAGGCGCGGTGGGCGCAGTCGTCGTTTCCCGCATTACGAGCCGTCTGCCGCGTCGCGGCTTCGCGCGAAGCAAAGCGGCCCCTTGCCCGAGACGTCTTCTCTTGGTTCTCCGATCGCGTCATCGGGGACGTCCTGCGCTTCCCTTTTAGCGCCGAGAACGGTGCGCCTCGGTTCCTGCGGGGGCCAGATGGAGGCGGCCGACGCTCTCCTCAGCCATGAGGCGGGTGTCGCCATGTTACGCACGGGAGCATCGGACGAAGCGGCACGGCGAGGACGAGAAGACGGCCAAGGCGCGAGAGCGTGCCCTCGACGAGGACCGCGCCGTCCTAGCGCAGGCTGTACCGCCTGTTCTTGTTCGCTCCCGAGGAGATCACCAATTCTCTCTCGGCGAGTCGGCGCATAACGTCGCGCAGGGTTCGCGATGGGATGCCGAGAGCCTCCGACATCTCCGTTACCGACGCCGTTTCATTTGCGGAGAGGTATTCGCACACCTTTCTGTCATTCCCGGCTAGTCCGCTCAATTTGACTTTGTCGGCGGTTTGTCGGCGGTTATCGGCGGTTATCGGCGAGTTGGCGGCGACAATGCCCTCCGACCGCATGAACCGAACGTGGACGCTGCCGCCGCGCTGGAACACCTCGACGGGGACGTTCTGCTCGTCGCATGCGCTTTTGATGCGCCGGAGGCCGGTCCCGTAGGTCTCGATGTCGCCCGACTTGTAGAGCGTGCTCGCGAGGAGCTGGTTTCTCGGCTTAGACGCGGTGACCTCGCCGGAGAGGTAGTCTTCGGGCGTGAGCCCGGATGGGAAGAGGCCAGGGCTGTATATGTCGATGGAGTCCCAGAAGATGTCCACCTGGACGGCGGCGTCATCCTCGTAGCGGCGGTGGCAGAAGGCGTTGAACAGGGCCTCGCGTATCGCGCTCAGGGGGACCTCGGGCTTCTCCTCGCGGTGAAGGGAGGACCCGTCTATGATGAACGCGCGGCGGATGTTGTTCAGGATGTACAGCTCGGCGGCGTCGACCATGGAGAAGAGCGTGCCGGTCACCTGCTGGTTGTCGAGGATGTTGACTCGCTTGCCGTCTGCGAACACTCCCATGCGCAGCATCACGTCTCGCGACGGGACGAAGCAGGCTGCTGCGGCGTTGGTGAGCGTTCCGTCGTCACAGAGCAGCCCGAGTCGCGACAGGACGTCGCGTGCGTTCGTGTAGTCGAACGGTATGCGGCTGCGCCTGACGCCTCGCTCGACGTACCTGCGCAGGATCTCCTCGTCGACATCGTGGGCGGTCTTGCCCGATGGCCTGCGGTCCCATGGGTTGCTCTTGGCGGCCCGTTCGAGCACCATCTCCTCGAGCATTGCCGCGCTCATGGGAAGATCCTCGTCGGCGCTGCGGATGCGGTAGCGCCCATCGCAGGCATAGGGGCGCTCGTCGCCGGAGAACTCGGCGCGTACGTACGCCTTGCCGTCGTCGGTCGTCAGGCGTTCGACCGTGGGGTAGACTCTGGGCTCGATGCGGTTGGTGAACGCCTGCGACACGTCGCGCAGGGTCTTCTCGGAGACGTCTTGCCCGATTATCTCGCCGTCGGAGGGCCTCACGCCGAAGTAGAGCGTGCCGCGACCGTGCTTGTTGAGGATCGAGGCGGCAGACTCCATGCCCTCTCGGAGCTCCGACGTGCTGCGCTTGTGCTCTACGCGCTCGGTTTCCATGCCGAGGTTCATGGGAGCCTCCTTCCTTGCGGTCGCACTTGCCGCGACAGTTGACAGTTAATTATACGCGCCGGAAGCCCGCACGTGACGGATACGGCTGAGACGGCGCAACGCTGATGGGAGTTTAGACCTCCGTCAACGTTGCGCGCCCTTGGCAGGTTCTAGTTCCCTGGAGGGCGACCATTGTGATGGAGCCTTTGAGTCCAGGGATGGCGGCAAGACAAGATCAGCAGCACATGGAAAGCATTGTTTGCGATGCATGTGCCTACATAACGCCGCGATTATATAGGCATGGATTCCGTCAATGATAGCCCGCTGGGACAAAATGTCCCAGCGGGAGCGACGGTTGGCTCAAGAGGCTCTTCTGAGCACGGCGAGCATCTCCTCCAGCTCCTCGATGGAGAAGGGGATGGCGTTGGCGGACATCTTCGCCGCCTTGCCCGCATCGCTCGTCTCTGCGACATCCGATTGCTGCTCGAGTTCCTTGCGACGCTCTGCCGCAGTCCGCTCGAATACGCTCATCGCATCGTCGAAGGCATCCTCGATCTTCCCCACTGCGCGCGCCTTGGCGTCGGGGTCGACGTCGGCGTAGATGTCGAGGGTCATCGAGGGGCTCGAATGGCCGAGGTAGCTGGCGACGGTGATGATGTCGACGCCTTGCGCTATCAGGTACGTCGCGAAGGTATGGCGAAGGTCATGGAACGTGCAGCTGAACTTGTTCATCTTGCAGAAGGCCGCGAAGTCCTTCCCGAGCTGAGTGGGATTGTAGGGGCGGCTTTCGGACTCCTGCGTTCCGAGGATGAAGCAGTTGGAAAAGGGGACCTTGAGCTTCCCGAGCATCCAGCGCGAGTCCTCGAGCATGCCCTCAAGGAGCCTCTTCGTGTGGGCTGTGAGCGGTATCGTGCGAGCTCGGCCGCTCTTCGGCTCCTTGAGGTAGAAGCCCCCTTCGCCGTTGCCGAATGCGTGCGATACGGTGATGGCCCCCTTGTCTTTATCGAAGTCGTCCCACCTGAGAGCGCAGACCTCGGCGCGCCTCATGCCCGTGGTGAGGGCGATCTCTACGGCGACGGCGAGCGCGTTTGGCTGGGCTTGCCTGGCTAGGTCGAGCATGCGGCTTCTGTCCTCGCGGCAAAGCGCGTTGATCGGGGTTTTCGCTCGCTTCGGGGGCTTGCAGAAGTTGCAGGGGTTTTTCGTGAGAAGGTCTAGCGAGATCGCGTAGTTGAGGGCCTGCTTCAGAAGCCGGAAGCACTTCGCTATGGTCTTCGGGGCGTAGCCATCCGAAGACATCTTGGCCATCCAGGCGTTGATGGTTGGCACGTTGAGGTCAGAGATGAGCTCCGCTCCGATGTATCTGCACATGAGCCTCGTCTCGCCCTTGTAGCCGCGCATGGTGGACGGCTCAACCGTCTTGCTCTGCTCCTTGTAGTCTAGGAAGCTTCTCATGAACTGCTCGACCGTGACATCCACGCCCATCGCAAGGCCGCCGGTCTCCAGGCTCAAGATGAGCTCGTCTCGCTTCTCTTTGGCCTGCCGCTCAGAAGAGGCCTTGATGGTGTGGTACGTGGTTACAGGCTTTCCCGTAAGCGGGTCTGCATGCGTGATTCGAGCCTGCCACGAGCCGTTGCCGCGCTTCCTGAGACCTCTTGACTTGTACTTCATGCGATTTCCTTTCTCCAGTGCCTCGCCAAACTGGTGCCAGGGTTGCGGCTGAAAGAGAACTGTCTTCAAGGGCGCCGTCTATGCGGCACCCTTGAAGATCTTTCCTCGCGGAGCATGCCTCAGTACCGGGTTTTCCACAGCCAAGCCTTGGCGCTAATTTGGCACCATACTTGGCACCAAATTGGCACCAAAGCTGATAAAAAAACTTGAAGAACAAGACGATTCGTGACAAAGCCTGATACAATGAAATGAACCTCAGCCTGGATGTTTGAGGCTGCGTGGAAAGCAGGATAAAGCCTGACAATCGGGTTTGAATCGCTCATAACCCGGAGGTCGTAGGTTCAAATCCTGCCCCCGCGACCAAACGTTATCGCAGGTCAGATGCCTAAAACTCTGACCTGCGTTTCTTTTTTGCGGTGGGTTCTTCAAAACCCTTGGAGCCGAATCGGAGCCGAATGGGTCGAAATAGGGTGACTGAATCTGCCCTCTAGCGAGCACGGATGACCACCGTTGACCAAGGAGCCGAATCGGCGCCGAAGCGAATTTAAGACGAAACGGGCAAAGATTTACTCGGCCCTTCAGGTCCTAGTGGGTCCTAGTAAGGTTCGATTAAAATGAATTGCAGCTGGTCTGGCTGCAAAGCCCAGGACCACCGAAGGCAGGGGAAGTCCCCTGCCGCTTTTTTTGCACGAAAAGGGGGGCCGTCACGTCGAGCCCCCTCAGGTGTCGCCCGAAGGCTTCCACCGCGATTACCGACTTAGCCTTGTCCCGCGCTTCGATCAGATGCTTCCGCAACATCCGTGATACGGTCCGCGGGCGCGAAAACACCCCGACTGGGCTAGGGGAAAGGTCGGGGTGTTTTGCGTAAGGAAGGAAAGGCTTGAATGGGCGGCGCGTCTCGCGCTATGCGCCCAGCGCTCCGAAGCCCTGGGGTTAGCGAATGCTGATATCGCCCTCGCTGGTGGTGAGGTCACAGGAAGCGCTGAAGAAGAAGCCCCACTGAGTGAACGAGAAGCGATCGATGAACGAGGAGGATACCTGGTCGCAGCCAAGGAACTCACGGTTGAAATCGCGCTTGTAGATGAGCTTCATCTTGCCGGTGGGCCCCATTCCAAAGCTCGCTCCGCGGAAGGTGATGTCGTAGTCTTTGATGACGGTGTCACCGCTCGTCTTCTGGATGTCGATGGTGCCCCACCACTCGATACGAGCCTCACCTGAATCGCGGCAGCCCAGATCACCCTGAACGAGCAGTTCAAGACCCTTGTCAGCACGGCTGAACTTGTAGGAGCCGCTGCCGAGCAGCGCATCATAGGCGGACACGGAGGTCTCTTCTACGCCGATCGCAGGCAGGTACGCCTTCACGATCTGGTAATCCTCGTCCGAGAGGACATCGCCCGTGTCGTACTTGTCCACGATGGCATTGAGCGTATCGAGCACCTCGTTGATGTCATCGGGTACCGCAACGGTTGACGGGGTGCCGTCATCTCCGAAGGTGCCGATAGCTGCAACTGTGTTTACCATAGTCATCCTTTCTAAAGCCTACGGGCGATAATTATAGTCACTTGAGGATTATACTTTACTAAGTATAGTAGACGGCATCATACGGTCGGCGAATGGAAAACGGAACTGCCTGCATGCCGAAGGGACGGTTCCCTAGTTGCCCTGCATTTCTGCGGACTGCTTCAATCGTGCGCTGAGGGTCTGCGCCTCCTAGGGAGTCCAGGAAATCGTCCGGTCCCCCAGATGGTATTTTCTTACGAAAAGACAAAGGTCTCGGTTTTGAGATAGTTGATTGTACGGTGTCCAAACCTTATGACGTCTTCTGGAAAGCCAGAAATGTTGGCGAAATAGCTCATATTAAAACCAGATAAGAGGCCAAATCAAAAGTTATTCCAACAAGTCCAAGCATCATGAAAACACTTGCTTCTCAGGACCTCATTTTGCGGAATGCTATATCGTGAAAGGTGGAGAATGTGTCGTCAGGGACAGAATTGATGTTCCAGTCAAGACGGATTAGACGTTCATTACGGATCCCTGCAAAACGGCGTCTTCGGCTAATATGAGCCTGTTTTGCCTTTGGGATTGATAATAAATACAGTATATCGGTGGCTGAATAAGCTACCTCCAAGCGCCGGGGGCAGTCCCCTGGCATTCTTCTATTTCGAGAAAACGAAATAATTTGAGAAGTTCGAAATAGGATTATTCATGGCATTGCAAATTACTATCAGAAACCCCAATTACTTATTGGGGTTTTAAAGTATAATTTGCAATGTGAAGTTCACTGAGTACATATCGACCCATCATGTTTTCAAGACGAGCGAGCTCCTGGCATCGTGCGACTCGCCTTCGTCTGCGGAAGAGCAGCTGCGCATTGCCGTCAAGACGGGAAAGGCCGAACGAATCAGACAAGGCCTTTACGCCTCGATGGCTGGACGATATGAGGGCACTCTGCCTGATTCGCTGGAGGTCATCACCGGCATCGATCCTGAAGCCGCTGTTTGCTATCACGCTGCCCTTGATGTTTTGGGCGTTGCGCATGACGTGTCCTTCCAGCGCGAGTTTCGTACAGGCAAGTTGAAGACGGCCTTTGAGTATCGGGGGATTCGCTATGTGCCTTACCCGCCAGAAGCTAACATGCGCACGCGCAAAGTAAGAACCGATGCCGTCGGACGCATCAACGTGACCACGAAGGAGCAAACGCTGTGCGACTGTCTTGCGAGACCTGATCGCGCCGGAGGCATTGAGGAATCGATTCGCGCGGTAAGCTCCTTTGCCTATATCGACTGCGACGTCGTGCTTGAGATGGCAAGATCTCTGGATAAGACTGACGTTTCGCGTATCGGATGGGTTTTGTCCCAGAAGGCATCCGATTGGCGCGTCCCTGAGAAGGTGCTCGATGAGCTAAGGTCGCTTCTCGGAAAAGGACCTTACAGGTTTGGCAGGATAAAAGCGGGAAGTGAGGGATGGTCGCCTGAGTGGAGACTTATCTTTCCTGAGCCGATAGAAGAGGTGGAATCGTGGATAACGAGAAGATGATGGCTTTTCTGCCTGAGACGACTGATAAGGTCGAGAGGCTGCTCGATGTCTTGGAAGAGATGACGGAGCATCCTTTGCTCAAGGGACGGTTCGCAGTGTATGGCGGGACCGCCATCAATCTCTTCATGCTCGATATCCCGAGGCTTTCTGTCGATATAGATGCGACCTATATCGGAAGCTCCGAGAGGGATTCTATGTTGGCGATCAAGCCAGAGATAGAACAGGCGATTGATGACGTGGCTCATGCCCTTGGCTATTCGATTGATTCGGGGAGAGCAGAACATGCTGGGCGTTCCTTCTTTCTTGGCTATAGAGGTTCGCATGGCCCAGACAACCTGAAGATCGATTTCACGTATCTCAATCGAGTGCCGCTTTTCCCTGTCGAGGAACGCAGCACGCCTTTGCGAGATGATCTTAAGGTTCCGCTATTGTCGGATTACGAGCTCGTTGGTGGGAAGGCAAAGGCGTTCTTCAGCAGAGTAAAGGTTCGAGACCTCTATGACATATCGAACTTGGTGAAACTTTTGGGTGATATCGGCGCGACAGATCAGCGAAATTTGTTCCATAAGACGATCCTTTATGATACCACCCTCTCAGCAGCCTTCCCATTCGGTTTCGAGGGACGCGAGCGGCGCTTTGCAAATCTTGACAAGGAGCTTGAGGTCGAGCTTTATCCCATGCTCAATAGTGAAGGAAACTTATCAAAGTAAACGCAACGCCCGTTTGAGGTGCGATGAGTATGAAAAATTTCGCAAAGCAGCAGTTTTGACGGCTTTGCTCTTTGGCACGCTCCTCCTTGCATGCTTCGTTGACATTATCCTTGATCGCGAATAAAATAATTAATACGAGGATCCTATCTAGGAGAGGATCCCGAGACACATCAGAATTCCGTCTAGATTGAAACGCCCCTTACGGTATCACGCGAATGCTCGATCTTAGCGTTCGCGATGCTGGGTTTTGGTCGACAAGATGACGCATGAATGCGAGAAAGAGGCAAGATGAGAGATCATACGGGCCATATCGAATTGTCGCGCGAAGACGCGGTCGACCAGATTCTGCGCGTGATCGAGGTCGATGGAGGCCAAAAGAAACCGAGCATCGATCGAGTGCCGCTCAACGAGGCGTACGGTCGCGTTCTAGCCGAGGACATATACGCAAAAACCGACATTCCCAACGTGCGTTCGTGTGCGATGGACTCCATTGCGGTTCGCTGGGATCATTTCCAAGGGCTCGCCGAGGGCGAGCTTCCCGACACGAGCGGCTGGGTAAGAGGCGTTGACTGGGAGTTTGCGAACACCGGTGTCGCGATGCCAACCGATTTCGACACCGCGATTGTCATCGAACATGTGATCGTCTCCGATGACGAGCAGCACGTCGAGATCGCCGCTGCGCCTTCTGAGAGATTCGCTGGTACGCGCGAAGCCGGATCGACCTTCAGGCGAGGAGACTTGATCGTAGAAAAAGGATGCGTCATCGCGCCGGACATCGCTGCGCAGATCGCATCAGCTGGATACGCATCGATTGAAGTGGCGGCCAAACCGCGCGTCGCCTTCATTGCCACGGGCAACGAGCTTGTCTCTCCGAACATCCCCTTCGCCTCTGACGCGCCTGAGAAGTTCGCCGGCATCGGTAAGGTGTATGAGTCCAATAGCGCTGTAGTTCAAGGCAAGGTCGAGGCTTGGGGCGGGATATTCATTCCCTTCGATATCGTGCCCGACGAGCGCGAAGCGATTCGGGCAGCGGTCGTGAAGGCTTGCTCGGTTGCAGACATCGTCGTATTGAACGCAGGATCATCGAAAGGATCGGACGATTGGTCCGTCGAGGTCCTTGAGGGCATGGGAACGATCATCTGCCATGAGACGAAGCATGGACCGGGCCATCATAGCTCCTACGCGTTCGTTGAGAACACGCCGATCGTCGGCATATCGGGTCCGAGTGGTGGAGCTTCGTTCACCTTGAACTTCTATTTACTTCCGATCATGAAGAGCCTTCTTGGTCTTGATCCGACCCCGAGGCTCATTCCGGCCGTTCTCTTCGAGGAGTTTCCCGCACGTGCTGTGAAAAAGCCCGACCAAACCGGAAAGCCATCTGGAGAGGCGCGACCGAGCGTCGTTTTGCCGGACGATGAGTTCTACGCGATCAGATTCGTGACCTTGGAGGCTGGCGAACAGGGCAATCTGGTGGCGACTCCCGTGAAAGGACATCCCGGATCAGCGCAAATGCAAAAAGCAAATGCATACTACATGATGCCCATGAATGAATCGAAAGCACCGAGGAAAGGGGACGTCATCAAAGTAGAGCTTCGCAACGCCTCACTTTAGGAGTTCGAACATCCGCTGCAATCGCCTCGGAGAGCGTTCTGCTTGTCAGGTTGGCATCGGCGACGGACCTCTTCTGCTCAGCGCTCAGATGCGCAGAGCGCTTTCTTGGCGGCCTCTGAGCATCCGCCCGCCAGCGCCAAAGCCCTCGGTGTAGGACCCATCGTGCCCTTCAATCACCTTTAGGGCTTTGGCGCTGAGCTCCAAGCTGAACATCCTGATCTCCCTTCGCACGTTGCCGTGTCCGGGAAATCGTCCGGGGCCTCGTCCTAGGCCGCAGTCGCAAGACTGTCTGGTAGTCTCCTGCAGAGAAAAGGGCCCATGATGGCTGGGCGCCACGTTGCCTACCAGCGGGGTTGTCGTATGCGCACGTCCCAATATGTCGTCGCGTAGGTCACCTCGAGCTCTTCCTCGATCAATCCATCTTGGTCGGCGAGCTCGCGCAGCATGTTCAATATCGAGTCGACGACGAGCTCATCGCCGCGTTTCCCGCACCAAAAGGCAAGCGTCTGAGCCTCTTGAAGATTCGGGGCGATAAAGGTCGTGCAAGAATGCGTATGGAAGAATGTGTTGGGGCAATAACCCATATCGAAAAGAGCACACCAGGTCTGCCTGTACTGCGAGCCGTCCCAATGAGGATGGTCTGGATCGAGTCCGAGCATTTCACGGGCGGCTCTTTCCAAGGAAGTGCGATAGAGCACGAAAGAGGTGTTGACGCACCACGCTCGGCTCAACTCGATGAAGTTCTCCAGCCCTCTTCGACCGCTTAAAGCCGGCGTAATGGACGCATAGGCCAGATCGAATGCTTTCGACCAACCAAGGTCCTCCATAGTCGATTCCCTGAAATCGCAAGGCATGTAGCCGATGTTCCTTATGCCGGCCTCGTTGCAGTACTCCCTACCCACCTCAAGCATTCGAGGTGAGATGTCGGTGGCTGTTACGTTTCTCGATCTACGAGCCAGTGCGGCCGAGATGACGCAAGGACCGCTTCCCACATCTATGACGTCCATATCCGAGCGAAGAATGCCGTTGCGAGCAAGGAAGTCCGTCTCGATGCGAGCGCGCTCCTCGGTATTCTTCCGATAGGCTAGATCCCCGTCGAGCTCTTGCTTCCAAACATCGGCATACCCGTCCCATGTCTCAGCCGTATGCACACGCTTGAACTCGGTATCGGGCTCTTCTCTCATTTTTTCTACCTCACCCTCTTTTGAAGTCTAACCTTTATCTCGAGCCGACAGGAGGATTCATGATGGTCTCGTAATCCTCGTCGGTCACTGTGTAACCATAGAAGGTCTTGTAGAATTCATCGACGTAAGAACGCGTGTCGAGGTCGGTCACGTAGTCCGGAGAGATGATGAGAGGCGCCCACGTCAGCTCCAACGGCATCTCGAAATGGCTCTTGAACCAAACGCTTCCGCCCATGGGGTTGACGTACACCTTTCCGTTCTTCACCGCAGAGAGCTCGGCGAATGCGGGATTGTTGAGAATCGCATCGCGTCCGGCAGTGGTGACGCAAATGATGATGTCAGGATTGCCCTCAATGATCTGCTCGGCGGTCAGAGAAACCTCTCCGCCCTCGACTCCCAGCACGTCGCAAAGATACTTGCCTCCGCAAAGCGTCACCCAGCTATTGATAGCGCCGCCTTTTCCATGAGAAGAGAGTCCGTCGTCCTCGGTGCATACGTATACGACTGGTTTCGCGGACTCGGGGATGTCCTTCGTCTGAGAGCTCACCTTGCTCTCGAGCTTCTGATAGAACTCCTTGTAGGCCTTAGCGTTTTCAGCAGCCTTATCGGTGCCGATCGCGTCTGCGACCATCTGGACAGAGGCGACCAGCTCATCGAAATTGGACGTTTTGTAAAGAAGCAGCGGGATGTCCGTGCCTTCCAATACCTCCATCTGAGACGGCGAGGCGAGAACGGCGAAATCGGGATCGCAGCCCAGGACGACCTCCTTATTAAGGTCATTGGGCCTGATCAGCGTGATCGCATCCATATATTTTCCGAACATTGCCTTATTCATGTCGGTGTTGAGTATATAGCCCCCCGTGAGCAGATCGGCCGCACCGAGGCCAAGGACCGTTTGGGTCGCAGCGGGAAACGGGACGACGACGCTATCGATCACATTAGGCAGCACGATGCTGTTGCCGGAAAGATCTGTGATGGTCCTCTCGCTGCTCGCAGTTGCCTCGCTCGATGCGTTGCTGGTCGTTTGCGTCTCGCTCGATGCGCCCTGGCTGCATCCAGCCAATCCCACAGCAGCCACGAGCATTGCCGCCATCATCGAAGCTAACAGCTTTCCTTTCATTGGTTCTCCTTTCGTGTTCGTTCTCTATACAGAAAAGCGAGAGGGTTCGATCGACCGGGCATCGACGCTCCGACGAACCCTCACCACTCCTCTATATCCAAGCTGGCGGGCGCGCATACCGTACCGCGCAGCTCATCCCCATAGCGGATGAGCTGAAGTCGAGCGCCGTATATCTCGCTGAGAGTGGAGGCAGTGATCACGTCTTGCGGAGAGCCGGTCTCTTGGAACGTCTTGTGATTCATGATCGCGACGCGATCGCAGATCAAAAACGCATGATCCGGATTATGGGAAGTAAAAATGATCCCGATGCCGCGCTCGTGCATGCGGTACATCATCTTCAAAGTCTCCATCTGCTTGCCATAATCGAGGTGAGAAGTAGGCTCGTCCAGAATCAAGAAGTCCGCCTCTTGTGCGATGGCTCGCGCGAGCATGACCATTTGCAACTGGCCGCCGGACAACTGCGTGCAAGCTCTATCGAGATAAGGCTCTAGCCGCAAGGCGCATACGGCCTCCATGGCTTTGTCATAGTCGTCCTGGGACGGCTTGTTCGCGTCGTTTAAATGCGGCGTGCGACCCATGAGGATCAAATCCAAGACACGATACGGAAACACCATCTGATAGGTCTGCGGAATATAAGCTACCTTTCGCGCGAGCTCCTTAGGCGGATAGCTTTTGACATCGCGGCCATCTATGAGGACTCGCCCGCTCTTCAGAGGGTGAAGGTTCATGATGCCGTTCAGGAGAGTGGATTTCCCGATACCGTTAGGCCCCAATATGCAGAAGATGTTGTCGGTCGATATCGTGCAAGTGAGATTGCAGAAGATATCGGTCTTTCCATCATAGGAAAAACTGGCTTGCTGTAACTCGATAACGCCCATTTAAGCCCACGCAGTCTTCGCTCGAAAAAGGATCATGAAGAACATCGGCGCGCCGATCAGAGAAGTGACGACGCCGACGGGAAGCTCAGCTGCAATGGTGGCGCGACAAGCCACGTCTACCAGCATGAGAAAGATTCCGCCGATGAAGAACGCGCACGGCATGAGCCTGCGGCAGTCGGGTCCGACCATATGGCGAACGATCTGAGGGATAATGATGCCGACCCAGGCGATGGCCCCGCACACGCAAACGGAAACCGATGCTATCAACGTGGAGCAAACGACGATGATGGCGCGGGTTTTTCCGACGCTCACGCCGAGCGCACGAGCCTCTCTATCGCCAAGGGCCAAGACGTTCATCTTCCAGCGCATGCGTATCAGGATTACCGCGCAGATGGTTATGATCGGTATGAGATAGAGAAGGTCGCCCTTGGTGATCTTCGCAAAGGATCCCATAAGCCAGAAAGTGATCTCCGGCAATGCCGTTTCCGTAGGCGCAACGTATTTGATGATGGAGATGCCCGCAGAGAAGATGCTGGAAACGACGGTACCTGTCAGGACGAGCAGAAGCGTCTGGTTGCCGCGCAGCATCTTGCTACACGTATAGGTCAGGAAAACCGCGAGACCGCCGCCGATAAAGGCGAGAACGTTGATGAAGAATGTCGGCAGCATCAAAAGGATCGCCAAACATGCACCGAAACAGGCCCCGTTCGATACGCCCAAGATGGATTCCGAGACGAGGGGGTTTCTGAACAGGCACTGGTAGCTCGCTCCGGAAAGGGCGAGGCCGCCCCCGATGAAAATCACCGCCACGATACGGATGACGCGCACGTCCCAGACAACGAGATCGATGTTGGGAGACCATGTGACGGGAATAGGGTTGCCGATCGTATAGGCGAGATCGGGAAAGAGAAGGCACGGGAGCTCCAGCACCCAGATGACCCCATCCAGAATCCCATGAGCCAAGACGAGGAGCACTTCCCATTTCGTACAGGAATAATAGCCCGAAAGTACGCAAAAGAGAAAGACGGCGATCATGAGCACGGAGATGATGATGATGCTCGCCTTGATCCAGAACCGACGCTCCTTTCGTCTAACGGAATCGCCCCTCGCCGTCAGATCTCCTTTCCGATCAAGCTCGCTGTCGTTCTGTTTGCGCAGATCGATATCGGCCGATCGGGAGCTCGAGAGCGAAATAGTATCGCCAGCGACCAACGGGCGAGTGTCGGGCTCCATTGCGCAGGTACGCTCTTTAGAAAAGCTCACGGATCCCACCGCTTGTCATCTTCTTCCTGAACAAAAGGGCCCATGAGCCCTCTTTTTCCTGAGAATGCAAAGCAATGTTGCACTCTTGCATTATTGTTTTTAATTAAGAATATTTATTATCAAGGATAATATCAACACGGCATGACGTCAAGCGTCTGATATGGGTTAGTTTTGCGCTCAGGATCGATGAGTTTTTTGCGAAAAAGCACTAACGCGGATCAGGGATGCCTTGCTCCCGAAGCTCAGATCTGGCGAAATCGACGTTTCGGGGATATCAGCGGAATAGCTCGTCGTGCGTACCCGTGCGTTCGAAAAAGGCTGCGGTGTCGTTGGCCGACCATATCACGAGCCAGTTGCCCGCATTGGCAACATGACATTCGCAGCGCCCCCTCCACTTCCCCTGCAGAGTGTGCATATTGTGGCGCCGCCGCAGCTCACCAAGTGATTCCTCGGAATTTTCCGCCACAAGTTCGACCACTCGGCGTAGTTCGACCATGGGCAGGCGCTTTTTCTTGCAATGTTTGTAGTCTTGTTTGAACTGAGAGCTGTATTCGACATCCAGCATGCTATTCCTCAAGGGACGCGATCATATCGGCAGCTGTCTTAAATCGCGCCGGCTTTCCAGAAGCGAAGAAGTCGTCCGCTTCTCGCATGGCCTGAAGCGATTCCTCGTTAGGCTCTGGCATTGACAGATCAAGCGGTATGCGGCGTTCACGGATCATCTGCTTGTAGAAGGCTCGTGTTACCGTCGAAAGATCGAAGCCGAAATAGCCTGCTATTTCGGCGGCCTGTTCTTTATCCGAGTTGTCCAAGCGGATAGTAACGGTGGTGGCAGTCATGGGTTCTCCTAACAACATGTGACGTTGTTATTATAATATGTTACAGCAACGCAGAAAACGCGTGTTGACTGCCGTTACCGAATGAGCGCACTAGCAGCGCGAATCCGTACTCGCAAAAAGCTGCGCAACATCTTTCCTTTAGTGTTCTATCGTCTCGTCTCGCTCCATCATCTCGATGATCCTGTCGATGTCCGCTGCGTATTTCGATCGCTCAAATTGCTCATATCAGGCAAGATGCTTTGGCGTATTCGTCACGCCGCCAAATAATCATTTACCGTTTGAGGTTCGTGGATGGATAATGTCTGGTGAAGATGCATTTCATGGAGGAATCGCACGATTCGAAGTTCATTGCGGTAATGGACGAGCACATGCCTGCGTGGCGCAGCGTTCGCAAAGAGCTTAACGACGGGATACTGGATTTCATCGGGTAGGAGCATGATATGGCGCGACTGAAAACCATGACGACGCAGTTCATCGATGGCGAGCCCAACGGGGTGCGTATCTGTCGCTGTACGCTTTCGACCATGACCACCGTGTTCGTGCCGAGGCCGCTGCTCTCTCGCGCCAAGCAGATTGCAGATTTGCCGTTGCGCGGCATCTACTACCTCATCAACGACGAGGACGGAGCCATATCGCGTTTGTACGTAGGGCAGACAAAGCAGGGTATTGTGCGGCTTGACGACCACAACGCCAAGAAGGACTTCTGGAATAAGGCGATTTTGTTCCTCTCCGATGACATTCAGTCGTTCTCGCTCGATAACGTGAGCGCGCTTGAGAAGTACGCCATTGAGCAGGCGACCGCATCGAAGCGTTACACCGTGGAGAACAAGGTGGACCCGCGTTATGTGATCGACCAATACCAGAAGCCCACTGTGGAGCAGATCTACGAGGAGATAGCCTTCGTGATGGGGACCTTCGGCTACCAAATCGAGGACAGCGACGACGCGCTTGCCAACGTAAAGCTGTTTTACAGCTCACGGCGTGGTGTTCGTGCTCGCGGCATATACACGGGCGACACGTTCGATGTGCTCGAGGGCTCGCCTGTTGACTTGAAGGTCAAGCCGAAGCTCGACCGCTACGATAAGCTGCGGCAGGAGCTGTTGGCTTCGGGTGACTTGGTGCAGGAGCCGGGTGGCAGCGGTCTGCTGCGGAAGACGGTTTCGTTCTCGACGCCGAGCGGCGCTGCCGACTTCGTGCTGGGCGGATCCAACAACGGGTGGATCGAGTGGAAAGACAGCGAAAAACATACGCTGGATGCGCTGTATAGGAAGTAGGGTGACCATGAGCGAAACCGGGTTTTCAACAGCGGGCAGCGGTCGTTTTGATCTCTGCGGCGGAGGAAGCGACTTCAAGGTTTATTGCGACGAGGCGTACTGTCTCGACAGCAGCCGCTCTCTGGGTTCAGCGTTGTGTGAATATGCGAAGCGCAGCGTTTGAGATGCTTGAAGCCCCCGAACTCAGATGCTTCAAGAAGACTCCTTCCGCGTGCGGTAGATGAGCTGTCGCGAAGGTTATGAAAGCTCCAGCCTTTTTCTATGCCCTAGCTCATCAGACGGTGCCGCTTTGATGAGTCGGCAAGCACACGGGTGGAATATAATCGGGTTATGAGAGACGATATTAGGCATATGAAGCATCCCAAGTTCGCAAGGTGGCTTGCGGCGCTGCTGGTCGCGCTGTGCCTTGCGTTCGGCGGGTGCGTATCCGGTGCGCTTCCGAGCGGCGGCTCCTCCGGCGCGCCTTCGTCGAGCCTGGCTGCCTCGGCTGAAGGCGGCGGTGCCGCGGGCGGCTCCGGTTCGCAATCAGCCGCGGGTGATGCCGATTTGCAAGCTGGCTCGGGTGGCTCCGACTCACAAGGCGGCGCCGCGGGCGGTTACGGCCCGCAGGCAACCGCAGGTGGCTCTGACCCGCAGATCAGCGCGGACGGCACCTACTACGCCTACGACGAGACACCCGACTTCTCCACAGTCGAAGGCGAGGCGTTCGGGTACGAGCGCTACAGCGAGCTGGACGCGCTCGGGCGGTGCGGTGTCGCCGAGGCCATCGTCGGCGAGGAGACCGCCCCAGCTGAGGGCGAGGAGCGCGGAAGCATATCCTCGATACGCCCGAGCGGGTGGAAGCAGGCGTTCTACCCCGAGCTGATAGCCGCCAGCAACGGGGCCCTCTTCAACCGCAGCCACCTGATAGCCTGGAGCCTCGGCGCCGAGAACGCGAACGAGCGAAACCTGATCGCGGGGACGCGCCAGCTCAACGAGACGATGACCCGCTTCGAGCAGCAGGTCTCTGGGCACGTGGACGCCACGGGCGGTCACGTCTGCTACCGCGTGACCCCTGACTTCCGAGGCGGCGAGCTGGTCGCGCGCGGGGTGCTCATGGAGGCGCTCTCCGTCGAGGACGGCGGCGAGGGCGTCTGCTTCAAGGTCTACATCCCGAACGTGCAGGACGGTGTCGAGGTCGACTACAAGACGGGGGACAGCAGGCGCGCGGAAGGTTAGCTCTCGGAAGCGGCATCCGGCCTTGGCGGGCAGACGGCGTGTGTCCTCAACACTAAAACGCGCAGGCTCCATTGTGATGACCGCCTGTTCGCGGAGGACGCTGAGGACGGAAGCGAAGAGGAGGGGATCGCCTCATGGGGTGGGCTCGTCGTCCCTGCCAGAGTCGCGCGCTGCCTCGCTTACGCTTGGACGCAGAAGGGGAGGATCTGCCGGTAGGCTTCGATGAGCTGGTCGAGGGAGGTCGCGGCGTTCGCGGGGCTCGTGGAGGGCAGCCGCGTGCAGGGCATGCGCGTGGAGGGCTCGCAGTATTTCTTGTAGAGCTCAGCGGCCTTCGCGCCGGTGCAGAACACGGCCTCGACGGGCGCCTGCCCGATCAGCCACGCGATGTCGTTCGGCACGCACTCGGCGATGGTGCCGTCGCTGGCCCCCCTGATGGTGCACTCGGCCAGCACGTCCCACAGCGCGACGCCGTGTGCGAGCACGAGCTCCTTCTTCTCCTGGTTGGCGGCGGGAATCGGCTCGTCGAAGAGGGCGGCCATCACCTTCCAGAAGCGGTTCTGCGGGTGGTTGTAGTAGAAGCCGGTCTCGCGCGACTTCGGCGAGGGCATCGTGCCCAAGATGAGCACGCGTGAGCGCTCGTCGAACACGGGCGCCAGGGGGTGGACCACGTGCTGCTGCGTTTGCCGGGGCGTGCCGGCTGGCTTGGGCGCCCCGCCCGGCTTGGGTACGCCAGCTGGTTCGGGTGCGGGGGAGGCCGTCGCTTCACTCACCGGTTTGGGCGCTTCGCCCACTCGTTCGGGCGCCTCGCCCGGCTTGGACGCGCCGGCTTGCTCGGACGCGCCAGCCCGCCTTGCAACCTCCTGGTCGAGCTTCGCCAGCTCCTCGTCGAGCGCTGAGGGGATGCCGAACAGCGTCCGGCGCGAGGAGAACAGCCGCGGGCTCTTGCCGCTTGACTCCGCGGCGATGAGCGAGCCGATCAGCTCCCAGCTTGCATCTTCGCTCGTTCGCATGCTAGCGCTCCTTTCGCTCAGGATACGTCCGCTTCAGGTACGCCCCCGTCTTGCTGGCCTCGCAGGCGCAGAGCCCTTCCGGCGTGTCGGCTGCGACGATCTCGCCGCCGTGGGCGCCGCCGCCCGGCCCCATGTCGATGACGTAGTCCGCGTTTCGGATGACGTCCAGGTCGTGCTCGATGACGATGACGGTCGCCCCGCGCTCGATCAGCCGCTCGAACACGTGGAGCAGCGTCTCGACGTCGAGCGGGTGGAGGCCGATGGTGGGCTCGTCGAACACGAACACCGTGTCGGACTGGCCCCTCCCCATCTCGCTGGCGAGCTTCAGGCGCTGCGCCTCGCCGCCCGAGAGGCTCGGCGTCTCCTCTCCCAAGGTCAGATACCCCAACCCCAGCTCCTTGAGCACGCCCAGCCTTCGCGCGACAAGCGGGAGGTCGGCGCAGGCGTCGAGCGCCTCGTCCACGCTCATGTCCATGAGCTCGGGGAGCGAGTGCGCGCGTCCTCCGCCCTTCGGCACGCGTCGGATGAGGCTCGCGCCCTTCGCGTAGCGCGAGCCGTCGCAGTCCGGGCAGGGGATCTCGACGTCCGGCAAAAACTGGACGTCGAGGTTGATGGAGCCCGTCCCGTCGCACACGGGGCAGCGCAGCTTCCCCGTGTTGTAGGAGAAGTCGCCCGCCTTGCACCCCCGCGCCTTCGCGTCCGGCGTCCTGGCATAGACCTTGCGCAGCTCGTCGTGCACGTTGGCGTAGGTGGCGACGGTGGAGCGCACGTTGATCCCGATGGGCGTGGCGTCGATCAGCTTGACGTGGGCGATGCCGTCGGCGGCGAGGGCCCTCACGTGCTCGGGGAGCTGGGCGCCCCGGATGGACGCCTCCAGCGCCGGGATCAGGCTCTCCAGGATCAGCGTCGTCTTCCCCGAGCCGGACACGCCAGTCACCGCGACGAGCCGCCCCTTCGGGAAGTCCACCTCCAGGGGCTTCACCGTGTGGATCGCGGAGGTTGACAGGCGGATGGTCCCGAGGGAGAACATCTCGCCGGCTGCGGCGCGCTCCCTGACGTTGACGGACGCCTCGCCCGTGAGGAAGCCGCCGATCCGCGAGCGGGGGTCGCGCGCCACGTCCTGCAGGGGCCCCTGCGCGATGATGGTGCCGCCGCTCGCGCCGGCGTCGGGGCCGAGCTCGATGAGCCAGTCGGCCTCGGAGAGCACGTTGACGTCGTGGTCCACCAGCACGACGGTGTTGCCGTCGGCGATCAGGTCCCGCATGACGCCGGTCAGCCCCTCCAGGTTGGAGGGGTGCAGGCCGATGGACGGCTCGTCGAGGACGTAGAGGACGCCGGTCGTGCGGTTCCGCACCGCGCGGGCCAGCTGCATGCGCTGCCGCTCGCCGGTGGAGAGCGTCGAGGCGGCGCGGTCGAGCGTGAGATAGGAGAGTCCCAGGTCAACGAGGCGCTTCGCGGCGGTGTCGAACGACGCGCAGATGCTCTGGGCCATCGGGCGCATCTCCTTCGGCAGCGAGGCCGGGACGCCGGCCACCCACTGCGCGAGGTCGGAGAGCGTCATCGCGCAGGCTTGCGCAAGCGAGACGCCGCGAAGCCGGGGCGCGCGTGCCGCGTCGGAGAGGCGCGTGCCTTTGCAGTCGGGGCAGACGCCCTGCTTCAGGAACTTCTCGACGCGCTTCATGCCCTTCTCGTTCTTCACCTTCGACAAGGCGTTCTCCACGGTGTAGGTGGCGTTGAAGTAGGTGAAGTCCATGTCGCCGGCGGCGCCGCTCGTCTTGTTCTGGTAGATGATGTTCTTCTTGACCGCGGGGCCGTGGAAGACGATGTCGCGCTCCTTCCTCGTCAGCTCCCGGAACGGCACGTCGGTGCGGACGCCCATCTCGCGGGCGATGTCCTTCATCAGCGACCACATGAGCGTCTGCCAGGGCGCCACCGCGCCCTCGTCGATGGAGAGGGACTCGTCGGGCACCAGCGTCGACTCGTCGACGGCGCGGACGATGCCCGTCCCGTCGCAGCGCGCGCACGCGCCCTGGCTGTTGAAGGCCAGCTCCTCCGCGCTCGGCGCGAGAAAGCGCTCGCCGCAGGCGGGGCAGGTGATCGGGAGGTCGGCGGCGACGTTCAGGGAGGGCTCGGCGTAGTGGCCGTTCGGGCAGCGGTGCGAGGCGAGGCGGGAGAACATCAGGCGCAGGCTGTTCAGCAGCTCCGTGCCCGTCCCGAATGTGCTGCGGATGCCGGGCACGCCGGGGCGCTGCCTGAGCGCCAGGGCCGCCGGGACGTGCAGCACCTCGTCCACCTGCGCCTTCTCTGCCTGCGTCATGCGCCTGCGCGTGTAGGTCGACAGGGACTCCAGGTAGCGGCGGGAGCCCTCCGCGTAGAGGATCCCGAGCGCCAGGGAGGACTTGCCCGAGCCGGAGACGCCGGCGATCCCGACGATCTTGTTGAGCGGCACGTCGACGTCGACGTTCTTGAGGTTGTGCACCCGCCCGCCGCGCACCTCTATCCTGGCGGGGGCGCCGCCGGGGGTTGCTTGCGAGTGCGGGCGTGAGTGTGGCTGCGGGCGTGGCTGCGATTGCTGCTGCACGGGCGTCTGCTCCTGGTTCTGACTCTGAGCTTGCCTCCGCACTCGCTCTCCCCCTTGCATTCGCTGCTGCACGTTCCTCCGCTCCTCATCCTGGTCCGAGCCCTGTTTCTTCTTCATTATCCGTCTCTTTTGCTGTTCTAACGGAAGTGAAATTGATTTCACTTCCGTTAACGTCGTGCTAACGGAAGTGAAAGAGGTGGCGAAGAGGTGATCAGGCTTGTTTGTGACATACGGCAGAGCTCTTTGGGAAGTGCATTGTCCGAGCGATGCTTTGTTGGGCTATCCTGATGATGGACGAGTTTGAGTTGCGAGATGGAAGCGGGGTGGCTTATGGCCCGGGGAGTAATATATGTCATGAGCACAGTTGTGCCCGGTCTGGTTAAGATTGGCAAGACTCAAACGAAGGCGTTCGAGAGCCGCATGTATCAACTAGAGCGCAACGGTTACAACAATATTGCGGGGCTCAAGCGCGAGTTCGCCATTGAGGTTGAGAACTACGACGAAAAGGAAAGCCTTCTGGACGACATATTCTCCCGTTCGCGTGTGTACAACTCAGAGCTGTTCGCTATTGACGTTGACCTGGTCATTCAATTGTTGTCTTCTTTTGAAGGTGTTCAGGTGTTCCCTCCCATTCAACGCGAATCCAAGGAAGAGACCTTCGCAAAGGCCACCGCTGAGCGCAAGGAGCACGTGAATGCGCAGCTTATCCCCGACGGCATCTACTGTATGGCGCGCAAATTGAAGAAAGATGGGGGCAAGGAGCTCAAGGCAGAGATGGTGGTTGAGGAGGGACGCTTTATCATAAAGAAGGGCCAGCGCATCAGTCTTGCTGAAGGAGCAGGATTGGCTTCTAGCGTTCGTGCGGCACGATGTGCGAATGTTGATGTACATGGCATAGTCATCTCCGATGTGGTTTTCGACTCTCCTTCCACGGCAGGTTCTTTCATCATCGGCGCATCCTGCAACGGCTGGGTAACGTGGAAGACTAAGGAAGGAACGTTCATCGATTCGCTCAGGGCGTAAAGCAATGACTTTGGGTCAGCTCTCTTCTATTTTGCTTGAAAATGCAAAACAGCTTCGGTTGAGCCAGAAAACGGAGGTTGAAAACCATGACTGATCTTCAAGCTAAAATTTGCGAGCTTTATAAGCTCACGGCCGAACTGGAAGATATGTACCCGAGGCGGCACTTCACGCCGGACGGGCACATGGTTGGCAGCATCGGCGAGGTGATTGCTGCGGAAGAGTACGGACTTAAGCTCTTCGAGGCGTCACATCCTGTGCATGATGCCAGGGTGCTGCCTGTCGACTCGGACGGTCGTCTCGTGCAGATCAAAGCTACGCAGGGCGATAGCGTGGCCATAAGCGACTGCCCGGACTTTCTCATCGTCCTAAAGATTTTCAAGGACGGCAGTTTCGAAGAGGTCTACAACGGCCCTGGGGCACCTGCGTGGGAGGTATGCGGCAAAAAGCAGAAGACGGGGCAACGACGCATTGCCGTGTCTACGTTGAGAAGGCTGAACGACGAGGTGGGGCCCGATGACAAGATTGCGCGCGTGAGGGCTTAAGACGATTGACGGAGCCTGTTGTTTCTTGGGGCGATTTGGGAGGCGAAGAGCTGTGGATACGATGATAGCTTGGGACGATGCGGCGGGGCTGCCGGTTCTTGATGTTGGCCAGGTGGTGGAGCTTGAGCGGCGCATCGCCGCGGAAGGGGCGTCGCTTTACGAGCTTATGAAGCGCGCAGGCGCGGCAGTTGCCGAGGCCGTGTGCGCTGAAGTGGAGGCCATCGGAGCCGTGCGCACAAAGGCTGCTGCGGAGCTGGAGGTCGCTGCTTATGATGAGGCTGTCGCAGGGCTTGAGGCCGCTGCTCTCGATGAGATTGCTGCAATGCAGCCTTCGGTTGCGCTTGATGAGGCTACCGCAGAGTCGGAGGCCGTTGCCCTTGATGAGGCCGCCTCGGGGCCTTCCTCGGTCGTGGTGTTGGCGGGGAGTGGCAACAACGGCGGAGACGGCTGGGTGGCTGCCTCGCTCCTGGCGGGCCGCGGCATGGACGTCACGTTGGTGACGAAGACGCCTGCTGACCAGGTGCAGGCCGAGCCGGCGCACGCGGCTGCGCATGACGCATGCACGGGCGCCGATGCGCCGCGATTCGCGGTCGCCGTCAACCCTGACACCGCGCAGCTTGACGCGCTTCTTTCCCAAGCAGACGTCGTCGTCGACGCCATCCTCGGCACGGGCTTTTCTCATCTCGAGGTGCGCGAGCCTTATGCGACCTGGATCAACGCCGTCAACTGTATTCGCTGCGACATGGGCGCGCGGGTGATCGCGGTCGACGTGCCCAGCGGCCTGAACGCGCAGACGGGGGAGCCGGCGGACAGCTGCGTGCAAGCTGACATCACGGTGACCATGCTCGCCGCAAAGCCGGGCCTGCTCACGGCACGCGGGAGAGCTCAGGCGGGCAGGCTCTTCCTCGCCTCGCTCGGATGCGATGTATAAGGTTCTCAGTCCTTCGCCGCCGATCACTCAAAGTTGAGTGATCGAGTTGAGTGAAGAACGGAAAGTTAAGTGAGTGATCATTTGCCAGATGCGCGGTGTGCATGAGTGACGTAGCGGGCTTTTACCCTGCTGTGCGAGTTGTAGCAGGACATTCAGCGATACGCAGGGCTTTTATCACTCAAATTTTCACTCAACAAGCAAACAAATTGAGTGAAAAAGTGTATCATTGAGTGAGCGTTCGTGAACTTCCGCTGTCCCTACGAGCATTGAAGCGAGGTGCTTGATGCAAGAGCAGGATTTGAATCCCATAGTCGAAAGGCTTCGCGCCCAACACACCGATGACGAGTTCGTTGAAGTAAAGGCAAGTGCCCAACAGCTTTCCCGGGATGTGTGGGAGTCTGTGAGCGCTTTCGCAAACACTGCCGGGGGCCTCATCCTTCTCGGCCTCGACGAAAGCAACAGCTTCAAGCCTGCAAAGAGCTTCGCCATAGACAAGGTTCTCGACCAGTTCGTCGCCGGCATGGGCGACGGCGATCTGAGCGGCACTCGCGTTGCCCAGCCCCCTGCCTACCACCTCCATAGGTTTGCGTTCGAAGGATCCCCCGTGCTTGCGATTGAGATCGAGGAGCTCGAAGCGGACAAGAAGCCCTGCTATATAGTCGGAAGGGGCTTCGTAGGCGGAAGCTACAAGCGCGTAGACGACAAGGACATCAGGCTTTCGCCCACGGAGATCTACTCCCTCACGAACTTCCTCAAGCCCTCGCGCGCCGACAGGCAGCCAGTTGAGGCGGCAACCGGAGACGACCTGTCGTCAAAGCTCGTCAACGACCTGCTTGACCGCGAAAAGGATTCGCGGGCGCTGCGCGGCGCGAAGACGAGGGATGCCAAGATGGCACGCCTCGGCATCACCAGCGAAAAGGGCGACGTATGTCTTGCGGGCCTTCTCGTATGCGGAAGCTACCCCCAGCAGTTCTTCCCCAAGCTTGTCGTGGACGTTGCCGTTCATCCAGGGGCGCAGAAGTCCGATCCAGCCGCGCCGATGCGATTTCTTGATCGCGTGATATGCGAAGGCCCTGCGGGGGAGGTGGTAGAAGATGCCTATCGGGCCATCGCGAAGAACCTCAGGACGCGCTCGGTCGTGCGGGGCGTTGGGCGCGTTGACGAGCTCGAGATACCCGAGGAGGTGCTGCGCGAGGCGCTCGTCAACGCCGTCGTTCACCGTGAGTACGGGGAGTACTTCGTAGGGCAGGCGGTTTCGGTCGACATCTACCCCGACAGGGTTGAGGTGACCAACCCGGGTGGCCTCTGGGGCGGAAAGACCCTGGAGAACATCGGCGACGGCATTTCCGCCTGCCGCAACGCTGCTCTCATGAAGCTTATGTCGCTGATGCCTCTCCCAGGTGGCAGCGGCATGTCTGCTGAAGGGAACGGGAGCGGCATTCCCCTCATGAAGAGCGCCATGGCGTCTCGTACGCTCGCGGAGCCTCGGTTTGTCGCAGGCTTAGACAGCTTCAAGGTCGTTCTCGCAAGGGGCGATGCTGGAATTGCCGAAGGTGGGCAAGGGCCTAGCGAGATTGCGTATTATGTCGTCTCGCACGAGCAGGCCCGACAGCCCCGATGGTCGCGCGCGGAGTGGCGTCAGCGCATTCTTGCCGTTCTCGACTCAGACGAGCCTCGGGGCATACGCGAGATTGCCGAAGCGCTTGGCAGGCAGCCCGAAAACACGAGGGGCTACGTCAAGGCGCTTGTCGAGGAAGGAGCTGTGATAGCTACCGCTCCCCAGACAAGCAAGAACAGGAAATACCTCTTGAGCTCTCAGCCCTTCGCCGCTGATCACTCGAAGTTAAGTGACCAAGTTGAGTGAAGAACGAAGAGTTAAGTGAGTGATGCGCACGCCAATTTGAGTGAGTGGCGCAACCTTGTTCGGGTGATGCGCGGGGCTTGCGCCCGCATGATGACGAGCGCAAGCCCCACATTAAGTCCCACGTGAGCCCCAAGCGCCTTACGGCTCCGCGCTGCCGCTCGGCGAGCGGCCTTACGGCTTCATCAGCACCTTCGCGGCGGGGGCGTGGGACGTGATCTCCTGCTCGATGCGGTCGAAGCACTCGAGGATGTTGATGCCCTGGGGGCAGGCCTCCTCGCAGGCGCCGCAGCGGAGGCACTCGCTCGGCAGCTTCTTGCCGCCGTTGAACCGCACGACGAAGCCGAGCTGGTAGTGCGCCTCGGCGGGGTCGCCGTAGTTGATGAAGTGGTTGAGCACCGTGAGCGAGCCGGAGATGCCGATGCCCGCGGGGCACACCTTCGCGCAGTAGTCGCAGCCGGTGCAGGGCACGATGCCGCTCGAGCGCATCGCCTCCTGCGCGCGCTTGATGGCCGCGTGCTCGGCCGCGGTCAGCGGCTGGAAGTTCTCGAACGCGCGGCAGTTGTCCTCCACCTGCTCGAGCGTGTTCATGCCCGAGAGCGTGCAGAAGACGCCCTCGGCGCTGGCGGCGAAGCGCAGCGCGGCGGTGGCGTAGGAGTCGTTCGGCATCTCGGCGTCGAGGATCTCGCGCACCGCGCGCGGCGGGTTCGCCAGAAGGCCGCCCTTGACCGGCTCCATGGCCACGACGGGCTTGCCGTGCCGGCGTGCCACCTCCACGCACTCGCGCTCGCGGAACGACGGGCTGTCCCAGTCGTTGTAGTTCACCTGCAGCTGGACCATCTCGGCCTCGGGATAGTCGGCGATGAGCTGCTCAAGCTCCTCGGGCGTGCAGTGAGCCGAGAAGCCGATGTGGCGCGCCAGCCCGCGCTCCCTCGCGCGCTTCACGAACTCCCATGCGTTGAACTGCTCGAACGTCGCGGTGCGCCTGCCGCCGAGGTTGTGCATGAGGTACATGTCGAGGTACTCCACGTCCAAGTTCTCGAGCGTCTCCTGGAGCTGGCGCTCGAGGTCCTCCTCGCAGGCGCAGTGGGTCCACGTGACGCACTTCGACGTGAGGAAGAACGAGTCGCGCGGATGGCGCTTCACGAGCGCCTCGCGCAGCGTGACCTCGCTGTTGGGGTAGGCCCAGGCGGTGTCGAAGTAGTTGCCGCCTGCCTCTAGGTAGCGGTCGATCATCTTCGCGGTGCGGTCGATGTCGACGGTGTTCGTCTCGCGCCCCTCAAAGCGCATGCACCCGAATCCCAGCGGGCTTATCTTGCTCACGTCGAACGTCATGCCTTGCTCCCTTTCCTCCTGATCCAGCTTCCAGCGTATCTGCCGATGTGAAGAGTTTAGCGCATGGCGTGCTGCTTCCGCACGGGGAGGCGAAGGTCGCAGCGATGCCGGAGTATTTCGCGAAGTAAGCTGAGCTGGCGAAGAGAGCACGCCAGACACGGAGGTGCAGCTTGTTCTGTTCGTAGGCATGGGCGCGGAGGGTTATACTTTGCCCTAGCTGAAGCTTGTGACCTTTCGAGGGCGGAGAGCCTGATGGACGGGCTGTTTTCGCCTCCAAGTACGACATCGCCTACTGGTACGCGCTGCTTGCCGAAGAGCGCTACCTGTTCGAGATAGGGCGCACGCTCTCCCTCGAGGACGGTTTGCTGGGATTCTTCCGCCGTGTTCTACGGCGGGCACGGCGACACGTACACGCGCGAAGAGGTCCAGGCGCTTCTGGATTAGCGAGGGAGGGAGGCTGCTATGCGGCGAGCGCAGAAGGCGAGCGGGCGACAGGCGGCAGACGCTTGCGAGGGCAAGGTCATTCGATCGGTATGCGGCGGTTGCCACAACTGCTGCCCGATCATGGTCAAGGTGGAGAACAATCGCGTCGTGCAGGTGGAGGGCGTCCCCGGCGATCCCCGCACAGGGGGCGCGCTGTGCGCCAAGGGCCAGGCGGGGCCGCAGATCGCGCATGACCCGCGACGCCTCATGTACCCGGTTCGCCGGGCGGGCGAGCGCGGTGAGGGAAAGTGGAAGCGCGTGAGCTGGGATGACGCTATCGCCGAGCTGGCCGGCAAGATCAAGGCGGCCCTCGAGGAGCAGGGGCCTCGCTCGGTGGGGTTCATCCGCGGCCAGGCGCCGGGCTGGGGCTTCACCTACGACATGACCCAGCGCGTCGCCCATGCGGTGGGCACCGACGTGGGCATGGGAGCCTCGGAGTGCTTTGTCCCGCGCGCCGTCATGGAGGGGACGACTTACGGCGGCATGCCTTCGCACTGCGACTACGACAATGCCGACCTGCTGATCTTCTGGGGCAAGCAGCCTGCGTTCAGCGTGGCGCCTTCGTTGCGCAAGATCTACGACGCGCACGAGCGCGGCGCGCGCCTGGTGTGCATCGACCCGCTTCGCTTCCACCTCGGCGCCACGGCAGACGTGCTCCTGCAGCCCGAGCCTGGCACCGACCTCGCCCTGATGCTCGCCATGATCTACGTCATCGTCGACCGCGGCCTGTGGGACAGTGAGTTCGTCGACGCCTACACGAACGACCCGGGCCTCAAGCGCCTCTCGGCTCATGTGCGCGGGGAGAACAACCAGGGCGTTCCCTACACGCCGCAGTGGGCTGAGGACATCACCGGCGTTCCCGCCGCGGACATCGAGGCGCTTGCCGTGGAGTACGCCACCACCAAGCGCGCGGGCATCGTCTCCGGGCACGGCCTGGAGGGACGCGTCAACGTCTCCCAGACCACGCGCGCCCTGTGCATCCTGCGCATCATCACGGGGCACCTCGATCGCGTCGGCTGCGACGTGTTCACGCCCAAAAGCCCTGATCGTGACCCTAACTTCACCCTGATCGACCACATGGTCGAGGGCTTCGAGCCCACGCACCCCACCAAGATGTTCCACGTGCCGCCCTACAACCACCCGGACTCCAGCTGGCCGCTGCTGTTCAGCGGCCAGGGGCTCATTCCGACGCCCGATATGTACCGGCTGATGCGCGAGGGGCAGCTGAAGGTGGCCGTCTTCCAAGGCGCCAACATCATGGTGACCCAGCCGCAGCCGGGCGTGACGCGCGCGGCCATGGCGAACGTCGACTTCATCTGCGCCATCGACCCGTACCTGTGCGAGACGGCCCAGCTCGCCGACTTGGTTCTGCCCGCCGCCACCTATCTCGAGCGCACTGAGCCCGAGTGGTTCAAGTCCGACGTGTGGCTGCCCATCCTGACCTTCCGCCAGAAGTGCGTCCAGGTGGGCGAGGCCCTGCCCGATACGCAGATCATGATCAAGCTGGGGCGCGCCTTGGGGTTCGAGGAGGAGTTCCCGACCGAGGACATCGACTACTACATTGACGCCGATCTGCGCCCGTCGGGCATAACCGCAGAGCAGCTGCGGAAAAACCCCAGCGGCATAGCCTTCGCGGACATCGAGTACGAGAAGTTCAAGACGGCGGGGTTCCGCGCGCCGGGAGGCAAGGCCAACATCTACGGCGAGGTTTTGGAAGCCAACGGGTTCGACCCGCTGCCGAGCTGGATCGAGCCGGTTGAGTCGCCGCGCGCCAGGCCCGACGTGGCCCGGGACTACCCCTGCGTGGTGTTTACCGGCCGCAGCGGCCCCATGTACGTGCATGAGCAGCGCCGCACCATCCCCTGGCTGCGCGAGATGCAGCCTGAGGCGTACCTGTGGATCAACGGCGCATGGGCGCGCGAGCAGGGGATCGAAGACGGCGAGCTGGTGGAGGTGTCCTCCCCGCGCGGCTCCATTCGCATCAAGGCGGAGCTGACGAGTGTGCTGAAGCCCGGTTGGCTGTACGTCCCGGGAGGTTGGGCCGAGCAGAACTACAACGAGCTGGGGATCGACGACGAGCTCGACCCCATCTCGAGCCAGGCAAACTACACCATGTGCCTGGGCCGCGTGGACAAGATCGGCGCGGACGAGGCAGATGCGAAAGGCACGGTGAGGTAGACATGCAGCATGCGTTCCATTTCAACGTAAAGAGGTGCGCGCAGTGCTTCGCGTGCGAGGTTGCGTGCAAGTCTGCCCACGGCCTGCGCCCTCATGCGCAAGAGGAGCCCGGTGCGAGCGGTCCGCGCTTCCGCCAGGTGGTCACGCTTGAGAGCGAGGACGGGTCTGCTCCCGTTCAGTATGTGAGCATGGCCTGCATGCACTGCGGCGATGCCGCCTGCATGAGCGTGTGCCCGGCGGGCGCCATCTACCGCGACCATGAGTTCGGCGCTGTTCTGGTGGACCACGCGAAGTGCCTCGGCTGCCGCTACTGCTCTTGGGCTTGCGAGTTCGGTGCGCCGCAGTTCGACCGAGACGGCCTCATGGTGAAGTGCGACATGTGCATCGATCGCCTCCGCGAGGGCAAGAAGCCCGCGTGCGTGCAGACGTGCTGCGGCGGGGCCATCACGCTCGAGCCGGTTGAGGGCGGCGTCAACGCGCCGCGCGAGACGGCGGCGCGGCGCATGAGCGCGGCGAAGCGTCTTCTGTAGGGGCAGCGTTGTCCGTCATCCTGAGGGAGGAGAGGCGAAGCGAGCTGCCGCTCATCGCGTTCACGACGCTGGTGCCGGCAGCCGAGGGCGTGTGCCTGTGCGCTCTCGCGGGGATGGGCGCCAGCGCGCTTGCAGAGGGGGGCGCGTTTGACCTGGCGGGGCTGGGCGCTTTGGCTGCCCTCGCCTGGGTCCTGACGAGCATCGGCATGGCGGCTTCCGTCGCGCATCTGGCCAAGCCCTTGCGCGCCCCTCGCTCGCTTGCCAATCTGAGGTCGTCATGGCTCTCTCGCGAGATCGCCGCCGTAAGCGTCTTCTGGGCGCTGCTCTTGGCGTGGCTTGCGGCGTGCGCCTTAGGGCGCACGGTGCTTGCGGTGGCGGCGAACCTCCTTGCGGTGGCGGCAGGCGCGGCGCTGCTCGTCGTGGTGGCGCTGGCGTACAGGGTCTCTCCGCGTCCGGCATGGTGCGGCTCCGAGGGCCTGGCCGAGCTGTGGGCCTGCGCGTTGGGCGCGGGCCCCGCGGCGTCTTTCGCGTTGGCGGGCGGTGACCCGATGCCCCTTGCGGCTTCCTGCGCGTTCGTGGCCGTCAGCCTAGGCGGGTTGGCGGTTGACGTGTGGTCGCATCGCGCGCGCAGGAGACGGCTTCAGGCGATCGCTCCCCGATCTGACGAGCGGGTTTCGCTCACGTTGGCGCGCTATGCGCATCTGTGGCCTTGCGTCCGGAGGCTCTGGGCTGCGGAGGGCGCCTGCTGCGTCGTCTTCGCGGCGGCCGTTGCGCTGGCGGGCGTCGGGGTGCACGGCGTCGTCGTCGCGGCGCTTGCCGCCGCTGCGGCCGCTGGCCAGCTGTGTGTTCACGCGCAGCATCGCAACCTGTTCTACGAGCTTCCCGTCCAGGTTCGCTGGGCGGCCAAGCTGCGCAAGTAGTCCGAGTCAGGGCGAGGCCGGGCATGGTGGCACAGGCGTGCTTCCGTTTGGAGGGGTTTGACGCTGTCGAGATGATGGTTTTATTATGTGATGGAAGTTGATTTCCGAAAGGTAATCGCGCCTCGATCATGAGGCGATTTCAGGGGGAGCGCCGCTGCTTTTCCTTGGAGCGAGGGGGATAAAGTGCGCACCGAGCATATGCAAGAGTATCTGCAGTTGGTGGAAGCAGGCAGCTTCACGGACGCAGCAAAGCAATGCCACGTGTCCCAATCTGCTCTGAGCAAGCACATAGCTTCCATGGAGGATGAGCTCGGCATCGAGCTCATCAAAAGGCCATCGGTTCCCCTCGAGTTCACGAAGGCCGGGAAGGCGTTCGCCAATGACGTTCGAAGGATCGTCGCCGAGTACAAGAGCGCCGTCGCACGGATCGATGCGATAAAAAGAGGGTCGTCCGAGACGGTGACCTTAGGCTATTACCATGATGCGTCGCAGCAGATCCTCATGGACCTGGGTACGGCGCTGAAACGCGGCGGCGTGCCGTTTGAGGTAAAGCTCCTTTCCCTGTCGGACGCTCAGATCAAGGAGCTGCTGAAGGCGCGGGAGATAGACGCTGCCATCACCATCGACGTGGACGAAGACCTGGCACCTCTGTGCAATGCCGTTACCCTCAAAGAGGAGCGCATGCTGCTTGCCGTGAGCAAGAAGAATCCGCTTTCGAGGCATGACAGGGTCAAGCTGTGCGACTTGGAGGGAGAGGTGTTTCTGCGTCCCGAATCTCGCAGCAGGGTGACCATCACCAAGCACCTCGAGGAGGTGTTCGGCGCTCTTCCGAACTATCGCAACGGCATGCAGCTCGTCGACGTTGACACGGTGCTGATGAGCGTGATGAACAACACGGGGGTGGCCCTCGTCCTCGAGCACAACCGCTCCATCTACGGTGACAGAATCCGCTTTATCGAGGTGGTTGAGGAGACGCAGTCGGGCTACGTCATCCCCGTTCAGTTCATGTGGCTCAAGGAGGCAGAGGAGTCGCGCACGATGAGGCGCAACCTCTTCGAATTGAAGCGCCTCTTTAGCGCTGCCAAGAAGCGACGCGACGTCTAGCTTCCAAAATAGAATACCTCATTCCCCCACGACCTGCGCTTTTAGACGCAGGTCGTTTTTTTTGCCCCCTTACCCTGCGGTTTTGCGGCAACTAACCTCAAGGGCGAAGCAGGATTCCCTGCACGAGAGACGAGATGGGAGTGAGGATTCTATGGTTGACGAGTCAGTATTCGGCGCTCAACGCGAGAAGCTGCCGCCGAGAAACCCCAAGGGCAGGAAATGGTCGGTGATGGCTGGGCTGACGCCTCCGCCGCCGCCTCAAGGGGTGCCTGGCTACGAGGGCTCCTCTGACATCAGCGACGTGGGCAACTACTTCATCGATGACAAGAGCTTCAACGAGAAGGACACGACAGCCCAGGCGGACGCCGAGTAGCCCAGGAAGGGAGAGAGAACATTGAGCACATCTGAAAAGACTGTCCACAAGGGAATAGGCTTCTGCGCAACCGGCCTCGTGTCGAACATTTGCGACGTTGACGTTCCCGCGGACAAGAGCAAGGTCACGCGCATCCGTCCGTATCGCTTCGACAGCACGGGTCCCATGGACTGCCTGCATCCGTGGCAGATCAAGGTGGGCGACAAGGTGCTTGAGCCTGGCACCAAGACGACGCTGACGCCCATCCAGCTCGCGTACAAGAAGCGCATCTACTCGAAGAACCGCATCCTGTACCCGATGAAGCGCGTGGACTGGGACCCGAAGGGCGATCGTCATCCGGAAACCCGTGGCGTGAGCGGGTACGAGCGCATCTCCTGGGATGAGGCCCTCGAGATCATCACGGACGAGATCCACCGCATCGTAACGGAGTACGGCGTCTCCTCCATCTACGCCCAGGCCGATGGGCACGGTGAGGCGAAGATCCTTCACGGCACTCACGGATGCCAGACCCGTCTTCTCTCTCAGATCGGGAAGGGTGACTACGCCTTCCAGTGCCGTCAGGCGGACAGCTGGGAGGGCTGGTACTGGGGCGCCAAGCACATCTGGGGCATGGATCCCTTCGGCAATACGTGCAAGCAGACCAACTTGGCGAAGGACGTCGCCGAGCATTCGGACGCGCTGCTCATGTGGGGCGGCGATCCCGAGACGACGCCCAACGGCTGGGGCAGCCAGATGCCGGTGCGCCTCGAGTACTTCTTCACCGAGTGCGGCGTAAAGCAGATCCATATCGCTCCCGACTGCAACTACTCCAACGCGGCCCATGCCGACAAGTGGATTCCGGTTCTTCCGAACACCGACGCCGCCATGCAGCTGGCCATCGCCTACGTGTGGCTGACCGAGGGCACCTATGACGAGGAGTATCTGCGCACCCATGCGATCGGCTTCGAGAACTGGGCTTTCTACGTCATGGGCGGCGAAGACGGCATTCCCAAGACGCCCAAGTGGGCAGAGGCTCGCTGCGGCGTTCCATCCTACACCATCAAGGCGCTTGCGCGCTATTGGGCCAAGCACCGCGTGTCTATCGGGCACTGCAACGGCGGCAGCTATATCCGCGCAGCGTTCTCCCATGAGCCGGCTCGCCTCGAAGTCGCCCTGCTGGGCATGCAGGGTTTGGGGCAGCCTGGCTGCAACCAGATCCTCTTCACGGACTTCGCGCTGTTCAGCTCCAAGGAAGTCAACATCTTCCCCGGTGGCGAGGAAATCCCGAACGTTGGCGGCGCCTATCGCGGCCGCGAGGACATCTGGCGCGAAAACCAGATCCCCAAGACCATGGTGCCCCAGGGTCTGAAGGGCGAGCCCATCGAGTGGTACAGCCATCTGGCATGCGGCCTCCCTCGCGATGACCAGTTCACGGGCCCTTCCAGTTCCCGCAGCCGGGTGACGCCGGCGTCAAGATGATCTGGTCTGACGCTCCTTGCTGGACGACGTGCTGGAACGGTGGCAACAACTTCCAGGATGCCGTGCGCAGCGCCAACATCGAGTTCTACATGATCCAGCACATCTGGATGGAGAACGACTGCAACTTCGCCGACATGCTGCTGCCCATCACTACCAAGTTCGAGGATACCGACATCGCGACTGACGGCGACAACGGCGCTTACAACGTCGTGTTCTATGAGGAAAACGCCATCGCACCGCGTGGCGAGGCGGTCTCGGACATGCACTTTGTGAAGATGGTTGCCAAGCGGCTCGATGAGCGCTTTGGCAACGAGCCGGCGTTCGAGGACATCTACAACAAGTATTCCGAGAATGATCGCTCGGACGACGAGTGGCTCAAGCTCGGCTTCGAGAGCAACATCGCTTCGGAGAAGATGACCTTCGAGGAGTTCAAGGACGTCCAGTCTTACGTGATCCCCACGCGCGAGAACTGGGAGGAGGAGCCCGCCGGCCTCATCGGGTTTTACAACGCGCCGGCTTGGTTCCCGCTTTCGACGCCTTCGGGGTATCTTGAGTACTACTCGACGGCGTTGGCCCAGGTGTTCCCCGATGACGTGGAACGCGGCCCCATCCCTCGCTGGGTTGACGAGAGCCCCGAGCATCAGGACCGCATCACGTCTGAGCGCGCTAAGGAATATCCGTTCCTGCTGGTGAGCAACCACCCGCACTGGCGCATCCACGCCCAGTTCGACGATGTGACCTGGTTCCGCGAGATCCAGACCTGCAAGATCACCGGCCCCGACGGGTACAAGTACGAGCCCATCTGGATCAACCCTGTCGATGCTGCTCGGATGGGCGTCAAGACCGGCGATGTCGCGCGCCTGTTCAACGAGCGCGGCAGCGTGCTCGGCGGCGTGTACGTGACCGAGCGCATCATGCCGGGTGTCGTCTACCAGGACCATGGCGCTCGTACTGACACCATCGTCCCCGGCTATGGCGGCCTTGACCGCGGCGGCGCCAACAACCTCATTGCCCCGAGCGCGGTGACCTCCAAGAACTGCGCGGGTGAGGTGACGAGCGGTTACTTGGTTGGTTGCGAGAAGGTGGATGTGTTCGCTCTGGCGGCTCAGTATCCCGAGCAGTTCAACCGTCCGTATGACCCCGATACGGGATTGATCGCCGAGTCGCGTTTCAACCTTGACTAACGGCAGAGGAGAGGACGAGATGAAAGTCATTAAATTTGATGCCAACCGCTGCAACGGTTGCTACAACTGTCAGATAGCCTGCAAAGATGAGCATTGCGGCAACGACTGGATGCCCTACGCAAAAGCTCAGCCTGATACCGGCTCTTTTTGGTGCCGCGTCGAGGAGCGCGAGCGCGGCTCGGTCCCGAAGGTGCGCGTGTCTTACATCGTTCACATGTGCCAGCACTGCGAGGACTGCGTGCTGATGGCGAAGGCTCCTGAGGCGGTGTACCGCCGGGAGGACGGTCTGGTCATCATCGACCCGGCAAAGGCTGAAGGCATGAAGGACCTGGTCGACGCCTGCCCCTATGGCGCGGTGTACTGGAACGCCGAGCTGAACCTTCCCCAGAAGTGCACGGGCTGCGCTCACCTGCTCGACGAGGGTTGGGAGGCTCCGCGATGCGTTGAGGTTTGCGGCCCCGGCGCCCTTACCTATGTGGACCAGGAGGAGCTTGCCAGCGAGGGGTGTGAGCAGATTCTGCCGGACGCCGACACCAAGCCGCGCATGGTCTATGCGAACCTGCCCAAGCGATTTGTGGGCGGCATCGCCGTTGACCTGCAGGCCGACGAGGTCGTCATCGGAGCCAAGGTTCAGCTCCAGAACAAGAAGACCGGGGAGCTGCTTGAGACCGAGACCGACGAGTTCGGAGGCTTCTGGTTCCACCAGATCGAGCCGAATGAGTACAGCGTCTTCGTCTCGAAGGAAGGCTATACCACGAGGGTGATCGAGACTTCAACGGTCGACAAGGACCAAAACGTCGGCGTCATTGAGATGTTCGCCGTATAGCTCGAGGTCAACTTGCCAGCCCTAGCTGAGGAAGTTGCTTCGCATGCTTCACGGCGCGGTCGCCGGAGGCGCCTCCAAAGCCTTCGGCGGCTGCGCCTTCCAAGTTAAAACACAGAGGGGATTTAATAATCATGAGTGGGAATTCCGCTATCGCCTTCAGAAAGAGCACGCGTCCTTGGGCTGTGCTCGTATGCTGCTGCCTGATGCAGGCAATTGGCTTCTATGTTCCGTCAATGATGGTGAGCACTTTTGTAAAACCGCTTATCACCTGGGGTTTGTCGGAAACGGCAGCACCGCTTCTGTCTTACTATACCGTTCAGCTCCTCTTCTCCATTCCGGTGCTGCTGTTCAGCGGTGCCATGCTGAAGAAGCTGGGTGCCAGCTGTCTGATCGTGATCGGCGCAGTAGCCTGCGGCGGTTCTTGGATCTTGTTTGCGTTGTTCCCGTCCATGCCGATGTACTACGCGACAGCTGCGCTGAACAGCTTGTACCCGCTGTGCTCTCTGTTCATCATCCCGGTGCTCATCAAGAACTGGTTCTACAAGAACATCGGCCTCTGGACGTCACTTGCCCTGGCCTTCTCTGGCGTGGGCAGCTTCATCCTGAGCCCGTTCATCACCGATATCATCATCAACAGCGGCTGGCAGGCTGCTGCTCTCAGCATGGGCGCTCTGCTTGCGATCTCCCTGAGTGCCGTGGGCATCTTCGTTGTTCGTCTTTCCCCTATTCCGCTTGGCATCCTTCCTCAGGGTGCGACAGAGGAAGACGTCAAGAAGCTTCTTGAGAAGGAGAGCGAGAAGAAGAGCAAGGCTGAGGAGCTCCATCTGCCCGGTGTTGCGTGGCGTGAGGCCATCAAGACCCCTGCGTTCGCCTTCTTGACGGTTACCATGCTGCTCATCGGCGTCCTGAGTGCCTTCAACACCAACGTCAACACCCTCGTCCAGTCTGCCGGCTACGGCGCTGTGGTCGCCGGGTTCACCATGTCGGCTGCAGCAGTCGGCCAGATCATCGGCAAGCCCATTGCCGGCGCCATCAAGGATAAGTTCGGCGCGGGTGCGGGCAACGCCTTCGGGTTCGGCCTGTCGGCGATCGGCCTCTGCGTCTACATTGCGGCGCTCTACGTTCACAGCGACCTCGTCATCTACGCTGCTGGCTTCATCACCGGCACGGGCATTACGGTCACCCTCAACATGCCGGCGCTCATCACCGACGATGCGTTCGGCCTGAAGGACTTCGACACGCTCTACTCGATCAGCAGCTCGTTGCGCGCGCTGGGTCTCGCAGTCACGAATCCTATCGTTGGCACGATCCTCGACACGTCGGGAACCTATCTGTCGGGGCTCATCATCTGGGTCGCTGCCGCCGTGCTCGTCATCCCTGCGGCGTTCATCGCGATCCGCTTCGGACACAAGCTCTGGAAAAACTAGCGGGTAATTGAGAGACGGCAAAGGAGTGGCATCATGGGACATGTCGACTACAAGATAACGATCTTCGAGTACGGTTCAGGCGCTATTCCCGAGACCATGCAGTACAGCAATCAATACACGTCGAACAGGGATTACAACGTCTTTGCCATCGCGCTTCTGCAGGGTGGCGGCAAGAACATCCTCGTCGACACGGGTATGGACCTAGACGACCCGGTCAAGCAGGGCTTGGCCAAGAATTTCCTGGACTACTGCCACAGTCCGCAGGAAATGCTGGCGACGGTGGGCTTGACGCCTGATGACATAGACGACGTTGTTTTGACTCATAGCCATTTCGACCACATGGGCGCTCTCGAGGTGTATCCGAACGCACAGTTTTACCTGCAGCGCGATGACCTGGAGGCGTGGGAGGACATCGCGTCCGATCCCAAGAAGGCCCTGTTGATGTTCATGTCCGTCGACGCGGAGGACCTCAAGCGCGCGCGTGCCCTCGAGGCAGAGGGGCGCCTGACCCTGCTTGACGGGGATGTGGCTGATCTGCTGCCGGGAATCGACGTCATCAAGACGAGCAGCGCCCACTCGTTTGCTGACCAGCTGGTGGTCATCCGCACGCCCGACGGCCCTTATGTCGACGCCGGGGATGTGGCGACGCGTCAGGGCAACATCCTCGGTGTTGAGGAGAAGCCCTTCTACCTGCCGCCGGCCATGGGCAATGCGGCGCCCTACGGCGCCATGAAAGCGTACGACGAGATAATGGCCATCGTCGGCGACGACATCTCCAAGGTGATTCTGCCGCACGACTCCTATCGCGCTGATCGCATGCCGTACGACGAGCCCAAGGAAGGGCTTAAGGTGTATCAGCTTCGCAAATTGGGCGCTCTGGTCGGCCGGCTGCCCTGGCGGGGCGTTTTGCCTGCTGACTGTTGCGGCTAGCGACTATCTCGCCAGCTTCAAGCGCTCGCGAGAAGTTAGCGAGGCTCGCTTTACGTTGGGTGGGGGACGCGTGCGTGCGTCCCCCACTCGCTCTTTGGAGCGGTTCGAGCAGACGCACCAGATATCCCTCGAGTCGCTCATTCGCGTATCCATTGCGCTTGGCTGCGAAGACGACTTCGGCGCGCTTGAATACGTGCCCGCCCTGCCGCTTGCCAGCCAGCCGACCGTCCAGGACCTTGACGGCATCGCTGCAGAGTGCGCGCATGCTGTGCACCGGCTTCTCCGAGGATCTTGATGCGCTGTTCGCTTTCGGCGGGCTGCCTTCCTACGCTTCGGCGGGCCAGCTGCGGATGGTCTTCATCCCGAAGAGGGTGATGAGGGCCTCGTCGACGGCGGCGCGGTCGGGCAGCTCGGCGACTTCCTTCCGGCCGCTGGCGCGCTTGGTGAGCACGCCGTCCTTGAGGCCGAGGTAGCCGTCCGCGGTACGCAGGTTCGCTATCTCGTGGTCGCGGAAGAGCGTGCCCGGCTGCGCGCAGAGCAGGTTGAGTGCGTTGAAGTCGATGTCCTCGACGGCGGCGGTGCACAGCTCGAGCTCCACCTGGCGCCGCTCGGGCGCTTCGTCGTCATACAGGTCGCGTGCAGCGCGCGTGACGCGCTCGACCGTCCACCAGGTGCTGTCGATGCGGCGAGGCGTGTAGAGCTCGCCAGCGACGCGCTGCTCCACGTCGTGCTCCAGCAGGAGCGCGCCGGCGGGCATGGGGCCGCCGAAGCCCACGTCAACGAAGAAGTCACCGTCGTCGAGGCGTACGGCGAGGCCGCGGTGGTTGATGGGCATGCGCGCGTCGCGTCCTCGCACCGAGCGGCAGAGCACGGGTCGCGCGTCGAACCCGAGCGCGCGCAGCAGCTCCTCGAACAGCTTGTTCAGCTCGAAGCAGTATCCGCCGAGGCGGCGGGCGACTATCTTGCCGAAGAGGGCGTCGACTTCTAGGTCGGGCACGGCGCCGCGGCGGTGCAGCGTGACCGTCTCGAAGGGCACGCTGCGCTGGTGCCGGCAGACGAGCGCGTCGAGCGCGGCGCAGTCGGCGCGGACGGGATCGGTGAATCCGATGCGGTCCAGGTAGGCCTGGGTCATGTTCTCGGTGAGCATGAGGGGTCTTTCTTCTCGTCGGAGCGTTGCAGGCTCCGCTCGTCATTCTGCAGGAAAGAGCGAGCAACGCAAAGGCGCGCAGCCTATCGAGTCGCGCGCCTGACGCAGGTGCGGCTATGCGTGCGGCGCAGGCGCTTGCGCTGCACGCCTTAGGCGTAGATCTCCTTCTCCACCACGAGCTCGTTCTTGATCTTCCCGACGAGCTTCTGCAGCGCGTCGATGCAGCGCGGGCGGATGTCGGCGCCGATGAGCACGTACATGAGCGAGTCGCCCACCTTGCAGGTGCCCTCGTTCAGCCAGACGCGGACGTAGTACACGCCGTCCCAGGTGAGCGCTTCGTTGACGGCGGCCTCAAGGCCGGCGGCGTCGTAGGAGAACTCGACCTGCGCCACCTCGCCGAGGCCCTCGACGCCTTCGCGCACCTGCGCCTTCGGCGTCACGCGCACCACGCCGTTGTGCGTGAGGAACATGCCGCACTGCGCCGCCTTCGGGTCGGCCTTCGCCTCCGCGAGCCACTGGTCGATTGACGGTTCCTGCTTTGCCATGGGAATCTCCCTTCGCTAAAGATAATAGTTCCGCCCCATTATAGGGGACTTTGAGCGGGGCGAGGGCTGGGAGTTTATGCAGGTTAGGGCTTCAAGTTCGGCGCGGCTCCCGGCGCCTGCCTTCTGCGCGCCCTCTGGCCCGGCCCCCGGCGCCTGCCCCTCGCGCCTGTCACCTCCTTGACAATGGCGGCGGATATTTTCCCGACAATTTACCTGATGGAAAAACGCGCCTTTGTTCGTCACGGTATACTGTGTGGACTTCACACGCTCGATGCTAGACTGTCGGCTTTGCGCGCCCTGCGGCGCCGAAAGTCGGCCCACGAAAGGACCCGCTATGTCTCTGCCCGCCTCTGACCTGACGAAACAGCCCGACAACCGCACCACCATGGACCTCGGCGCGGTGCTGCCGATGACTGCGGAGGTGCGCGACGACCACCTGTTCATCGGCGGCGTGGACATGGTCGAGCTCGCGCGCGAGCAGGGCACGGCGCTCTACGTGTTCGACGAGGCCGACCTCGTGAGCCGCATGGAGTCCTACCGCGACGCCTTCCGTGCCCGCTACGAGGACTCCGACATCATCTACGCGTCGAAGGCGTTTCTGAACAAGGAGGTCGTGCGCCTGGCGAACGCCGAGGGCATGTGCCTCGACGTGTCGGGCGGCGGCGAGCTGGCATGCGCGCTGAGCGTGGGCTTCCCCGCAGAGCGCGTGTTCGTGCACGGCAACAACAAGACGCCCCAGGAGCTCGAGGAGGCCATCTCCGCCGGCGTCGGCCGCATCGTGGTGGACAGCCGCATCGAGCTGGCGCGCGTGAGCGAGATCGCCGGGCGCCTCGGCAAAGTGCAGGACATCTACCTGCGCATCACGCCGGGCGTGGAGGCCGACACGCACGAGTACATCCGCACGGGCTGCGAGGACTCCAAGTTCGGCTTCAACATGCGCGATGACTTCGCGTTCACCTGCGTGGGCACGGCGCTTGAGACGACGAACGTGCGCCTGGCCGGCCTGCACTGCCACATCGGCTCGCAGATCTTCGCGCTGCACTCGTTCCGCGAGGCGGCGGCCGTCATGGTGGAGTTCATGGCGCGCATCCGCGACGAGTACGGCCACGTCATCGAGGAGCTCGACCTGGGCGGCGGCTTGGGCGTCGCCTACACCGCCGACGACCGGCCGTCCTCCATCGAGGACTTCGCCGAGGTGACCTGCTCCGCCGTGCGCGAGCTGTGCGGGCAGCACGGCCTGCCGCTGCCGCGCCTGATGGTGGAGCCGGGCCGCAGCCTGGTGGCCACGCCGGGCGTGACGCTCTACACCGTGGGCATCCTCAAGACGCTGCCGGGCATCCGCAAATACGTGGCGGTCGACGGCGGCATGTCCGACAACATCCGCACGGCGCTCTACCACGCCGACTACGAGCCGACCATCGCGAACAAGGCGGGCCAGCCGCGCACCGAGATCGTCACGCTGTGCGGCAAGCACTGCGAGAGCGGCGACGCGGTGGTGGTCGACATGCCGCTGCAGCACCCTGACCTGGGGGACGTCGTGTGCGTGTTCGGCACGGGCGCGTACTGCGCCACCATGGCCTCGAACTACAACGGGCAGCCTCGCCCGGCCGTGGTGTTCGTAAAAGACGGCGTCGCGCGCGTGGTGACTCGCCGCGAAACGTATAATGATCTCTATCAGCGAGACCTGTAGGTTCAGCGAGACCTGCAGGTCCGAGGGATTCGCGCTTCGCGGCAGAACGAAGGAGAGAGCACGACATGGCGGTTAGAATTGGCTTGGTGGGCACCGGCACGGTGGGCGGCGGCTGCATCGACATCATCTTGAAGCACAAGGACGCGTTTCTGCGCCACTACGGCATCGACATCGAGCTGGCGCGCGTGTGCTCGCTCGACCCGTCCGAGGCCGAGGCGCACGGCGTGGGGCACCTGTTCACGGACAACTTCCGCGACATCATCGACGATCCCGACATCGACCTGGTCATCGAGTTGATCGGCGGCACCACGTTCGCGCGCACGGTGGTGCTCGACGCGCTGGGCGCCGGCAAGAACGTGGTCACGGCCAACAAGGCGCTCATGGCCACCTGCGGCAAGGAGATCATGGAGACGGCCGCGGCCAAGAACCGCGAGATCGCCTTCGAGGCCAGCGTGGGCGGCGGCATTCCCATCATCGGGCCGCTGAAGCACTCGCTGATCGCCAACGAGATCAGCTCGGTCATGGGCATCGTGAACGGCACCACCAACTACATGCTCACGCGCATGGACGAGGACGGCATGGACTACGACGCCGTGCTCGCCGAGGCGCAGGCGAAGGGCTTCGCCGAGGCGAACCCGTCAGCCGACGTCGACGGGTTCGACGCCGCCGCCAAGATCGCCATCCTGGCGTCCATCGCGTTCAACTCGCGCGTGACCATGGACGACGTGTACACGCGCGGCATCACCAACATCACGCCCGTCGATCTCGAGACGGCGCGCGACATGGGCTACGTGGTGAAGCTGCTGGCCATCGCGCACCGCACCGAGGGCGGCATCGACGTGCGCGTCCATCCCACCATGATCCCGGTCGACCACCAGCTGGCGAAGGTGAACGGCGTGTTCAACGCCATCTACGTGACGGGCGACTTCGTGGGCGAGACGATGTTCTTCGGCGAGGGCGCCGGCGCGGGCGCGGCGGCGAGCGCGGTCATGGGCGACGTGCTCGAGGTGGCGCGCCACATGCAGCAGGGCATCGACCCCATCGTGGGATGCACCTGCACCGACGAGCTGCCCATCCTGCCGATCGAAGAGCTCTCGATGAAGTACTACATCCGCTTCACCGTGTCGGACCGCCCGGGCGTTCTGGCGGCCATGGCGGGCGTGTTCGCCAACCACGGCGTGAGCGTGCACTCGGTGGTGCAGCGCGGCCAGAAGAACGGCGGCACAGTCGAGATCGTCTACGTGACGCACACGGCCAAAGAGCGTGCGATTCGCGAGGTCATCGAGGAGATCCGCGGCCTCGACGACGTCCTGCACGCCGAGCCGTCGCTCATTCGCGTCGAGGAGTAGCGAGCTTCGCCCGGGCCTGCCTCGTTGGCGTGACGGCGGGGCGGGTCGGATTTCGGCAGGTGACGAGGCTTCGGCAGGCAGCCGGCTTTCGGCGGGCAGCCTCGGCAGGCGACGGGGTTCCGGCGGGCAGCCGAGTTTGATGGGAGTTTCGAAGGGGGTCGAAGAGGCCCCCTTCTTTACTCATAGATGCAGAACGCAGGGTGGTTTGTCAAACGTGCCTAAGAGGCGGAGAAGGAGTGCATTGATGCAGGAGAAGCGCGTGGGCGTTGTTTTCGACTGTGATGGGACGTTGCTTGACTCGATGGCGGCATGGCGGGAGCTGGAGTCAAGTCTGGCTGAGCGCGCGGGCGCGGAGCTCGCGAAGGAGGACACCGACGTCCTCACCACCATGACCATTCCCGAGTGCGGCGCGTATCTGCACGGCAAGTTCGGGCTGGGGGAGTCAGGCGCCGACGTCGAGCGGATGATCGACGAGATCATGCGCGACTACTACGAGAACCGCGCGATGGCGAAGCCGGGCGCGCTCGAGCTCGTGCGCGCCCTTGACGCGCGCGGCGTGCCCCTGGCGGTGGCGTCCTCCTCGCCCAAGCCGCTGCTCGACGCGGGGCTGCGCTCAGCGGGGTTCACGCCGTATCTGCGGGCGGTGGTGTCAGTTGACGACGTGGGGGCCTCGAAGCGCGAGCCCGCGGTGTACGACCGCGCGCGCGAGGCGCTCGGCACCACGCGAGAGCAGACCTGGGGCGTGGAGGACGCGATCTACGCCATCAGGACGCTCAATGCGGCCGGCTACCGCACGCTCGGCGTCCACGACTGCGACTTGTCCGCAACCAGGGATGACCTGAGGAGGGAAGCCGACCTGTTCGCAGAGTCCCTCGTCGAGGTAACCGTCGACATGCTCCTCGGGGACTCGTAAGGGACTCCCAGGGAACCCCTGGGGGTCCCTGGGGTCCTTGGGGGACGTTTTGCGGAATGCGTTTCGTAAAACGCAGCGGCGAAAGTGCGTTTTGAGAAACGTGGCGGCGAAAACACGTCGCGTAACACGTTGCGAAAGCGTGCGGCGAAAGCGCGTTTCGTAAAACGCGTTGGAAAAGACACTTCGGGAAGCTGTTTTGCGAAACACGTTGTGAGAAATGCCACAAAGTTGCGTTGCGAAAGTGCGTGGCGGAACGCGTTTCGATAATCGGCGGCGGTTGCGCGTGGCGGCTAGTCCCAGGGGTTCGCTTCGAAGAGGGGCTCGCGCTCGGCGGGGCGGTCGGAGTAGGGATCGTAACCGTCGTCGTCCTCGTTTTCCGCACGCAGGAAGGGATCGGGCGCATCAGCGTCACGCGGGACGACCGGCTTGTACACCACGCGCACGTGCGGCTCGCTGCTTGGCATCGCGAATCTTCCTCCTTGACGGCAGAACGAGTGTTTCACGTGAAACATTCTACACGTTGCCTCCGCCCCGCGCACCTCGCAGGCAGGTGCGCGTATCTGCGAGGTGCGCTTGCATGCGCTTATGCAAGATCGAGCGCAACTGCAAACGATGCGTCCGCGCGGGGCGCTCGCTGCGACGAATGCGACCAGCGTCCGCAACCGCCCTTCGCGCCCTTCGCCGCCCCGCGGATGCGCGCTACCCCTCTTCGTGCTTGCCGGTCAGGTTGATGTCGTAGGGCGTCGTCTGGTACACGTAGTAGTTCAGCCAGTTGGTGTAGAGCAGCTGGGCGTGGGCGCGCCAGGTGGAGCGCGGCGTGGCGGTGGGGTCGTCGTTCGGGTAGTAGTGCGCGGGCAGCGCGATGTCGAGGCCGCGCGCCACGTCGCGGTCGTACTCGGCCTTGAGCGTGCCGCGGTCGTACTCGGGGTGCCCGAACACGAAGAAGTTCGACGAGTCCGTCGACTTCGCGATATAGACGCCGGCCTCGTCCGACACGGCGACCAGCTCCAGCTCGGGGTGCGCCTCGATGTCGGCCGCGTGCACCTCGGTGTAGCGGGAGTGCGGCGCCTGGAAGACGTCGTCGAACCCGCGCATGAGCGGGGAGGTGCGCTTGACCACGTCGTGCTCGAACACGCCGAACACCTTCCGCGACAGCTCGTGCTTGGGCACGCCGTAGTGGTAGTAGATGCCGGCCTGCGCGCCCCAGCAGATGTGCAGCGTGGAATGCACGTTGGTCTTCGACCACTCCATGATGGCGCAGAGCTCCTCCCAGTAGTCCACGTCCTCGAAGTCGAGCAGCTCGACCGGCGCGCCCGTGATGATGAGGCCGTCGAAGTGGCGGTCGCGCACCTCTTCGAAGGTGGTGTAGAACGTCTCGAGGTGCTCGGCCGCCACGTTCTTCGCGTCGTGGCTGGCGGTCTGCAGAAGCTCCACCTCGATCTGCAGCGGCGTGTTCGACAGCTTGCGCAGGATCTGCGTCTCGGTGGTGATCTTGGTGGGCATGAGGTTCAGAAGCAGCAGCTTCAGCGGGCGGATGTCCTGGTGCATGGCCCGGTACTCCGTCATGACGAAGATGTTCTCGCTCTCGAGCGCGGCGGTTGCGGGCAGTGAGTCGGGAATGCGGATGGGCATGGCAGAAATCCTTTCAGACGGTACGTTCCGTCCACTATAAAGGAACTGCGTGCGCGGCGGCGCCATGTGTTCGGCTGCGCGCAATACGAAGATCTTGCAACTGGCTATCGAAGAAAACGCGCATCGGACTATCGGTTGCAAAACTATAATAGGCAAATCATCGCATTCGATGCCGTTGTGCGCCACGACGCAGCGCAGCGTGCGCGCCCTGCGCGCAGCACGCGCCGCGCCGCGACGCGCGACGGGCTAACCCAAGCCGAAGGAGCATCCCCATGACCCAGTCGATCAGCACCACCTGCGTGCAGGGCGGCTACCGCCCGGGCAACGCCGAGCCGCGCCAGATCCCCATCTACCAGAACACCACGTGGAAGTACGACACGAGCGAGCACATGGGCAAGCTCTTCGACCTGGAGGAGTCCGGCTACTTCTACACGCGCCTGGCGAACCCCACGAACGACTACGTGGCGGCCAAGATCGCCGAGCTCGAGGGCGGCGCGGCGGCCATGCTCACCTCGTCGGGCCAGGCGGCGAACTTCTTCGCGGTGTTCAACATCGCGGGCGCGGGCGACCACGTGGTGTCGTCGGCGTCCATCTACGGCGGCACGTACAACCTGCTCGCGCACACGATGCGCCGCATGGGCGTGGAGTGCACGTTCGTGGACCCCAACTGCACGGACGCTGAGCTCGAGGCGGCGTTTCGGCCCAACACGAAGTGCGTGTTCGGCGAGACCATCGCGAACCCGGCGCTCACGGTGCTCGACATCGAGCGCTTCGCCGCCGCCGCGCACGCGCACGGCGTGCCGCTGATCGTGGACAACACGTTCCCCACGCCGATTCTGTGCCGCCCCATCGAGTGGGGCGCCGACATCGTCACGCACTCCACCACCAAGTACATGGACGGCCACGGCGCCACCGTCGGCGGCGTGATCGTGGACTCGGGGAAGTTCGACTGGACGGCGCACGCGGACAAGTTCCCCGGCCTCACGCAGCCCGACGAGAGCTACCACGGCGTGGTGTACACCGAGCGCTTCGGGCTTGCGGGCGCCTACATCACGAAGGCGACGGCCCAGATCATGCGCGACTTGGGCTCCATCCAGGCGCCCCAGAACGCGTTCCTCATCAACATGGGCCTCGAGAGCCTGCACCTGCGCATGGCGCAGCATGCGAAGAACGGCCTGGCGGTGGCGCGGCACCTGGCCGCGCATCCGAAGGTGGCCTGGGTGCGCTACCCCGGCCTCGAGGGCGACGCCGAGTACGAGCGCGTGCGGAAGTACCTGCCCGAGGGCGCGTGCGGCGTGGTGAGCTTCGGCGTGGCCGGCGGGCGCGCGGCGGCCGAGACGTTCATGGCGAATCTCAAGCTCGCGCAGATCGCCACGCACGTGGCCGACGCGCGCACCTGCGTGCTGCACCCGGCCAACACCACGCACCGTCAGATGAACGACGAGGAGCTGGCGGCGGCCGGCATCTCGCCCGACCTGGTTCGCCTGTCGTGCGGCATCGAGGCCGCCGAGGACCTGATCGCCGACCTCGACCAGGCGCTCGCCGCCGTCTAGCTAACTAGGCGAAGATGATGAGCAGCCCCAGCATGAGGCCCACGATGACGGCGAACGCCGGGGCCTTGCTGCGGTACATCAGCACCGACTGGGGGATGATCTCGCCGAACACCACGTAGAGCATGGCGCCCGAGGCGAACCCGAGGCTGGCGGCCAGGCCGAAGGGCCCCACGTCGCCGAGCCACAGGCCCAGCCACGCGCCCAGCAGCGTGGGCAGGCCGCAGGCCGCCGTGAGCGCCACGGCGCGCGCGCGTCCCATGCCGCCCGAGATCAGGGGCACGCTCACGGCCATGCCCTCGGGGATGTTGTGCAGGCCGATGAGCACGGCCATGACCATGCCCGTGCCGAGCATGAGGTTGTCCGATATGGCGAAGCTCGCGCCGATGGTCATGCCCTCGGGCACGTTGTGCAGCGCGATGGCGCAGGCCATCACCACGCCCGCCACCATGAGGCTCGCGCGCGAGTCGTTGTTGCGCTTGTGCTCGGCCCAGTGGTCGGCGTGGATGAGCTCGTCGATGTCGTCGTGCGTCTTGGGGTGCTCGGCGGAGGCCACGTGGGGCACCTCGTCGTGCGTCCGCCGGTCGATCACGTAGTTCAGCCCGTACACCACGCCCACGCCCGCCACCACGGAGGCGATCACCAGCAGCACGCCCGGATCGAGCACCTCGCCTGCGGCCTCGACTGACTCGGCGAGCAGGTCGAAGCACACCATGGCGGTCATCACGCCGCCTGCGAACGCCAGAAGCAGGCTGATGGTGCGGTTCGAGTCGCTCTTGCACAGCGCGCCGACCACGCCGCCGACGCCGGTTCCGCCTGCGCCCGACAGCAACGTGACCAGCGTCACGAACCAGAACGGGTCCATCATCTCCATTGCGAAAGCTCCTCCTCGCCTCGTGCGCTGCGTGCCGCGTTGCCGTCTGCGCGGGCGCGACGTCGCTTGCAGTCGCGTTCGCCTGCGCCGCGCAGGACGTGCGCGCTCTTCGCGGGCCGTGCCTGCCTGCGCCGTCTGCTCGCGTTGCGTCCGTCCGCGCCGTGCTGTCTCACGCATGTCGCGCGAGGCGTAATCCTCCCAAAAGTTTCGTACGGCTCACTATGATAGAGAAAAAAGCAGCGGGGCGATTCCGAATTCGGAAACAGCATAAGCGTTAGCCAAGGCTAACCCTACGCCGGGCCCGGCAGCTGGTCCAACGTCGACCCGGCATCAACCTAGCAGCTTGCCCGGCGCGGACCTGCCCCCTTCGCCGCTTCCGCACCGCCCCGCCCAACCCCCGCCCCGTCCCACCCAACTCTCGCCCGGCTCCCGCCCAGCTCCCGCCCAACGTCCCGCCCAACTCCCGCCCAGCCCCCGCCCAACTCCCCGCCACCTCAGCCTCCATCGGGTATTCTCGCGGCTTTTCCGCATTTCTCGTTGACTTTCTCACGCGCGCGTATATACAATGCAAAAGTTCGCTTTCAAAAGCCCCGTAAACGCAGAGCGTGCTGCGGAGCGCGGAAAGAGGGAGTCCAGGCCCACACCCCGCGTGCTGGCGTAGGAAACCAGCGCCAAGGCAACCTGCACTTTTGAAAACAAACACATCCTGCAAGGCGCGCCAGCGCGCAAGCAATGGCGGTGAAACGCCATGTAGGACAAGCATTTATTGGAGGAACTTAAGTGAAGACGTATTATGCGAAGCCCGGTGAGGTTGAGCGCGAGTGGGTCGTCATCGACGCGGAGGACCAGGTTCTCGGTCGCGTGGCTGCCAAGGCCGCTCACATCCTGAAGGGCAAGCACAAGCCGCAGTACACCCCCCATGTTGACACGGGCGACTTCGTGATCATCGTCAACGCGGACAAAATCCGCCTGACGGGCACCAAGGCTGCGCAGAAGACCTACTATCGTCACAGCGGTTATCCCGGCGGGCTCAAGTCCGAGACCTTCGCGGAGGCCATGGCGAAGCACCCCGAGCGCGTGATCGAGCATGCCGTCAAGGGCATGCTGCCGAAGAACACGCTGGGTCGTGCCATGGGCAAGAAGCTGAAGGTTTACGCTGGTGCGGAGCATCCCCATGCTGCGCAGCAGCCCCGCAAGATTGAGATGGAGGGTTAATCATGGCGAATGAAGCTCTGTACTACGGCACGGGCCGTCGTAAGAACGCAGTCGCTCGCGTGCGTCTCGTTCCCGGCACCGGCAAGGTGACGATCAACGGTCGCTCGGGCGACGAGTACTTCGGCCGTGATGCTCTGCTCAACTACGCGAAGACCCCCTTCAAGGTGACTGACACCCAGGGTCACTTCGACGTGATCGCCCGCATCAACGGCGGCGGCATCTCGGGCCAGGCCGGCGCGCTGCGCCACGGCATCTCCCGCGCGCTGCTCGAGGCCGGCGACTACCGCGCCGAGCTGAAGAAGGCCGGTTTCCTGACGCGTGACGCCCGCGTGGTCGAGCGCAAGAAGCCGGGCCTTAAGAAGGCTCGCAAGCGCCCGCAGTTCAGCAAGCGCTAGTTTACGCAGCGGCATACGCTTTGCAGCAGACGGCTCGCCAGCAACCTGGCGGGCCGTTTCCTTTTGCGCGGTGAAGGCGTACGTTCCTGCACTCTGTGTCTTACGTGCTCGTCCGCGCTTGTTACCAGGGCACTTCCTCGTATATGATTCCGCGGGCCTCGAGCTCGGCGAAGAGCTGCTCGGGCGTGAGGGCCCTTATGGAGGAGCGGGCGAAGTCCTTCACGTTGCGCGTGATGATGTAGTCGGCGCCGACTTTGCTGGCGCAGCGCGCGACGAGACAGTCTTCGAAGTCGCTCCACTTCTGCGCAAGGGCCTCCTTCACGTCTTCGGGCGTGATCCCCACGATCTGCAGGAACGACAGGTCCTCCTCGATCATGCGCTGCGCCTCGGAGCTGCCGTAGTCCTTGCGCAGCAGGTAGTAGACGTCGGTTGCCATGTTAGCTGAGATGTACGTATTCGCCTCGCCCGTTATGCCGAGCAGACACACGCGGCGCGAGAGCTCGTAGAACGGCTCGCGTCTCCCGATGTGGTCGAGGATGACGTTGACGTCAATCATCAAGTCCATAGCGCTCCCTCAACCGCAGGTCGCGAAGCTCCTCGTCGGAAAGGCCGAGCGGTTCTTTCGTGTGGCATGCGTCGAATGCGGCGATGCGCCGGGCAGCTTCCTCGCGCGAGGGCTTCGGCGCGCTCTCGAAGGGGAGGGCGTCGTTTCGGACGGCGTATGCGAAGAGCTCCCTGACCGATTGCGAGGGAGTGAGGCCGTAGCGCCTCATGACGCGCGTGCCGCGCTCCTTCGTCTCCGCGTCAAGGCGAACGGTGAGCACTGACTCCATGATCCCTCCTCCAACAGGATGGTATTACATGTAATACAGTATAGGGAGATTGCTTTGCCTTCGCAAGAGCCTGCCCGCTCGCCCGCCTCAGCCCGCCTCGCTTGTCCGTGCCCCGCCCCCGCTCCCGCGCCATCGCTCCTCGCGCCCGCTTTCGTTACATATGCTTCTCCCGCCTGAAAACTTCCCGAAACATTCGGCCAGTAGTTTGATGAGGGTAAGTTACCGAGGGTTTTTCGGCGCGGGCATGGTATCGTATCTCCATGCGTCGTCGACGTTTTGCGAGGTCGGCGCCGTGCATGAGACATCCGCTTGAGCGCAAGTGAGGAGCGACACTTTTATGGCAAGGGTATCAGAGATCTACGGCTCAATGGTCTTCAACGAGCACACGATGCAGGAGCGCCTCCCATCGGCCACCTACAAGCAGCTCATGAAAACGATCAGAGACGGCGCGCCGCTTGACATCGAGGTCGCGAACGTCGTCGCCCACGCCATGAAAGAATGGGCCATCGAGCAGGGCGCCACGCACTACACGCACTGGTTCCAGCCGCTGACGGGCATCACGTCCGAGAAGCACGACGGCTTCATCGACCCCTGCGGAGACGGCCGCGCCATCATGAGCTTCTCGGGCAAGGAGCTCATCCAGGGCGAGCCCGACGCGTCCTCGTTCCCCTCGGGCGGCCTGCGCGCCACCTTCGAGGCCCGCGGCTACACGGCGTGGGACCCCACGTCCTACGCGTTCATCAAGGACGAGGTGCTCTGCATCCCCACGGCGTTCTGCTCCTACACCGGCGAGGCGCTCGACAAGAAGACGCCGCTCCTGCGCTCCATGAAGGCCCTCGAGGAGCAGGCCAAGCGCGTGCTCGCGCTGTTCGGCGAGTACCCGGCGCGCGTGACCACCACGCTCGGCGCCGAGCAAGAGTACTTCCTGATCTCCGAGAAGGACTACGAGCAGCGCCTTGACCTGGTGCTCACCGGCCGCACGCTCTTCGGCTACCCGCCGTGCAAGGGCCAGGAGCTCGAGGAGCACTACTTCGGCGCCATCCGCCCCACGGTCAACGAGTTCATGAAGGAGCTCGACGACGAGCTGTGGAAGCTCGGCGTGCCGGCGAAGACGAAGCACAACGAGGTGGCCCCCGCGCAGCACGAGCTGGCGCCCATCTTCGCCAACACGAACCGCGCCATCGACGAGAACCTGCTCACCATGGAGAAGATGCGCCTTCTGGCCAGCCACTACGGCCTGGTGTGCCTGCAGCATGAGAAGCCGTTCGAGAACATCAACGGATCCGGCAAGCACAACAACTGGTCCATCTCGGCGGGCAAGAAGAACCTGCTCGACCCGGGCGAGAACCCCATCGAGAACCTGCGCTTCCTGGTCTTTCTGACCGGCGTCATCCAGGCCGTCGACGAGTACCAGGAGCTTCTGCGCATGTCGGCCGCGAGCGCGGGCAACGACCACCGCCTCGGCGCGAACGAGGCGCCACCGGCCATCGTGTCCATGTTCCTCGGCGACGAGCTGGGCGCCGTGGTGGACGCGCTCATCGACGAGCACGACTACACCTCGGCCGAGCGCGTGGCCATGGACCTCGGCGTCGACGTGCTGCCGAACTTCCTCAAGGACAACACCGACCGCAACCGCACGAGCCCCTTCGCCTTCACGGGCAACAAGTTCGAGTTCCGCATGCCCGGCTCGACGCAGAACCTCTCCGACTGCAACATGGTGCTGAACGCCGCCATGGCGAAGTCGCTCAAGGAGTTCGCCGACGTCATGGAGGGCAAGTCGGGCGAGGAGCTCGAGGCGGCCGCCATCGACTACATCAAGCAGACGCTGCGCGACCACCAGCGCATCATCTTCAACGGCGACGGCTACTCCGACGAGTGGCCGGTCGAGGCCGCCCGCCGCGGTCTGGCGAACAACCACACCACGGCCGACGCGCTGCCGTGCCTCGTGAGCCAGAAGTCGATCGACCTGTTCAGCGAGTTCGGCATCCTCTCCGAGACCGAGGTGCGCAGCCGCTACGAGGTGAAGCTCGAGAAGTACAACAAGGTGATGAACATCGAGATCCGCACGATGAAGCGCCTGACCCGCCGCGACTACCTGCCGGCTGTCAACAAGTTCGCCGCCGAGGTGGCGCGCCACATCACCGAGGTGCGCACGGCGATGCCCGACGCTGACCTGTCGAGCCAGGAGGCGAAGCTGCGCGCGCTCGTCGAGGGCTCGGCCGAGATCAGCAAGCACCTCAACAAGCTGCACGAGCTGCACTACGCGTCGCTTGAGATCGCCGACCAACAGGAGCGCGCGGACATGAACGCGCACGAGATCATCCCCGTGATGGACGACCTGCGCGCCGCCGTGGACAACATGGAGATCATCGTGGAGCGCGAGTTCTGGCCCGTGCCCACCTACAACGAGATCCTGTTCTACGCGTAGGAGCCGCCGGTTCGGGCGGGCGTGCGCGCAGGCCGTTGTCGGTGTTCGGTGATTTGCCGCGGCTCCGCTATGCTCCCTCCTTCAGGGACGCAGCCACGGAGCTGATGATGTCGTTGCGCTTGATGTGCCCGATGACCCGCGCCATGGGGGCGGCGGCGAGCGGCAGGCCGGCGTCGCACAGGCTCACCAGGGCCTCCGCCATCAGCTCGACGGCCTCGTCGGTCGGCGCGATCGGGACGCCCGCGGTGCGCAGGACGGCGCCTGCCTCGGAGCTGTCCATCGGGTCGCGGTCTCCCATCTCGCGCAGCAGGTCGGACAGCTCGCGCGCGGCGGGCTCGCCCATGCTCGACGCGCGCGGCACGCGGCTGTAGCACGCCGCGGCCTCCTCGCGCCGACCCGTCTGCCAGAACGCGTAGGCCAGCCGGTAGTACAGGTAGAACACGCTGTCGTCGATCACGGCGTAGCGCAGCGCCTGCTTCGCCACGTCGATCACGAGGTCGTAGCGGTCGGCCTCCACGTAGGCGGTGATGAGGTCCTGGTAGGCCGACGGGCCCGACGGCGCCATCTCGACGCACGCCTTCGCCTGCGCGATGCCGCCGTCTGTGTCGCCCATGTCGGTGTAGAGGTGCGAGAGCGCCGTGCGGGCCGCGTGCGCCATGTCGGAGGCGCGGGCGTAGCGCATGCCCGGCTCGGCGCCGAGCCCCACGAGGTAGCGTGCGAACAGGCCCTCGCAGTACAGCGGCGCCACCTTGCCGGCTGCGGCGGCCTCGGGGTTCTCCTCGCGCAGGGCGGCGAGGTTCGCTGCGGTGAGCTCGTCGCCCTTCTGCACGATGTCCTCGAGCTGCGCGGTGGCCAGAAGCGGTGAGTCGTCGCGGTCGGCCATGGCGGCCTCGAAGCGCTCGCGCATGGCGAGGTCCTGCTCGCTCAGCACGTCGAGGTCGCACACGCGGTCGGCGTGCAGCGTCTCGGCCAGCTCGGGCGGCAGCGCGCGCGTGTCCTCCGCGAGGGGGATGCGGCGCTCGGGGAGGTTCGCGGCGAGGGGCTCGACGGGGAGGTTGTGCCCGGACGCGTCGGGCGATATGGCGAACTTCGCAGGCTTGATCAGGCCGAACAGCGTGGCAGGGTCACACTCGGTGCCTGGCGCGGCCATCGCGCCCTCCTTGACGGAGGGCATGACGCCCATCACGAAGGCCATGCGGTCGAACTCGAGCGAGAGGACCGCATCGCTGTCCAGGCCTCTCTCGTGCCCGTTGATGAGCACGCGCGTGATGCCCACGCTCGAGCCGAAGGCGGCTGCGGCGATGACCGTCGCCAGGCGCAGCGCGTAGGCGGCCGCGGCGGCGGGCTGCTGGCTCGCGCAGTCCTGCCACGCGCCCGCGCTCTCCACCCACCGCGAACGCGGCATCTGGTCGGGGCAGGGCAGCGTGACGTCGGCCACCACCGCGCCCGACGTCGTGTCGACGTCGAAGCGGTACTCGAGGCGGTAGGGCAGCATGAGCGACTCGCAGGAGCGGGCGAAGCGCGTGCTCACGTCCCAGTTGCCGCCGCGCGCGCCGGTCGCGCCGCTTATGGTGAGCAGCTCGTTCTCCTTCTCGGCCTCGGCCAGGCGCGTCTCGGCGAAGCGCGTGATGGAGCGGATGTTCTGCCAGTCCCACTGCGCATAGGCCGACTCGGGGTGGAAGATGGTGCGAGCCTCCGCCCGCACGGTCTGCCTGACGAGGATGAGGCGGTTCAGGGCCGACTCCACCCGCAGCACGCAGGCGCGCTGCTCGGGCGTCATGGAGCTGGCGTCGAAGCTGATCCAGTAGAGCCCGGTGAGCGAGAGGTGCCGCAGCTCGATCGGGTGCTCGACGGCGATGGGGCGCAGGTTGGCCGCGCCGGCCTCGGCGAGCAGGCGCGCGGCGTAGCGCTCGAACGAGGTGACGTCGTCCTCGCCCGGCGCGGCCATCGACACGCGGAACAGCAGCCCGTCGATGGCGTCGGGCAAGGGGGCCTCCTTGAATGCGGCGAGCACTTCCTGGGGGGTCCGCCTCGTTTCGGGCGCGGCTTCGGGCTCGGCGTCGCTGCCGGAGGCGGCGTCGGGGGCGGTCCCGCTGCCGGAGGCGGCGTCGGAGTCGCGGGGGTCTTTCCTATGGAAGAAGTTGAGCATGGGGACGCTCCTTGCGTGCTTGGGTTCCGCGCGTCGCGCCCCTGTCGGCCGGGCGCGGCGCGCCTGTCGATTGGGCGTCGCGTTCCCGCTGATCGGGCGTGGTGTGCGGCATGATGCTTCAGGGCATGATTGTGTCACAACTGGCGCCTTGGCGAAAGCCCTTTTCCCGTGCGTTGACGTGCAGGAAGGCTGTCAGCGCCTCATGTCCTCGGCCAGCATCGCAAGCGCTGCGTCTCCGGCCGGCACCGCAGGCGCCGCGTCTCCGGCCGGCATGGCCGCTGCGTCTCCGGCTGGCATGGCGCGGCCGGTCCTCGCCCCTGCCGCGACGCGGCGCCCGCATCCCTTCCCTTCGCCTCCTCTTTTCGATCCTGCCGGCGCGCCTCGTTTGCGGTAAGATGATCTGATCCAAACGGGGCGCGGCTCGCGTGCAGCGCGGCTCGCGGGTGCGTGCGGCTCGCGGGTGCGTGCGGCTTGCGGGCGCGTGCGGGTCCATGCGCAACACAGCTCGCGCGCACGGCTTGCGGGCTTGCGAGCTCGCGTGCAGCCCGCACGCGCCGCGCCCAGACGCGAAGGGGAGGTACCGTGGACAAGCGCGTCTACACTTACGATTCCACGCTGCGCGACGGCGAGCAGTGCGAGGGCATCACGCTGTCGCTCGAGGACAAGCTGCGCATCGTGCGCCGGCTCGACGCGTTCGGCATCGACTACGTCGAAGGCGGCTTCCCCGCCTCCAACCCCAAGGACATCGCCTTCTTCGAGGCCGTGCGCGCCATGCCGCTCGCCCACGCGAAGATCGCGGCGTTCGGCAGCACGTGCAAGAAGGGCGTGCCCGCCGCGGAGGACCAGGGGCTGGCCGATCTGCTGGCGTGCGGCGCCCCGGTGGTCACCATCGTGGGCAAGACGTGGGACGCCCAGGTCACGCGCGCGCTGCAGACCACGCTCGAGGAGAACCTGCGCATGATCGCCGACTCGGTGGCGCACCTGAAGGCGGCGGGCCGGCGCGTGGTGTTCGACGCCGAGCACTTCTTCGACGGCTACGCGGCCAACGCCGACTACGCACTGGCGTGCCTGCGCGCGGCGCACGAGGCCGGCGCCGACTCGATCGACTTGTGCGAGACGAACGGCGGCGCGCTTCCCTTCGACGTCGAGCGCGTCGTGTCCGAGGTGGTCGCCGCCTTCCCCGGCCAGGCGTTCGGCATCCACTGCCACAACGACTCGGGCTGCGCGGTGGCCAACACGCTCGCGGCCGTGCGCGCCGGCGCGTCGACGGTGCAGGGCACCGTGAACGGCATCGGCGAGCGCGTGGGCAACACCGACCTGCTCACGGTGATCGCGAACCTCGAGCTCAAGTGCGGCGTCACCTGCGTGGGCGCGGGCAGCCTGCGCAACCTCACGAGCCTGGCGCAGTACGTGGCGGAGCTGTGCAACGTGTCGGTGCCCGCGCACCATCCCTACACGGGCACGTCGGCGTTCGCCCACAAGGGCGGCCTGCACGCCAGCGCCATCGCGCGCTTCCCCGAGGCGTACGAGCACGAGCGCCCCGAGGCCGTGGGCAACGGCGCACGCATGCTCGTGAGCGAGCTGGCGGGCAAGGCGTCGCTCGTGCAGAAGGCGGCCATGCTCGGCATCGACCTGATCGACGCAGGCGTCGACGTGCAGGCCATCCTTGATGACATCAAGGAGCGCGAGGCGCGCGGCTACACCTACGAGGTGGCCGACGGCTCGCTCGCCCTTCTGCTGCGTCGGCATTTGGGCACGTACCAGCCGGCGTTCACGCTCGAGAGCCTTCGCGTGATCATCGATGACCGCGAGGACACCGGCGCCCTCGCGAAGGACGCCACCTCGGAGGCCACCGTGAAGATCCACGTGGGGGACAAGCGCATCGTGGCCACGGGCGAGGGCGTCGGCCCGGTCGGCGCCCTCGACAACGCGCTGCGCATGGCCATCAGCGAATGCTATCCCGAGGTGAGCAGCATGGAACTCGTGGACTACAAGGTGCGCCTGCTCGACGAAAGCCAGGGCACGGGCGCCATCACTCGTGTTACCATCACAACAGCCGACGGCCGCGGGAGCTACGGAACCGTGGGCGTGTCGGAGAACGTGATCGAGGCGTCGTGGAACGCGCTGGTCGAGTCCATCGAGTACGGGTTGTTGCGTCTTTGCTGACTTTATACAGCACGAGGTCTGCCATAAAAGATGAAGGTGAAGAAGGCGAGAGGCGAATGAGCGAGATCAGAACGAGGGAAGTGGACGACCTGCTGCGCGTGCTGTCCGCGCTTGACGACGAGGACACCATCTTCGCGCTGCTCGAGGACTTGTTCACCATCCGCGAGATCCGCGAGACGTCCCAGCGCTTGGCCGTGGCGCGCCTGCTGTCGGCGGGCAAGTCGTACGCGGTCATCGAGGAGGCCACGGGCGCCTCCGCCACCACCATCGCCCGCGTCTCGAAGTGCCTGAGCTACGGCACCGGCGGGTACGCGTCAGCGCTCGAGGTGCTCGCGCGCACCGAGTAGGGCTCGGGCGGGATGCCGCTGGCGAAGCGCGAGAGCTGCGCGGGGCGTCGCTGACGGTACCGTGATAGCTGCGCGGGGCGCCGCTGGCGAAGTTCATGCATTGTCGCAAGCGCTCGGGCGCATGCTGGCCGACAGGCGTTGATCGCCTCATGCTGTCGATATTCTTCTTTTCGTACTCCTTCTTTTGCCGTTGGCGAAGCCGGAGCGCCCGCTGACATGAGGCGCGGCAGCGCGCCCCTCCTTTCCCCGCGCAGGGGCGTACCATGGGCGCTCACCCAATTAGCCTGCCATGCGGCTTTGGGCGAGGCAGCGCGGCAACGCGTGAGCGAAGGGACGAGGGGGATCTCAAGATGGTTCTGTTTGTGAACGCCTGCATTCGCGGCGAGCAGTCGCGCACGCTGCAGCTGTGCCGCGCGTATCTGGGCGCGGTCAAGCGCACAGGCACGGTGGTGCGCGAGGTCAACCTGGAGCAGCTGCACCTGACGTCGCTGTCGGCGCAGAAGGTGGCGTTCCGCTCGCAGCTGCAGCGCCGCGGCGTGTATGATGACGACGTGTTCGACCTGGCCCACCAGTTCGCCGAGGCCGATGACATCGTCATCGGCGCGCCGTACTGGGACCTCACCTTCCCCGCCGCGCTCAAGACCTACATCGAGCACGTGAGCGTGGACAACGTCACGTTCCACTTCACGCCCGACGCGCGCTACGAGGGCCTGTGCCAGGCGCGCCGCATCACCTACCTCACCACGGCGGGCAGCCGCCTTACGCGCAACCTCGGCTATGACTACATCTGCGCCCTCGCCGAGATGTTCGGCATCCCCGAGGTGCGCTACGTGGTGGCCGACGGGCTCGACGCCGAGGGCGTCGACATTGACAAGGAGATGGGGAAGGCCCGCGCGCAGATCGCGCAGCTGCTCGCCGAGGACGGCATCGAGCTGTAAGGGCGGGGGTGCTGCACCCTGGCGTTGCTGCGCTGGACGTCTCGGCATGTCGCTGCGCCAACGAGTCCTGGTGTGCCGAACGAGCACGTGCCGCTGCGCCAGCGCTCTGTCGTCGTATGAGCGCGCCTCGTGTTTTGCATGCTCCGCGTGCCGTGCAGATTTTCTAGGTGATTTTGGCAGAAATCTTCAGATATTTGTCGATCAGCTGCCCGCTGAGGGCAGCTTTCGCACTTGCGATATTATTCTATCGTGCAAAGTACCTGATCGCAGCTGCGATATCTTTTCGTAATGAGCAGAGTGGCAACTTCAGATGGGCTCCATGTCACAGAAATCGACAAATATCTGAAGATTTCTGCCAAAATGCCGGATTTTTTCTGCAAGCATGCGGGAAGGCGGCCAGGGGGTGGGGCCGCCTTCCCTAAAAGGAGGAGTGATGCCGTTGGCGGCGGCATCGGCCCGAGGTCGCCGGGGAGGGCGGCTCTCGGGCGGCGCTGGTGGATGAGGCCAGCGCCTAAGGAGAGAGAAGAAGGAAAGGATGGGAAAGCAAGGTGACCCTTGCTTCGTTTCCATTCCGCGATGAGAAGTATGCCAGCTCGCGCGCCCTGCGAGTGCGGGAGCGCCGCACGGTTACCGGGCCGTTGACGGCTGTTGGCCGGGGCGTTGCGCGAAGGCGTCTGGCCGCGCGTTGCGCAAGGCGCGATGGCGCTCGGCATGCCGTACAGGGCGCGAAGGCGCTTCGGCGCTTGGCAAGGTGCCTGCGTTCCGCGATGAGCTGCCTGCGTCGTGTGGCGCTCGTGTTGCGCGAAGGCGTTTGGCCGCGCGCTCCCTTCCCGCTGTGCGGCGCATGCTATCATGGACGCCATGACATGGGTGGGCATCATATCTGACACGCACGGCGCGCTTGACGCGCGCGCCTTCGCGACGCTGTCTGACTGCGACCACATCATCCATGCGGGCGACATCTGCGGGCCGTCCATCCTGCGCGAGCTCGAGTGCATCGCGCCGGTGACCGCCGTCCTCGGCAACAACGACTTTCCCGAGTACGGCAGCGCGGTCACGCGCTTCGCGCGCCCCGTGATCGACGGCGTGCGCTTCTTGGTGGCGCACTACCCGCAGGACGTGCGCATCACGTACGCGGGGTCGAGCGCGCTGGCGCCGGGCGACCCCATCCCGCAGGTGCTCGTGCACGGCCACACGCACGTGCCGAAGCTCGAGACAGGCCCCGAGGCGCGTCCCGCCAGCCTGCTCATCTGTCCCGGCTCGGCCTCCCTCCCGCGCGGGGGCTCTCCCCGCAGCATAGCGAAGGTGCAGGTGAGCGAGGGGCGCATCCTGGGGGCCCGCGTGGAGTCCCTTGGCGGGAAGCCCATCCTGACCTGGGGATAGCAAACTGACCTGGGGCGGCAGCCGAAAAAAGGAAGGACCGCCGCAGCAGTCCTTCTCCCACGCACGTTGTTGCGTCAGCAACGACGGAACAAACTGCTAGAAAGCCTTGAACTTGTCCTTCGGGCAGAGGCAGATGGGGCACTTGTCGAAGTCGTCGCCCTTGTGGATGTAGCCGCACACGGGGCACAGGTAGTATGCGTCGTCATCGGCGGCGTCGATGTCGTTGTACGCCTGCAGGTACAGCTCGGCGTGCACGGACTCGGCGAGCTTGGCGCGGGTGAACACCTGCACGGCCTTCTTCTCGCCCTCCTCGACGGCCTTCGCGATGAACGCCGGGTACATGTCGGAGGTCTCGTAGATCTCGCCCATGGCGCCCGCGATCAGGTTGAGGTCGGTGGCAGCGCCCTCGGCAGCCGGCGCGGCGGGGCGCTCGTAGTCGGGCTCCATGCCCTTGATGACGGCGGCCTCGAGGCCGATGTGCACCTGCTCGGCGGCGGAAGTGGCCTCGAACAGGCGGGCGATCTGGTCATAGCCCTGCTCGCGCGCAGCGACGGCGCAGGCGGCGTACTTCGCGGAAGCGCCCGTCTCGCCGCACACGGCGGCCTTCAGGTTCTCGAGCGTGGTGCCCACGGTGGTGGTGCTGTCAGCCACGATGTTGAAGTTGGTGGAGTTGTCGGCGGTGGGGATGTTCGCGCGAACCTTCATGTAAAGCTCCTTTTCCTCGTCTCCTGGGGTGATGCCCCGTTGATGGATCCCGCACATTATAGAAGCGCCGCGCTCAGGGTGCCAGCGCGCGCGGCGATATTCCACGACAAGAAAAGGACGTAAACCGCGGATAACTTCCATCGGATGCTCGACAAGCGCCTTGGGGCTGGCCGACGTTTGACGGGAAGTCGACGGCGGTCTGGCGAGAGCTCAACGAAGTTGGCAAAACCGGCAAAACTGGCGGAAGCCGACGGGAATCGGCGGAAGCAGGTGGAAGCCGACGGGAATCGGCGGAAGCGGGCGGAACGCTCTGCGCGCGCAAATGTTTCACGTGAAACATCCGTACGGTGACCTGCTCGCGCGAAACCGCCGTACGCCGTATAATGGGCGGCGAGACATGACGGGCAACTGATCAGCCGCGAAAGCCGGCTGCGAGGGCCGCACCCGCGCGAGGCGGGCGCGCCTTCGGGAAGGAACGTGGATCCATGGAACGTGGGGTGGCGTGGAAGAAGTACGACGAGGCGGCGCTGGCCGAGGTTGACGCGCTGGCGGCCGACTACATCGACTTCATCTCGAAGTGCAAGACCGAGCGCGAGTGCGCTCAGGAGATGGTGAAGCTGGCGGGGAAGGCGGGGTACCGCAGCCTCGACGCATGCGTGGAGAACGGGCTTGCGCTCAAGTCGGGCGACAAGGTGTGGACGCACGCACACGGCAAGGCGATCGTGCTCGTGCACGTGGGCTCCGAGCCCCTGCAGGACGGCATGAACATCCTGGGCGCGCACATCGACTCGCCGCGGCTCGACCTCAAGCAGAACCCGCTGTACGAGAAGGACGGGTTCGCCCTGCTCGACACGCACTACTACGGCGGCATCAAGAACTACCAGTGGGTGGCGCTGCCGCTCGCGCTGCACGGCGTGGTGGCGAAGACCGACGGCACGGTGGTCGACGTGGTGATCGGCGAGGGCGAGGGCGACCCGGTGTTCTGCGTGACCGACCTTTTGCCGCACCTCGGCCGCGCGCAGATGGAGAAGAACGGCAACAAGATCGTGGAGGGGGAGGACCTCGACCTGCTCGTGGGGAACCGGCCGCTCTGCTGTTCCGCTCGCCCTGACGGGACGAGCGGACAAGTCGACGCTGCGGCTTCCCGTGGCACCCAATCTTGCCACGCTGACGGAGGCTCGCCTACCGAAGTAGGCTTCGCCCCCGCCAGCCCGTCAATCTCGGGCACCACGGAAACCCTCGCTGACGTTACGAACGACCAGGGAGAGGAGGTCAAGGAGCCGGTGAAGGCGCTCGCGCTCAAGCTGCTCGAGGAGAAGTACGGCATCTCCGAGGAGGACTTCCTCTCCGCCGAGCTCGAGGTGGTCCCCGCCGGCCGCGCGCGCGAGCTGGGATTCGACCGCAGCATGGTCATCGGCTACGGGCAGGACGACCGCGTGTGCGCCTACACGTCGCTCGTGGCGCAGCTGGCGCTGGCCGCCGACGGCGCGCCCGTCCCGCGCCGCACGGCCGTGACCGTCCTGGTCGACAAGGAGGAGATCGGCAGCGTGGGCGCCACCGGCATGGAGTCGATGCTCTTCGAGAACGCCATCGCCGAGGTCATGGAGCTCGTCGGCGAGGGCGGCACGCTGCCTCTGCGTCGCGCGCTGGCGAACTCGCGCATGCTCTCGTCCGACGTGAGCGCGGGCCTCGACCCGGCCTACGCGAGCGTGTTCGAGGCGAAGAACGCCGCGTTCCTCGGCCGCGGCCTCGTGTTCAACAAGTACACGGGCGCGCGCGGCAAGAGCGGCTCGAACGACGCGAGCGCCGAGTACGTGGCGCGCGTCCGCCGCGTGATGGACGATGCGCAGGTGAGCTTCCAGACCGCTGAGCTGGGCAAAGTCGACGCGGGCGGCGGCGGCACCATCGCGTACATCCCCGCGCGCTTCGGCATGGACGTCATTGACTCGGGCGTGCCGGTGCTCTCGATGCACGCGCCGTGGGAGGTCACCAGCAAGGCCGACATCTACGAGGCGCGCCGTGGCTACGAGGCGTTCCTCCTGAACGCGTAGCGCAGTCCGCGCGCTCCGCGTGCGACCCCGCCTCCCCCTCGCGCGCAATTCCGCGTGTTGATCCGCGTGCGACCCTGCTCCCCTCGCGTGTTGATCCGCGTGCTTCGCGCGGCCTCCGCGCATGAGCTTGCGCGCGACTGCCCTGAGTGTTTCACGTGAAACACTCGGGCGGTTTTGCGAAACGTGTTTCGCAAAACACGCCAGAAGAAAACGGGAGGAAGGAAGGGGAGAGAGAAAAAACGAGCTTCCGAGAGACGAGGAGAATCCCATGATCATGAACGAACGCGACCTGCGGCACGCGCAGGCGGTCGACATCGCGCAGAAGATGATGGTGGCGGCGCGCACGGCACCGAAGGGCAAGGGCGTCGACATCGTGGAGTGCGCCGTGGTCGACGGCGACGACGCCGAGCGCCTCGCGCAGGAGATGGAGCGCGTGTCGGAGGAGACGGGCTTCAAGTTCTTCCTGCGCGACGCGGGCAACGTGCGCGCGAGCGAGTGCGTGGTGCTCGTCGGCACGCGCGAGCAGGCGCAGGGGCTCAACTGCGGGCACTGCGGCTTCGCCACCTGCGAGGGGCGCTCGCAGGGCGTGCCGTGCGCCATCAACAGCGTGGACGTGGGGATCGCGCTCGGGTCCGCCTGCGCGACGGCGACGGACCACCGCGTCGACACGCGCGTCATGTTCTCGGCGGGCCTCGCCGCGCAGCGCCTGGGGATGCTCGGCGAGGACGTGCGCCAGGTGTACGGCATCGTGGTGAGCATCTCCTCGAAGAGCCCCTTCTTCGACCGCAAGTAGCTGGCCGTCCGCGAGGCGCTGCGTGCATGTCGCCCGCGCACCTCGCTCGCTGGCGCACCTCGCCCGCGCCCGCCCTTCGCCCACGCTCGCCGCACTTCCTCACTCCCTCATCCGCCCGCCCTGCGCCCGCGCCTCTCACCAGGCGCGGGGCGGGCGCTTCCGCTTCCGCTCCGCCCGCTGCCCGCCACCCGTGTGCGAGGCGCCGCATACCCGTGTGCCGTTTGCGGATGCTCTCGAAAACTTCGCTATTCTCGGTGGAATTGCGCTGGTCAGGCTTTTATAATGGGCAATCATTCTGATTCGCGCGCATCCGCGTATCGGCACGCTCGCGAGCCGGCGAGCCAGCGCAAGCGCAGGCGCATCGGCGCTGCGGGACGTGCCGCATCGCGCGCGAAGGGGGAGAGAGTCAACGCGTCTGAATGAGAGAAGGAGCACACAGACATGGCCTACTACTACGATGAGCCATCGCGCACGTTCAACGAGTATCTGCTGGTTCCCGGGCACACGCCCTCCAGCTGCGTGCCGACTGCCGTCAGCCTCAAAACGCCTTTGGTGAAGTACCGCAAGGGCGAAGAGGAATGCCCCATGTCGCTCAACATCCCCATGGTGTCGGCCATCATGGCGGCGGTGTCCGACGACCGCATGGCCGTGGCGCTGGCAACCGAGGGCGGCCTGTCGTTCATCTACGGCAACCAGTCCATCGAGGACGAGGCGGCCATGGTCAAGCGCGTGAAGGACTACAAGGCCGGCTTCGTCACCTCCGACGCCAACCTCTCGCCCGACATGACGCTCGCCGAGGTGGTCGAGCTGCGCGACCTCTACGGCCACTCCACCATGCCCGTGACCGATGACGGCACGGCGCACGGCAAGCTCCTCGGCATCGTGACCGAGCGCGACTACCGCCTGAGCCGCATGAGCCTCGACGAGAAGGTGGTCGACTTCATGACCCCGCGCGAGAAGCTCATCGTGGCGCCGGCGGACACCACGCTGAAGGTGGCCAACGACATCATCTGGGACCACAAGCTGAACTCCCTGCCCATCGTGGACGACGCCGACCACCTGGTGGCGCTCGTGTTCCGCAAGGACTACGACTCCCACAAGTCCAACCCCAACGAGATGCTCGACTCCCACAAGCGCTACATGGTGGGCGCGGGCATCAACTCGCGCGACTACGCCGAGCGCATCCCGGCGCTCGTGGAGGCCGGCGTCGACGTGGTGTGCATCGACAGCTCCGAGGGCTACTCCGACTGGCAGAAGATGACCATCGAGTGGGTGCGCGAGCACTACGGCGACGACCTCAAGATCGGCGCGGGCAACGTGGTGGACGCCGAGGGCTTCCGCTTCCTCGCCGAGGCGGGCGCCGACTTCATCAAGATCGGCATCGGCGGCGGCTCCATCTGCATCACGCGCGAGACGAAGGGCATCGGCCGCGGCCAGGCCACGGCGGTCATCGAGGTGGCGAAGGCGCGCGACGAGTACTTCAAGGAGACGGGCGTCTACGTGCCCATCTGCTCCGACGGCGGCATCGTGTACGACCACCACATCTCGCTGGCGCTGGCCATGGGCTCCGACTTCGTGATGCTCGGCCGCTACTTCGCCCGCTTCGACGAGAGCCCGTCGAACAAGGTGATGATCAACGGCACCTACATGAAGGAGTACTGGGGCGAGGGCTCGGCGCGCGCCCGCAACTGGGGCCGCTACGACCTCGGCGGCAAGAAGTCGCTGGCCTTCGAGGAGGGCGTGGACTCGTACGTGCCCTACGCCGGCCCGCTGAAGGACAACGTGGCGCTCACGCTGTACAAGGTGCGCGCGACCATGTGCAACTGCGGCGCGCTCACCATCCCCGAGCTGCAGGAGAAGGCCAAGCTCACCGTGGTGTCCTCCACCTCCATCGTCGAGGGCGGCGCGCACGACGTGGTGCTGAAGGACAAGAACACCTACGCGAGCAACGTCTCCATCCGATAGATAGAAGAAAGAGCGAAGAAAAGAGCGAGGGGCCCCGCCACCTGCGCGAGCTTGCAGCAGATGGCGGGGCCCTTTTGCGCTTCCGCGCTGTTTGCGCGACCTACTGCACTTTGACGAGGGAGAACACCTCGACGTCGGTGGCGGTGGCGATGGTCTCGCGCGGGTTGAGGAACGCGAGCTCCATCAGAAAGCCCATCCCCGCGAGCTGGGCGCCGAAGCGCTCGATGAGGCGCACCTGAGCGTTGGCGGTGCCGCCCGTGGCCACGAGGTCGTCCACGATGAGCACCACGTCGTCGGCGGTCAGCGCGTCGGTGTGGATGTGCAGCTCGTCGGTGCCGTACTCCAGCTCGAACGCCTCGCAGAGCGACTCGCGCGGCAGCTTGCCCGGCTTGCGCGCGGGTACGAACCCGGCCCCCAGCGCACGGGCCACGGGCGCGCCCACCATGAAGCCGCGCGCCTCGGCGCACACCACCTTGGTGATGCCGCGGTCGGCGAAATGTCCGGCGATCGCGTCGACGACGGCAGCGAACCCCTCCGCGTCGGCCAGAAGCGGCGTGATGTCCTTGAACACGACGCCCGGCTCGGGGTGGTCGGGGATGCTGATGATGAGGCTCTCGAAGTCGAAGTCGGCTGTGGAGGCCGCGGAGGCGGTGGTTTCAGGGGCGGTGGCCGCGGGGGCGGCTGCGGTGGTGGTCATGGGGTGGTTCTACCTTTCCTGTCTTCAAGCGGTCGGCGCCTGACGAGGGCGCGGACGCGCGGTTTCCCTGTGCTTTGCGAAGGAACGCGCGGGCGGGCGCCGGCCGCTGCCAGGCGCCTGATGACGCGCCCTTCGCACGTTTCCTCAGAAGCTCGTCTCCTCGCACTCCTTGATGGCGCTCGTGATGAGCGCGCGCAGCTCGTCGATGCCGTCGCCCTTCTCCGACGACGTCACCACCATCGGCGTGCCCTTCGGCAGGTCGAGCGCCTTCTTGATGGCGGCGCGCTGCTTCATCTGCTGCTGGCGGGAGAGCTTGTCGGCTTTGGTGAGCACGACGGCGAACGGCAGCTCGGCGGACTTCAGGAACTCCACCATGTTGCGGTCGAGCGCGCTGGGATCGTGGCGGATGTCGATGAGCGAGGCCACGAGCGCGAAGGCGCGGTCCTGGTTGAAGTAGCCCTCGATCAGCTCCGACCAGCGGTGGATCTCGGACTTCGCCACCTTCGCGTAGCCGTATCCGGGCAGGTCCACGAAGTCGTAGCCGTCCACGTCGTAGAAGTTGATGGTGGCCGTCTTGCCGGGCGTCTGCGACACCTTCGCCAGGTTCTTGCGGTACATCAGCTTGTTGAGCAGCGACGACTTGCCCACGTTCGAGCGCCCCGCGAACGACACCTCGGGCCGTGCCGAGGCGGGCAGCTGGGCGGAGGTTCCGTAGGCGGCTTTGAAGCTGGCGACGTGGAAGTTCATGGCGTTTCCTTACCTGCGGTTTCGAGACGGTTCGCTTATGGTAACCGATGGGAAAACCAATGTCACGACCAGGGGGTCTGCAGATTTGCGGGAGTATCGTGGAACAGGAGTATGAGCATGCTTTAATGAGGGCGACGCGATAGGGCACGACATGAGACGCGCGAGGGGCCGCGAGATTGCGAAGGGCCGCGAGCGTGACGCGAAGAGCGCGAGGGAGCGCGAAGGGCCGTGAGCACGACGCGAAGAACGCGAAGGATCGCAGGGGAACGACATGAGACGCGCGAAGGGGCGCAGGAAAGCGAGGCGATTATGACCGCATCGAAGATCAAGGCAGACAACGGCGCGTTTGACGAGGACGGCGCGCTGCACATATCGGGTCTCGACGTGATCGAGTCGACCACGCGCAGCGACTGGCCGGGCGTGACGTTCAAGGGCGCGCCTGAGCCGGAAGACAGCATGCCGCGGGCGCACGTGACGTGCCCGAAGTGCGCGAGCACGTGCCCGGCTGACGCGGAGGTCTGCTGGAACTGCGGCGCCAAGCTGTAAGGCCGCGCTCGCCAGGCGCGCCTGCGCTCGGCGTCCGCCAGGTACCCGCTAATCGCAGGCATTCGCTAGTACTTCTGGGCGATCTGCAGCGCCTTGCGGTAGCTCTCGTAGTCCTCGGGACAATGGGCGTCCGAGGCGATGTAGTCCACCAGGTTGTTCTTGAGGAGCTCGAGGGCTGTCTTGCGCCGCTGGCTGCGCCATCCGCCTTCCACGAAGTTGCCGGACAGCTGCAGAAGGCAGCCCATCTCCTTCATCTCGTAGGCGATCTCGATGTTGCGCTGGACGGGTCGGTAGCGCTCCGGATGCGCGATGATCAGCTGGATGCCGGCTCCTTGCAGCTCGTAGACGATGCGCTGCCAGCTTGCCGGAAGCGAGCCGCAGGAGAACTCGAGCAGCATGAGGTTGGTGTTCTCGAAGCACAGGGCGGAGGCGGTGTCTAGGCCGAGCTCGGCGAGCTTCTCCCAGTACACCTCGAATCCCAGGTCAAGCTGGATTCCCATCTGCTCTGCTTGGGCATAGAGCGCCTCGAAGTGGTCCACGATGCGCTCGTAGTTGAACTTCGAGGAGCGGCAGTGCGGCGTGCAGACGATGCGGTCGATGCCCGAGGCGCGGGCCTCCTTGAGCATGGCGACGGACTCGCGCATGTCGCGCGAGCCGTCGTCTACGTCAGGGATGATATGGCAGTGAACGTCAAACATGGCAGGCCTGTCCGTAAGTCCATCCGCTCAGCCCGCTAGATGCGCCTGCTCTTGTGGCGCGGCTGCTTCCCGTCAGGGGCGGCGGGCTTGAAGGCGCCCGGCGTGAACGGGTTGCCGCCCGAGGGCGCGCTTCCCCTGCCTGCGTAGCCGTAGGAGCCCGCTCCGATGCCGGCGTTTGCCCGCGGGTTGTTGGATCGCGGGTTGTTGTTCTGCGGCCGTCCGTTGCCGCCGCCGACGCGCCCGACGTTGCCGGCATTGCGCACCTCGCGAGCCTCACGCGCCTCGCGTTGCTCGGCGGCACGCTGCTCGCGGGCGCGCTCACGGCGCTCGCGAGCCTCGCGGCCCTCGTGGGTGGTCTCAACGCCCGCGCGACGCGCCCAGGCGTCGATGTCGTCATCAATCAGGTCATGCGTGGCCTTGAGGGCAGAAGCCTTGGAGTCGTTCTTCTTGACGCGCTCGCCCTGCTCGTTGTAGTAGGCGTAGTAGTAATCCGAGTTGGTCTCGCTCGTGAACGTCATGACGGCGCCGAGGATGCGCGCGTTCGCCGCCTGCAGCTGCTGGATGGAGTTCGCGATGGCCGTCCTCTTCGCACGACGCTCGCGCACGACCAGGATGGTGCCGTCAACCAGGTTGCTGATGAGCGCCGCGTCAACGAACGCGCCGAGCGGGGGAGCGTCGAAGATGACGAAGTCGTAGGTCTCGCGCAGCTTGTCCACCAGCGCGGAGAAGCGCTTCGTGGACAGCAGGTCCGGAGGGCTGGGGATGTTGGGCTCGGCGTCCATGAAGTACAGGTTGTCGTACTTCGTGGGGACGATCACGTCATCCAGCTGGGCGTCGCCCGACAGCACGGCGTAGATGCCGTTGCGCGGATGCAGGTCGAGCATGGAGGCGAGGCAGCGCCGCCTCATGTCGGTCTCGACGATGAGCACCTTGTGGCCCGCCGAGGCGATGGCCAGGGCGAGGTTCGAGGAGACGGTGGTCTTTCCCTCGTCAGGCGTCGACGAGGTGATCACGAGGGTCTTCACGCGCTCGTCAACCGAGGCAAAGCGGATGTTGGCCAAAAGCGTCTGCGAGGCGTTGCGCAGCCCCGATATCTCGAACTGGCCGAGCTTCTTGTGATTCTTCTTGCCCATTTACTTCCCCTTCTTCACGGTGGGCATGTTGCCGAGCACGGGCAAGCCGAACAGCTCTTCCATTTCCTCGTCGGACTTGACGGTGGTGTCAAGCAGGTCGAGGAGCACGATAAGCGCGATGGCGACGAACAGGCCGGCCAGGAAGGCGACGGCGGTGTACATGATGCGATTGGGGCCCGAGGGCGTCAGGGGGACTTGCGCCTGGTCGACGATGTTGACGGCGCGCACGTCCATGACCTCCACGGCAGCGGTGGACACCTGCTTGGCCAGCTCGTCGGCTACGAGCGCTGCGGACTCGGGCTTCTTGCCCGTGACGCTCAGCGTGATGACGCGGTTGGTGGTAGCCGAGCTCACCTCGACCTCGAAGTCGTCGAGGTCCTCCATGCCCAGAGCTTTGGCGGTCGCCTCAGTCACGCGATTGGTCTCGGCCAGCACGGCGATGTCGTTTGCAAGCTGCTGGCTGGCGGTCATGTCGGAAGAGGAGACGCCGCTCGAGGTTTCACCAGCTTCGTTCTTCGCCAAAACGTACAGCGACACGTCCGATGTGTAGTCATTCGACATGAACCCCCAGCAGTATCCGGCCGCCAATCCGGCGAACACGAGGGGGAAAATCACCACAAGATACCATTTCTTGCGTAAAAGCTGCAGTAGCTCAAGCAGGGTCATAAACGTCTCTCCTCATTCCTAGTCAACTTGCAGTCTTTAGTCAACTTGCGTGTAGTATACGTCGAGCACGGTCTGGTACACAGCGTCCTTGTCAAGGATGAACTCGGCGTATTTCTCGCCCTGGGTCATCTCGCCCTGGAGCGACACGACTTCGAGCTCGGTGATGCCGTTTGACACCAAACAGCTTGCGAGATAGCTGAACTCGCTGGCCCCCAAGTTGGTGGTTGAGTAGGCCGCGGCCGTGTTGAACAGGTCGAGCAGCACTCCCACGTCGCCCTTTGCTGCCGTGAGCGCCTGCGAGGCGTACGCCTCCAAGAACTGGACTTGGCGTGCCTGGCGGTCAAGCGACGAGTTGAGGTTCGAGTGGTCGCGCCACATGATGTACTTCAGGGCGTTGTCGCCGAAGAGCACGGTGGGCACGTCCTTCTCGATGCTCGTGTCGGGAATCGACTGCAGGGGGGTGAGCGCTACGCCGCCGATCGCGTCGGCCATGACGCTCACGCCGCTCATGTCGAGCGCGTAATAGTAGGAGATGGGCATGTTGTACAGCACGCGCTGCACGATGGCGGTGGTGTACTCGCAGCTGGTGACGTCGTTGTTGCCGTAGCTGTACGCAAGGCACACCTGCATGGTATCCATGCCGAGGAACGCCTCGCCCACGTACTCGCCCACCTCGACCATGCTGTCGCGAGGAACGCCGATGGCGGTTGTCTTGCCGGTTGCGGTGTCAAGCGCCAGCACCATGATGACGTCGGCCTGTCCCGCGTGTCCCGTCTGGTCAGACTGGCGACGGTCGTATCCGATGACGCAGATGGAGACCATGTTCTCGTTGAGCTTGTAGGTATGGCCGTTGCGCTCGATGGTCTTGCCCTCGTCATACGTCACGGCGTTGTCCGCCGTCTGGATGTCGGTCGCCTGCTGGCGGAGGTTCTTCTCGCCGGACTTCATCAGGCTCCACGCGCCGAAGGCGCTGGCGCCGACGAGCGCGACGACCACGGCCACCACGATGAGGGCGATGCGCAGGTGCTTGTTGCGGCGCGCATGGCGCTTCTTCCGCTTGCGAATGAGCACCTCCTCCTGCAGGGGGCTTGAGGAGGTGCCTGCAGCTGCGGATAAGGCAGAAGCCTTCTGGGCGCGCGAGGCAGCGGCTGCGCTTCGGGACCCTTGAGGCACCTGAGAGCCCTGAGGTGCTCGGGTGTCCTGGCGCCCCTGAGGCGCCCCGTGGGGAGCGCTAGAAGGTTGCTTGGTCATCAGTCAACACCCCGCTCACGATGTACCGGCGATTTGAGGACGACGACCCGCTAACGCAGGTGCTCAATTGCACGATCTTGTCCGTTGAGGCGTCCAGCTTCACGTCAGGCCGCACGTTGCAAATGAGCGCGTCGGGATTGGCTACGTAGTCGAAGTAGCTTTGGGTGACGGCAGGGTCTGAGAAATTGAACGAGTTCAAGATATGGCGGTCGTCGTACTGGTATGCGGAGATGATGCGATACGTCAGGATGTGTCCCGGCGTGTAGAGGTACATGAGTTCGTTCTCGTTGAAGAAGTCGGCGTTCTCGAAGTAGTGAAGCTGCGTGAACATGGTGTTGTTCAGCAGGTTGTGCCCGTACAGCAGCGTTACGGGGTCGGAGAAGTCCGTTGCGTTCAGCGACTGCGAGTAGATGGCCCCCTCGACGGCGTAGTCACCGTTGACGTTGTGGTCGAGGTAGAAGTTGTCATCGGTAAGATGCTGCAGGACGGGCAGGTTGATGTTGGTGTTGGGAATGTAGATCCATGCGTAGATGTCAGGGTTCTCGACTTTAAGGGACGCGAAGTCGATCGGGTTCTCCATGCGGTCGTCAGTCGAGGTAGTTTGCGCAGGGGTCTCAGGTACGGGCTGCGCGTTGATCTCCTGCGCGGAACGGTCCAGCTCGGACTTCTGCCACGCCATATAGCCTACGCACGCGAGGACGCCGACAATGAGCACCACGAGCACCACGGCGAGAACGGTTATCGAGCGTTTCTTGCCAAGGGCAGGCCCCTTCTTCATGTGGCGCGGAGAGAAGTCATCTGACGTCGCAACCTTGCCCGGCTTGCCCGCGGGACTTTTCGCTCCGACGTTCCTCATGTTGTCGTTTTGGGTCATGTATGCGTGCGCTTCCTTGTTATGTGATCGGCAGATCTGTTCAATGCTCCCTCTGATGAACGAAGGACTCCCCAAGCGGGGTTGCGGGGGTCCTTCGTTCATCAGGCTCGGCTGAGACCCGTAGATCGTGAGAAAAGAAGGGACCTGTTGTTCGCAGGTCCCTTCTTGGGTCTACCAGACATCTCGGCTCAAGCCAGAGACGTGATGCAGATGGTAGCAGATGCGCTACTCGGTGACCTTCTTGCGGAGGGCCACAGCGACGCAGCCAGCGGCAGCCGTCATGACAATGGCAGCGCCCGCAGTGCCTGTGAAGTCAACGCCAGTCTGCGGAGCCTTGTCAGCAGAAGCAGCACTGCCAGTGGTGGCGCTGCCAGTGGCAGTGCCCGCAGGAGTCTGGCCTTCTGCAATGGCGATGGTCACCCAAGAGAGGCCGTCCATCGTGAAGGAGACGGTGCCGTCAGCGGCAACCTTGACCTCCTTGTAATCGGTGCTAGTGGCATTGTTGATGTCGTTGCCGTGCTGGATGTAAACGCGAGCAATCATGTTGGCGTACTGCTTGCCAACGCTGACGGTGACGTTCAGATCGGAGACGTCAGCGTTGCCCACAGCCGTGATCTCAAAGGTGGTGACCAGGGCGTCCTTGACAGCGCCCTCCTTATAGTTCGACGCCGTCGTGCCAGCCTGCTCCGGGGTAACTTTAACCTCGCCGCCCTTGCAGCTCACGTTGACCGACGTCTGTGTGCCGTCGGTGCTGTTCACCGTACCGGAGTTGTACGGGCTGGGTGCCGCCCATGCCAGCGTCGGCAGAGCCAACATCAGCATGGCGGCACACAAGACAGATGTTATCTTCTTCTTCATGGGTACCTCGCTTACTTGAGCCGATAACTGTGCTTTTAATACAAGCGTATCCATTATAGAGCGAAAGCAAAGGGGCAGGCGGTTCGTTCGTTGCAGAAAAGGCGTCAGTTACGCATCGTTTTCCCTGCTGAGCTGCTTGCGAGAGGAGATCGGGCGAACTCTTTCGGGTGCTTCCGGACGCTCTCGGGCATGCGAGGCGGACGCTCTCGGACGCTTTCGGGCACGCGGGAGGGCCCTCCCATATTGCCTCAAAGCACGATGCGCCAGAGCCTGTTTCATGCTCTCGCGTGCCTGTCTGTATCGAAAGACTTCATTAGTGTAACAAACGATTATGGGCGAAAATTCTCCCCCTGCTATACTTTTTTCTGCAACTATCCGCTGCTCGCGCAAGTCTGCGCGAAGCTTCGGCTCAGGGGCTTTTGCGTTGGCCGTATGAGCAGGTTGGGCTGTCGTTTCGTGGCTGGATTCGAGAACCACGGGAGCGACAGCTTTTTTACGGGCGGTGGTTGCGAGTGGACATGAGAGCGGAGCGACGCCGCGTGCGCGCATCGTTCGGTGAATAGCGTTATTGCAATGGCGAGGCCCAGCGAGGCCAAAGCTTTGTCATGTCTTCCTGCAAGACCGCCTTGGGCGGCATGCGCAGCATGCGCGTTTTCGCGGCATTCGGCGTGTGGGCAGGAGCATGGCAGGCTGTGGTTTTCTGCGCTTTGAGGGCGAAGCCATGTCTGAAGAAGGACGTGCGCGTTATGTGGTACGTGGTGCAGACGTATGCTGGGCGGGAAGACGCCGTATGCGGCCTGATCAGCCAGCTGGTAAGCAACAGCTTGGTGCAGGAGTGCTTCGTTCCGCGCTACCTGACGATGGTGAGGTTCCGCGGCGAATGGCAGAGCTGCGAGAAGCCTCTGTTCCCGGGCTATCTGATCGTGGTGACCGACTGCGTGGAGCAGGTTGAGTACGAGCTGCGTCGCGTGCCGGCGTTCACGCGCCTTCTGGGCAACGACGACGCGTTCATCCCGCTGCAAGCGGACGATATCGCATGGATTAGCGCTTTCACCACGAAGAACGATCGCGTGATCGGCATGTCCGAGGGAATCATAGAGGGCGACGAGGTCGTCATTCTCAAGGGCCCGCTCATGAACCACGCCGGCTGGATCAAGAAGATCAACCGCCACAAACGGCTGGCGTATCTGGAGATCCAGATGTTCGGAAGAGCCATAACGACAAAAGTCGGCTTAGAGATTGTCAGAAAAAGAGCCTGAAAACGAGATAGCTGAAGCGGCGCTGGGTGAAGCGGCGCTGGGCCGATCGGCTTGGCGGACGGAGGTCTGCGTGGGCCTGCACATGGAGCTGGCGTCTGCGAACAGCCGCCAGCCGGTCAGGCGCGGGCCGCGCGGGTCGGTTTGCGCTTTCTCGCGCGCCGTGACTTCCGAAAAGGCCGATTTCAGGAAGTTGGGGGGCGATGGCGAGGGCGGCGCGGCCTGCGGGCGCGGTGCGGCCTGCGGGCGCGCTTCTGTCCCTGATTCGGTACATCGAGCCGCCTCGGGCGCGCCCCGCGCCCCGCGTCCGGATGGCTCGCTGGGTCAATTGACCCAGCAGACCCGACATGTCCGGCAACATGTCCGGCAGGAAGCGGGGGCCTGCTCATGAGCGTCGCCGCGCAGGTCGCGGAGGGCTGCGTCACGCCCGAGGAGCGCAGGGCCGCGGCTGAGGCCGACGCGGCCGGCAGGCACGAGCCGGGCCTGCGCGAGGGGGGCATCCCCGCCGACGTGCTTAGGAGGCTCCTGCCGGGCGATGACGTGGTCGTGCTCGAGGAGCCGCATGTCGCGGGCGGCCTGGGGTACCGAGCCGTGAAGCGCGCGTTCGACGTGTGCGCGTGCGGGCTGGCGCTCATAGTGCTCGCGCTCCCCATGGCGGCGGTGGCGCTCAGGATAAAGTCGGAGTCCCCGGGGCCCGCGATCTACGCGCAGGAGCGCGACGGCCGGGGCGGAAGGGTGTTCCGGGTGTACAAGTTCCGCTCCATGTACGCCGACGCCGAGGCGCTAGGCGCCCGCTGGGCGGCCGACGGCGACCCGCGCGTCACGCCCTTCGGCCGCTGGATGCGCGACCACCGCGTCGACGAGGTCCCGCAGTTCTGGAACGTCGTCAGGGGCGACATGTCCCTCATAGGCCCGCGCCCGGAGCGCCCCGCCTTCTGCGAGGCGTTCGAGGAGAGGATCGTGGGCTGGCGCTACCGCACGAAGGTGCGCCCGGGCCTCTCCGGCCTCGCGCAGGTGAGCGGCGGCTACGACCTGCTGCCGAGGGAGAAGGTGGTGCTCGACCTGGAGTACATCGAGAAGAGGAGCCTCGCGCTCGACCTCGGGCTCGTCCTGCGCACCCTCGGCGTCCTCGGCACGGGGAGGGGTGCGAGGTGAGCGACGCCGCGAGGCTCGCCGGCTTCCCCGGCCGCGGGAGGGTGCTGTTCAGCGCGACGCTCGTGCGAGGGCACATAGCGAAGTTCCACATCCCCTACCTCAAGTGGTTCAAGGAGCAGGGCTGGGAGACCTGGGTGGCGGCCAGAAACGACTACCCGGACGGTGTCTGCGAGATACCGTACTGCGACCGCTTCGTTAACGTGGACTTCGCGCGCAGCCCGTTCTCTAAGCAGACCTTCGTTGCCTATGGGCAATTGTGCGAGCTCTTCTCCCGAGAGCGCTTCGACCTCGTGCACGCCCATACCCCCGTGGGCGGAGTCTTGACGAGGCTCGCGGCCCGCGACGCGCGCCGAACCGGCACGAGGGTCGTCTACACCGCGCACGGCTTCCACTTCTACGACGGGGCTCCCCTGGCCAACTGGCTCCTCTGGTACCCGGTCGAGAGGCTCATGAGCCACTTCACCGACGTGCTCGTGACCATCAACCGCGAGGACCACGAGCGTGCCGAGCGCTTCGCGCGCTGCAGGGTGGAGTACGTGCCCGGGGTCGGCGTGGACCTCTCCCGGTTCGCGGCGGCGAAGCCGCGCGGGCCCAAGCGCAGTGAGCTCGGAATCGGCGATGACAACTTCGCGATCCTGTCGGTGGGCGACCTCATCCCACGCAAGAACCAGCGTGCCATAGTGGAGGCGCTTCCCTTGCTGCCAGGGGCGGTTCGCTTGGTGGTATGCGGGGAGGGCTCCGAGCGCGAGAGCCTGCTAGAGCAGGCGAGGGAGCTTGGCGTCTCGGATCGCATCTCGCTTCTGGGCTTCCGCGACGACATGGCCGGCATCATGGCCGCATGCGACTGCCTGGTGTTCCCCTCCGTTCACGAGGGGCTGCCCGTCTCGGTTATGGAGGCCATGGCGAGCGGCCTGCCCGTGGTGGCGAGCTCCATCCGCGGCGTCGACCCCGACCTGTTGGTCGACCGGGAGAACGGGCTGCTGCTGTCTGAGGCGACGCCTGAGGCCATCGCCTCCGCGGTCTCCGAGCTTATGGGAGACCCAAGTCTTGGGCCGCGCCTCGCCGAGGGCGCCCTCTCGTCCGTGCGACGCTTCGAGCTTGGCGCGGCCATCAGAGAGACCGCCCTTGTGTACGCGAGGGTCGCAAGCTGACGCCATGGGCGCGATTCGCGAATCCAAGATAACTGTGCTCATGCCCCTCGGAGGGATGGGTGGCGTGCAGCGTGTAATGTCCAATCTCGTCGCAGGCTTGTCCGCTCTCGGCTGGAGGGTCGACGTGCTCTGCGGAGACGCGTCGGAGGGTGTCGGCGGTCTGCCCTCAAGCGTCAAACTTGTGGACTTCGGGAAGGCGGGCGCGCCAACCAGGAAAACGACATCATGCGACCTTGAGCTCAGGTGGGCTTCCGGGCACAGGCAAGTGCGTCACACTCAGCCCCTAGCGCTTCTTCTTGCGCTTGGAAGATTTGGAGACAAAGGCAGCGGCTTGAGCCTTCTTCCTCCTTGTGTAGGCAGTGGCGCCCTCAACAGCATTCGGTGCACCGAAGGCCAAGAGCAGTCGTCTTCTGGTCTCCTTGAAGGTGCCGAACCCGCGGCTTTTGCGTTTGAGCTCCTTGATCTTGTCGTTGGTCGACTCTGCCCGTGCCGTGTTGATATGACTTATCGTTGCCGTTACCAGGTAGCGCTTGTACCTGGCGACGGTTTTGGCAAATCTCCTCATCTCAGGCACCTCGAGCGCGCTTGCCTTGCTAATCCAGCTGTCAAGAGCCTTCTCGCATTCGCATCTGTCGGTCCAGTGATGGTCTTGCCATATGTAGTAGAGCTGAAGTGTCAGGTAGGCCTGCCTGAGGTGAGAGTGCTTGGTATCGCAAATGGCGAGCATGCCGCATATCGTCTTCTTCTCGACCTCGATCCACGGCGCGTCTTTGTGCTCACGTCTTCTCTTTCCCCGGTTGGCCGCAAGCTTTCGGTGACGTCTCTTAATGTCGGCTCCGTTGCTCGCGCCCTTCTGCAGACGACACCGGGCATCATCCATGCAGGAAACACCAGTCTTTGCGACATGGAACCGGTCAACTCCTATGCATGCGAGCCTACGCCACTTCTTTGCTGCGTTCAGGCAGGCGTCGTGCATGTCCGAGCAGAAGAAGGCGACGTGTTTGCGCTCATCGAGTCCGAACTGCTTGAACCACTGATCCATATCATCTGCGTCTCTACCTTCAATGACATCGATCAGATATCCTGTGGCACCGTCGTAGGCGCAGGCCCAAAACGCACAAACCTGCTTTCCCGTGTCGGATTCCCGGTAGCTCATGGCGTGTATCTCGTCTATGAGCATTATGCAGGGAAGTGCTGGCTTTTTGATATGCACGCCGTTTACGACAAGGCGCACCGTGTCGTGCGAGACGTCGCGGACACATGCCACCTCGGTGATGGTTTGCCTTCTCCTCAAAAGATTGATGACGTGTTCCTCGAGCGCATCGGTGATGGCGGGGCTTACGGCAGAAGCGAAGGGGACGTCGGCGCTTTTCGTGGCCCCGCATCTTCTGCACCTGAGCCTTTTGACCTTGACAGTCAATGCGCAGGGCGTCTCGCCCACGACGTGCGCCATGCGTTTGGCATAGCTGCCGTGTCCCGTCATGGTGCGCCCGCACCCAGGGCATGCAAGATCGGGGGCATCGATAGTGACGTGGAGGTCGGTAAAGTCGGCGTTCGGACCTGCCTTGTCGACGCGGACGCTGTTCGGCAGGCCAACATCTGCTGGGCGTATCCTGCTCATGAGGCCATCACCCAGCCTTCAAATCCTAAGATGGCAAACCTGCACCACCCGGGGCAGTCTTCAATTGCACCATCATTAAAGGCACATCCGCGCGAGAAGCACTTCTCTGAGAGTGCCTCAACGCACAGTACGTCCCATGCGCTGTGTTCGTTTTGCTTGATTCTTTCAAGTGCGGCGAGTTCGACTTCATGTGCAGAAAGCACATCTCCGTCGGGCTTTACGCACTCGCTTGCGTATGCGTCGGGCAGCAGGCCCTCTGTATATGCGAGCCTTCTTTTCCTGTTGGCCTCTCTGCTGTTCACGGGAGTTCTCCAATCCTCCGATGACGCAGATGCCGCAATGGGGGTGTGGGGCGGTGTCGGCGCCCTGCGCCCTCCTTATTCCCGCTTCCGATACGCTTCGGCATCCGCGCTATCGGAAATAGTTGTCGGTAGGTTTACTCGGAAGCTCGAGACAAGCATGAAAGTTGCCGCATGAAATCGCAATACCCCAGGTCAGGGCAGGTGGGCAACACAATTCTCCATAAGAGTCGTGTTGCTGGACCCGAAACGGGGACAGAAATTGACAAAACAACACCAGATTCAGGAAGGCCACAAAACTAAATCGATGACTTCTAGAGGATTGCGGGTGGATTGAAGGGCATTATGGAAGCAGATCAAGATTGCGGAAATGTTTTACGCCAGCTTACGTTGCAAGAAATTCAGACTGAAGCATACAGGATGCTGTGCGAGTTCGACGACGTATGCGCTTCTAGCGGCTTAACGTATTCGCTTGCTTATGGAACTTTGCTAGGGGCAGTAAGACACGCTGGTTTTATTCCTTGGGATGATGATATCGATATTGTTATGACGCGACCTGAATATGACAGATTAATTACGCTGGCTCCACGGATGAATGAATGTAGATTGGTGGAGGGGGGTAATGGCTGTCTTTGGGTGAAGATTGTCAGCGAGAGGACGTCCCTGGTTGATCGGTCTATGAAAAAGTCAAATTGTGACGGTGGCGTTTTCATAGATGTTTTTCCATTGGACGGAGTTCGCTCTAGGCTTCACTACCAAGTTTGCCGTTTTTTGCGTGGTGTCAGGAATAGTGCTTACGTTATTGATTTTGAGAATTGCGAATGGGTTTCTCATAAAGGTTTGAGGCGCGTTGCTGGGATTGCCGGACGTATTATTCCTGAGCGATCATATGACAAGCTTATCTACCGATTTGCGACAGCTTGTCCGAAAAAAGGAACTCAACAGATCGCAAATATGTTTTCGGCTTATGGATATGAAAAGGAGTGCACGCCGATAAACGGTATGCGCCATCGACGATTCGTAGATTTCGAAGGACGGTCGTTTCCTGTGCTGTTTGATTCAGAACAATATTTAGAGAGAGTGTATGGCAAGAATTGGTCTGTGCCCGTTGAGCGTCCTCGACAGGATCACGGAGAATACTATTGGATAAAGCATCGGTGATTGTGTGGATAAGACAAAAACCCTCTCTTTGGGGCAAATACAGAGCGAAGAGATCAGACTCCTGAATGAGTTTGTTTCCATATGCCATCAATACGGACTGCGATACTATCTTGCGTATGGTGCTGTGCTTGGGGCTATACGCCATGACGGCCCTATTCCATGGGATGACGATATTGATTTGTATATGCCTCGTCCTGATTTTGATAGACTGATCGCTCTGACGCCCGCATCTGTTGACTGCAAGCTTCTTGATGTAAATGCACCGGATTATGCATGGTATGGCGTGGGGAAATTTGTGAGCACCAGAACGCAGTTTTCTGAACCTGATTTGGTGTGCCCTGAAGATTATGGTGTCTTCTTAGATATTTTTCCATTGGATGGCGTTCGGGCAGATAATGCAAAAAAGTTGTACGGTTTGCATCGAGTGGTAAGAAAGCTGGAAAAGATCGGATATCACTTTGATTCTAAAAACACAACTCTTTCGGGTGGAGGGTTGTTGCTTCGCAAAGTGTTTGGCGGTTTTGCCAGGCTTGCGCCGATGTCGAGATATCGCAAATTGCTTTGGAAAATAGAGCATACGGTAGATTTCAGCGAAGCCGAATACTTGGTTAATTTTTCCTCAGTTTATTCTCTTGAAAAAGAGCTTAAAGAACCAAACTGTTGCGATGGTGATTTGGTTGGTTATTCCGGGAAGGCTTACTTTACCGTAAAGAATCCCGAGGGTTATTTATGTCAGGTATATGGACAAAACTGGAGAACGCCAATAAAGAGAGAAGAGCCGTCTCATGGTAGAGCTGAATGGCGTGCCTGAAAAGGCTGTTTGTAACGAAGTTTCAAGCAAAATGGAAGATGCAGTTAGCTTATACCGTGGCAGTGGAGATAACAACGGGCCTATTCGGGTTCTCCAGGTAATTGGGTCTATGAATGGCGCGGGAGCGGAATCGATGATTATGAATCTTTATAGATCGATTGATCGCTCCCTGGTTCAGTTTGATTTTTTGGTTCATACGAAAGAGAAATGCTATTTCGATGACGAGATTCGTGACTTGGGCGGCAAAATCTATTCCATAGAAAAGCTAGATGGATTCAATATTGCCAGCTATCGTAGACAATGTATTCAATTCTTTTCGGAACATCCTGAATACCGCGTTGTTCATGGTCATATCGGAAGCAGTGCGGCTGTTTACTTGGCTATAGCAAAAAAATTTGGCTGTCACGCAATCGCACATTCTCATCTGGCTTCAGAGGGGCTTTCTCTCCATAAGATTATGTGGAGTGTCTTTTCTTATCCAACTAGATTTATCGCGGATCACATGTTTGGGTGCTCTCTAAAAGCAGGCTTGGCGAGATTCGGCAAGCGTGCTGTGGCTTCTAACAAATACACGACTTTTTCAAACGCTATCGATTTAAAGCGTTTTTCTTATTCGGATGATTGCAGAGCCGCCAAAAGAAAAGAGCTGGGGCTGCGTGAAGGGTCGATGACATTCGGCACGGTTGGCCGCATCCAAGAGCAAAAAAATCCAAAT